>JBKQNQ010000480.1:0-4221 GCA_052145875.1 Thiobacillaceae bacterium
CAGAGCACCATGTTCATTCAGTCGCGGGTCATTGAGCATGCCGAGCTGCATTTGCTGCTATCGATGATGACGCCATTGGGGTGGCTCGAACGGGTGCCCACTTATAAGGACCAGCAGGAGAAGCTTACCGACCGGGACTTGTCGACTTATGGATTCCTCGGATACCCGCTCCTACAAAGCGCGGATATTTTGATCTATCGTGCAAACCTCGTGCCGGTGGGTGAGGACCAGGTTCCCCACATCGAGTTCACCCGCGAGATCTGCCGCCGCTTCAACCACCTGTATGGCAAGGAGCCCGGCTTCGAGGAAAAGGCCATGGCCGCAGTCAAGAAGCTTGGCAGCAAGAAGGCCCGCATTTATCGGGAGGCTCGAAACGCATATCAGGAAAAGGGCGACGAGATGGCACTTGAACAGGCGCATGCGCTGCTCGATGATGCGCAGAACCTTTCTCTTGGCGACCGGGAGCGTTTATTTGGTTACCTGGAAGGCGGGGGGCGCATGATCTTGGCCGAGCCAGAAGCGCTGCTGACTGAAGCCGCCAAGATGCCGGGCCTCGACGGACAAAAGATGTCCAAGTCTTACAACAACGCGATCGCCCTGCGCGACTCCCCAGACACAGTGAGCAAGAATATTCGCACGATGCCGACCGATCCCGCGCGAGTACGGCGAAACGATCCGGGAAATCCGGAAAGGTGCCCGGTGTGGCAGTTCCACCTGGTGTATTCCGATGACGAAATCCGCAAATGGGTGATGCAGGGCTGCACCAGCGCCAGCATTGGCTGCTTGGACTGCAAACAGCCGGTGATCGATGCGGTGCTGAGGGAGCTTATTCCGATGCGCGAGCGAGCGGAGCGCTACGAGGCCAATCCTCATCTCGTGCGCAACATCATTGCGGATGGCTGCGAGAAAGCACAGGAGTTGGCACGTGAAACCATGCGTGATGTACGAGACGTGATGGGGCTAAATTTTGGCTGACGCGGCGCGTTCCGCGCAGGACCGGTGCCACAGTTGCAAATGCGTGTGACGCGACCTTGCGCTTGAATTAGCCAAATCTGCCCGCATACTGGCTGCATGGAACTAAACAACAAAGTTGAAGGCCCGGATGGATCGCCTTTGGAGGGAGAGCTTCTCTCCGACGTGCCACGGTCCCATCTCCCTGCGCCGGCCGTCTGGCCCAATGAGCTATATCTCCTGCCGCTTTCCGAGAAGCCGTTCTTCCCAGCCCAGACGCTACCGCTATTGATGAACGAAGCGCCCTGACTGGAGACAGTGGCAGCCATCGGCGAGACGCCGCAGCATCTGGTTGGATTGGTGCTCGCCAAGCCCGAAAACTCGGATGAAGCGACTTATCAGGATTTTCATACGCTCGGAACGGTGGTGCGCATGCACCATCCGGTCAAAAACGAAGGCAAAATCCAATTCATCGCCGAAGGGCAGCGGCGCTTCCGCATCGTTGAGTGGCTATCCAGAAGCGCGCCCTATCGCGTGCGGGTCGAGTACCCCAACGAGCCCGGAAAGCCAGAGTCTGAGGAAATTCGCGCCTACGGAGTGGCCATCATCAATACGATCAAGGATTTGCTGCCGCTCAACCCGTTGTACTCCGAAGAGCTCAAGTTCTTTCTTAACCGCTTCAGCCCCAACGAACCGTCCTTGTTGGCGGATTTTGCTGCAACCTTGACGACGGCCAGCAAGCAGGAATTGCAGGAGGTGTTGGAAACCTTGCCACTTAAGAAGCGCATGGAGAAGGTCATCGTGCTGCTAAAGAAAGAGCTGGACGTAGCCAAGCTGCAATCCCAGATTCGAGGCAAGGTGGAAGAGACAATGTCCGAGCAGCAGCGCGAATTCTTCCTGCGCGAGCAACTCAAGGCAATCCAGAAGGAACTGGGTATCTCCAAGGACGACAAGACGGCAGAGCTGGAGACGTTTCGCGAGCGAATCAAGGTTTTGGCGTTGCCTGACGCGACAAAAAAGCGCATCGACGAGGAAATGGCCAAATTCTCCGTATTGGAAGCAGGCTCGGCGGAATATACGGTTTCGCGCAATTATCTCGATTGGCTGACCGTCTTGCCGTGGGGGAAACATTCTGAGGACAAGCTGGATCTGGCGCGCGCCCGCAGGATTCTGGATCGCGATCATGATGGACTGGACGATGTCAAGGACCGCATCATTGAATTCCTTGCCGTGGGCGCGATGCGAGGCGAGGTCACGGGTTCCATTTTGCTGCTTCTGGGTCCCCCGGGCGTGGGCAAGACTTCGATCGGCAAGTCCATCGCTGAAGCGTTGGGGCGCCGGTTTTACCGCTTTTCCGTCGGTGGCATGCGCGACGAAGCTGAGATCAAGGGCCACCGGCGCACCTATATTGGAGCGATGCCAGGCAAGTTTATTCAGGCATTAAAGGAGGTGGGCTCGGCCAATCCGGTGATCATGCTCGACGAAATCGACAAGATCGGTGCGAGTTATCAAGGCGATCCCGCGTCCGCACTGCTGGAGGCGCTTGACCCGGAGCAAAACAGCGAATTTCTCGACCATTACCTGGACGTACGATTTGACTTATCCAAGACCCTGTTCATTTGCACCGCCAATCAGCTTTCGATTCCTGGTCCGTTGCTAGACAGGATGGAGTTGATCCAACTCTCCGGTTACATCACTGAAGAGAAGATCGAGATCTCGAAACATCATCTATGGCCCAAGGTACTGGAGAAATCGGGCCTCAAGAAGAATCAGGTTCAGATCAGCGACGCGGCGATCCGGCACGTCATCGAGGGCTACGCCCGCGAGGCAGGGGTGCGCAATGTGGAAAAGCAGTTCGGCCGCGTTGCCCGAAAAGCCGTGGTTCAGATCCTGGGTGGTGCCACAACGCCGATCAAGGTCGGGGTTAAGGAAATCGAGTCGTATCTGGGCAAGCCTGTGTTCCGTAGAGAGAGGCCTCAAAGCGCGGTGGGCGTTGCCACTGGCCTTGCCTGGACGTCGCTGGGCGGCGTGACGCTGGATGTGGAAGCCACTCGGGTCCACAGCCTCAATCGTGGCTTCAAGGTGACCGGTAAGCTCGGTGACGTGATGAAGGAATCCGCTGAAATTGCCTACAGCTATGTTGCCGCCCACCTTAAGTCCTACGGGGCCGATCCGGCATTTTTTGACTCCAGCTTCGTGCACCTCCATATTCCCGAAGGAGCGACACCCAAGGATGGACCGAGCGCCGGCATCACCATGGCCACGGCGTTACTCAGCCTGGCGCGCAATGAAAAACTGGCGCGGCCAATTGCCATGACCGGCGAGCTATCACTAACCGGCCAAGTCTTGCCCGTGGGGGGCATTCGTGAAAAGGTCATCGCCGCGCGACGCGTCGGGATTATGGAACTGATCCTCCCGGAGCTGAGTCGGCAGGAGTTCGAAAAATTGCCGCCCTACATTCGTAATGGAATTACCGTTCACTTTGCGACTCACTTTAACAATGTAGTTCAGGTTGTGTTTGGAACTCATGGTAAAGAAAAGAAAAACAGATCATAAAGTTCGTCTGTTTGTCCGCGGGGGAGAATGATAGAATCACCTCATGGAAGCGCTTCAGGCCGAACTCCCCATCGCCCGAGTAAAGGGCGAGCCCCTCGCGGAACTTCCCGCGGACCTCTACATTCCCCCGGACGCGCTTGAAGTCTTTCTTGAAACCTTCGAGGGTCCCCTTGACCTGTTGCTCTACCTTATTCGCCGTCATAACCTGGACGTGCTGGACATCCCAATGGCGGAATTGACGCGCCAGTATTTGTCGTACGTGGAGGCCGCCAGATCTTCCAGACTCGAGTTGGCGGCGGAATACCTCCTGATGGCCGCGATGTTGATCGAGATCAAGTCGCGCATGTTGCTTCCGCGGCAGCCGCGCGACGACGGGTTGCACGAGGCGGAAGACCCGCGTGCGGAACTGGTGCGACGTCTATTGGAATATGAACAGATGAAGCTGGTCGCCCTCGGGCTGGACGCGTTGCCCCAAGTTGGTCGGGATTACGAAACTGTGTCCGTGGCCATAAGTGCGGCGGCTGCAGAGTTGCCGTTGGTTGCGGCGGAGGATTTGGCCAAGGCTTGGATATCCATTCTTTCACGCGCACGAAGCAACCGGCATCATCGCATCCCACGCCAGGAACTCTCGGTGCGCGAGAGCATGAGCCGTGTGTTGAAAACATTGCAGGGTTGCGAGTTCACTCTGTTTCAGTCGCTGTTTCACCAGGGGGC
>JBKQNQ010000481.1:0-4666 GCA_052145875.1 Thiobacillaceae bacterium
GCGGACAAGGTGCTGACGGCCGTCGTTCTCACTTCTCTGTGCACTCATTTTGGCCCAGACAGCGGGTTCAAATACAACGCAAACACCGCGCAACTCCCGTTCGTTGCCGGATTCACATGGACCATGCTTCGCGCAACTGAAAGGAACCGCTACGCATGGTTCATTGCCGCGGGCATTTTTGGCGCTGCTGCAATCCTTACCAAGTATTATGCGCTGGTGCTTATGCTGGCTATCGGACTGGGCATGCTCATCACGCTGCGTCCCCCGTTGGCGGCATTTATCATGGGCTCGGCGCTGACTGCAGCAACGGCCTTCCTACTGGTTTTACCCCATGTGCTTTGGTCCATTGACCATGGCTGGCCCAGCCTTCACTACATGCATGCCGCTCATGAATCCGTCGAATCGGCAACAGGGCTCAGGGCCTATGTAATCGCCGTTGTCGGCGCCTCCCTGTTTAGTAGCATCGCACTGCTCACATGGGCGGGCTCGCTTTTCCGGCTTCCTCGAACCGCTGCATCTGGTAATCGTGGGCCGAGGCTGGGTTTGAGCATCTTTACACTAAGTGTGGGACTGACCCTGCTTGTGTCCTGGGCACAAAACCTTGAGCCGGTATCCTCGTGGTTTATTCCAGTGCTGATCTTTCTGGGCTGGGCCCTGATTGATCTCACGCCACGGAGCTATTGCGGGTTCCCGTTGGTCCGGCGGGTAACGTCCCTGGGAGCAATCTATCTGTTGAGCGCACTCGTCATCGCCGCGGTGTGGGAAGCGGATTACCTCACATATCCGGCGCCACCCCCCTACGCCCTTTCCAAGATGCTCGCCGCAGACGTCACCCGATATTACCGGAAAGCCTACGGCCAACCGCTGCAGTTTGCGGCCGGGACATTTCCGCTGCCATATGATCTGGCGCTGTATTCCGCTGACCACCCGCACGCCCTTTATGGCCTCGATCTGGGCCAGTCACCGTGGATAGACGTGCGCGCTTTGCAAGCCGGAAACAAAGTGGTGGTATGCGGTACCTATCGCTTTGATGTCCGTGGTGGCAGAGCTTGTATCGATGCGGCACAGGGCTTGTTTGGTGCACCCGACCAGATCACGTCCCTGAAGTACGCGGTATATGACCCGAAGACGAAACGCCTCGGATTCCAGGGTTTTGCGTTGCTAAGTTGGCGACCCAGAGCCGGGACACTGCCCCCGGTATGAGCGCAGCGTCCCCAACCTACGGCATATCGCCTGTTAACGCTTCGGGACCCCATAGACGAAAGCATGAATTAAGCAGGTTGATACGAATATTCACTAATTAAATTATCCAAAGAGATGCGTCTGTCGTCTAATCAACCAAATTTTGTACACAAATAGATGGGGCGTCCAATGCTGAACCAAGCGTATCAATCCACGTACAAGATGGCCCATAGTCGGGTCCTGCTGGGTGTACTAGCGCTGACAATATTGATGGGCTTTTCAGGCCTGGCCAGGGCTATACCCGTATTTGCGCGGCAGACGGGGCAGAACTGCGTGGCGTGCCACGTTGGGGGTCAGTTTCCCGAGTTGACCCCGTATGGACGATTGTTCAAGCTGACGGGTTACACGATGGGCAGCCGGACGCTTCCGCTTGCCGCGATGGCCGTGGTGGACTTCACCAAGGTCCGCAACATCAATGATTCCACGGGGATGAAAGATGCGGTCGATTTTCCCAAGGATGGCCAACCGGTATTTGACTTTGCCAGCGTGTTTCTCGCGGGCAAGATCACGGATAACCTGGGCCTCATGGCGCAAGCGACCTTCGCGAACTACGATCACCTCAATGGGAACGGGGACTGGGTTTCGCACATGAACGCCGACAACTCGGAGTTGCGCTATGCCGACCGATTCATCTCTGCGAGCAATGATCTGATCGTTGGTGCGTTCGCCAACAATAACCCGACCATGCAGGATGTCTGGAACAGCACGCCCGCATGGGGTTACCCGTATATCGGCCCAAGCGGGAACTTTGTTCTGGGCACCCCAGGTCCCTTGCTGGCCGGCGGGCTTGCCCAGCAATCCGTCGGGGGCGGGGTCTACGCCTTCTGGGACAAGAGCGTGTACGGCGAACTTTCCATGTACAAAACCGCCAACGGGGCGTTTTCGTTCCTGCATCCAGGCGACAATTCCGGTCTGACCCGGATCAGGGATGGCGCCCCCTATTGGCGTTTTGCTTACAGTAAGGAGTTTGGCCCCAGTAACGTGATGATCGGGACATCCGGGATGAACGCGAATATCTACGAGAACAATGATGTGACGCAGCCCACCGACAACTACCAGGACCTGGGGTTGGATGCCCAGTATCAGTACATACTCGACCCCAATACGATCACGGCCCAAATCAAGTACATCCATGAGAAGACGAAGTGGGGAAATCAAGCAGGATTGGGATACACCAACCCTTCGGATACCTTAAGTCAACTCCAGCTCAAGGGAACCTACGTCTATCACGCCAAAGTCGGCGCCGACCTGTCCTACAACCAGATCACCGGTTCCAGCGATGCCGGCCTCTACGGCGGGCCCAACGACGTCGTGGGCAACCTGAATGGAAGCCCGGACGCCACGTTCTGGATTCCCGAGGTCTTCTGGATCCCCACCCAGTATGTCCGCGTCGGTGCCCAATACTGGCATTACACCAAGTTCAACGGTGCGAGCAGCAACTACGACGGTTTCGGCCGTAATGCCAGCGACAACGACACGCTGTTCTTCTATATATGGGGCGCTTATTGACTCCATGCAGAGTTGGCAGGACGCACTCTTATTCTGACCTATTGGGAATTCCATCATGAAGACCGCTGTGTACACCACGTTGGCATTAACCGTCGCAACCCTGGGTATCGGATGCTCCAATCTGGATCGTTCGCGTGATCTGGGCAACGCGAACGTTCCGGCAAAGACCCTGGCGTTGCAGGTCTGCTCGAATTGTCATGGAGTCGATGGCAATTCAACGTCGCCCAACTTTCCCAAACTGGCGGGCCAGCAAGAGGATTACCTCGTTGCCCAGCTCACCTACTTCCGGGCGCACGACCGCTCGGATCCCGCAGGCTTTGAGTACATGTGGGGCATCAGCAAGCATTTGACCGATGACCAGATCAAGGGACTGGCGGAGTACTTTTCGCAGCAGAAGACCGCGCCCAATGTCGCCGGAGACCCGGCCCTCGCAGCCACGGGCAAGGCCATCTTCGATAACGGCATCCCGGACCGCGCGGTTTCAGCCTGCTCCGGCTGTCATGGTGAAGCGGCCCTGGGCAATGGGGTCTTCCCCCGCCTGGCCGATCAGCATGCCCACTACATGGTCCGCCAACTCCATGTTCTGGTGGAAACCAATCAACGCCCCGCGGGCGAAATCATGAAACCGCTGGTCCACGGACTCACCCAGGCAGACATGGCTGCGGTCACCACCTATCTTCAGGGAAT
The DNA here is from genome assembly GCA_052145875.1 of Thiobacillaceae bacterium. Classification (GTDB taxonomy): domain Bacteria; phylum Pseudomonadota; class Gammaproteobacteria; order Burkholderiales; family Thiobacillaceae; genus DASQBT01. Next base: position 3,439 of record JBKQNQ010000481.1, read on the forward strand.
CTCAGCAAAATAACGGTGTTATCACGGCCTTTCATAATTAATAAATTCAATTAGGTAGATTGAAACACCGCTGAGAGAAATCTCCTTCCTGGCGGCCGGTGCAGCGCGATCCGTCATCTCGGTCCTGAAGAGCGAATGCAAGGACCTCCCACTCCTCCAAACCGAGTAGGCGGGTCTTCGTCGACGCCGACCGCAGGTTTCACGCGCGCGCCAAGCGTCGCCGCCTCTTTACAGGTTCGTGTAGAGCCGTCGCGAAGGCCACGCATTGTGAATGCGCGCGGATTGACGCACGCAATAATCCCTGCTGGCGCCGCGTCTGCACTTCCCAGCTCGGGCTCGGGCGCATTTCGTTGCCACTGTGACCTAGACTCCGCCACGGAATCGAACGACGCGAGACCGCTCTTTCTGGAATTAGCGTTCTGTGATGATTTAACCCCTTCAGGCAGCGAGAACCAATCGGCGCAATTTGCGTGCGCTCCCGCGTCATCGATCCGCGAAGCGGCGTCTTGCACCCCGGTGCCCGGTGAGGTCAACAAGTGCTATTCTCATAAAGCGGGGTTCGGCAAATCCAGGAGGTACAAAATGGACATTCAAGCCAACGGTCTCAAATTTGATGCGAACGGATTTATGCTCGATGTGCGCGTCTGGAATGAGGAAATTGCCAAGGCGATCGCGAAGTTCGACGGCATTGAGCCGTTGACGGAGCAACACTGGAAGGTCATAGGTGAGCTCCGTCATAGTTGGTTTGATTGCCATGCACTCCCAGCCGTATCTCACGTCTGTCACGTCGCGGGGCTTAATCCGATGTGCCTGGAGCAGCTGTTTCATGGCCCGCGAGAAGCGTGGCGAATTGCCGGCTTACCGGATCCGGGTGAGGAAGCCCGCGCCTACATGTAGCAGCCGGATTCGTGGTCATTCCAGCCCGATGAATACCACCAAGGTGTGTTTCTTGCCTGGGGAAACGGTGATCTCGTCCTCCCCGGCGTTGGTGGTCTCCACACACACCATATCCTGATACTCGCCTGTGGCCATGTCAGAAAATGATTTCTCCTTTTCTATCCATGGGTTCCAAACGACTGTTGAAGTGCTACCAGACTTCGCCACGCGGATGACACGACCCAGCCCTAAGTCGTGGATGAGACAATCGGCCGTGGTATCGAGGTAAATGCGATCCGTCTCACCGGAAAACAAGATCGGCCCAGATTGGAGCGTGCGGGCAAACTCCCGT
>JBKQNQ010000482.1:0-4647 GCA_052145875.1 Thiobacillaceae bacterium
GACTCGGGCAATTTCTTCCCCGCGCAGGACGATATGGGTGGCTCCGATTTCGGAATCAGCGACGCCTCCTGGGATAGCAGCTCAGGCATGGGCGGCGATGACTGGAGCTGAGCGTGAACGTAGCGAGCAATGAACACAGCAAAGCCATGATCTCGATTGGACATGTACATCGATTCCCTCGTAGAGTCGGCATGACTTACGACCTTCATTTCCTCCACCTGGGATCCCCGTGCAAACCGACGGGGCCTGGGTTTACGCGATGACGCTCCTGCAAATCCTGATCCTTGCGGTGGTGCAGGGCATTTGCGAGCTGTTGCCCGTGTCCAGCTCGGCCCATGTCATCGTTGTGGAAAAGATCATGGGAATTGATCCTACGTCGCCGGAAATGACCCTCCTCCTTGTCATGTTACATACCGGCACGATGCTTGCCGTGATCGTATATTTTTGGAAGTCCTGGCAAAAGCGCTACTTCACTTCAATGCCGACTTTTACGACGTTCATCAAGGAGGTGGTTGTCGCGACAGTGCTGACCGGGATCATTGGTCTGGTCTTGATGCAGTTGATCGAGAAAGTCTTTCTCGCCGGCTCGCACCATGCGGAAATTGAACAAATCTTCGGCAATGCCTACATTATTGCGACTGGACTCGCGGCAGTGGGCATTATGATCATCCTGTCATCAAAACACACGTCGGTCGCACACCCGCCATCCGTTGTTGGGCTTCCCGGTGCCGTTTGGATTGGCGCGATCCAAGGCTTATGTCTGCCATTTCGTGGATTCTCGCGGTCCGGTTCGACGATATCCACAGGCTTGTTTTTGGGCCTCAACAAAGAACGTGTCGAAGAGTTCAGTTTCGCGTTGGCCGTCGTCCTAACACCGGCGGTGATTCTGAAGGAAGGCTACCGGCTGCTAAAGGCACACGCGGGTAGTATCGCTGCGGGGGGTAGCGTGCTCGATTTGTTGCTGCCTAGCCTCCTGGGAATGGCGTTTAGTTTTGTAGCAGGGCTCGTTGCGTTGAGCTGGTTGTCGCGCTGGCTGGAACAGGGTCGGTGGCATTTTTTCGGATACTACTGTCTGTTCGCCTCCGTCGCTGTCTTGACGGTCAACCATTTCCTTCGCTAGGTCAACGGGGTGGGCTGCTGGAAGCGCCCCGTCACCACCCTTGGGCACGGAAGACGCGTCCCCACGCCGGGCGATCGGTCGCACTTTCCCCGGAAACGGGTCCGCGCATTATCAATTCCCCAGCTTTGCATTGCGCAGATCAAGCGTTACGGCATTTGCACCCGCGTTAAGTTCTACCGGGAAACCCCAGTAAAGCTAATGGTTGTTGTCCCGGACTGAAATCATCAGCTAGTGCTTCCCCGGGGGAACGCCCTGAAAGGCGGCCCTGCCCGTGACCTCCGACCCGATCACGGAAACAGCGTCGGCATTGATGCCCGCCAACGCCTTTGGACAATGTGGCGTGCGACGTCCACAGGCATTGCCCGTGACCTGGAATCCGATCATGCCGGGTGGGATCTGAATGCCCCCCTTTCTTAGCGCCGCATCAAAATCGTCCCGCAACAAGGTGTAAGGGTGTACCGCAACTTAATCGGTCCCGGACCCGCAAGGATCCCATCCGGCTTCGTGCTGAGAATAGTATTCTTTGGATTGCTCGAGATCGTGACCATCGCAGTGCTATTCCCCAGCACAAGCGAATACGTTCTTTGGACGGGATCCAGGCCGCCGCAGTTGGTCATGGAGAATCGGTCGTCGAATTCGATGCGCCATTGGCCCGGCCCTCGAAAGTTTCACTGAAATAGGGGCCCTGAGGAAGCGGCGCGCCGACGGAGGGAAGTACTTGCCCGGCGATGCTTTCAAATGGATTCATGAGCATGTTCCCATGCACGTAGCGTGAACCCTTCCTGAGGTAATACAGCGGTTAAGGGCCCGCTCCGGTTCGTGCTGCTTTTTGCCGGTGATGACGCGTTTGGCGCATGCTTCGATGGCGCGGTCTTCCTCCTCTGCCTTCTTCACATTGGCTTAATAAATGGAGTTCTACGTTTTCTCGAATGCCCTAGCGCGTGCGACCTCTTCCGCAGAGGGCTGCTGACCCGTGGTCAGAAGCCTCTTCAGGGAGCCGCTGGTTTTAGTCGCATACTTCATCAAGCCGTTTGAAAGCACCGTGTGCGGGTGTCCCACCATAAAGCTGGAAGTGTCTTTAGTATCGCGGATATTGCAGCTATCGGTTACCAGCCGCTCGCCATTGCAACCGTATGTCACGTTCTTCTGAAGATCCTAGGTGACCGCTTTGGAAACGCGGGGAAAGAGCCGCCCAGGCGACAATGCCGAAAACACCCAACTTAAGCCTCATGGCTGCGCCTCCAGCAAATTTGTCTGGATTGAACCCGATCGGCATATCTATATCCTGTCAAATACGCCGGTGCGTGTCGTGGAAGAGGTTGCCTGCACGTGCAGACGATCACCCTGTTAAACTTGCCCATCATAGTAAGGGACGCTGATCCGCGTTCCAGTGCGAGGGATGTGTGACAAACGAAGCCCAACTACTCAGCGCTTTGGCATTTGCAGCTGACAAACACCGCAACCAGCGCCGCAAGGATGCCGAGGCCTCACCCTATATTAACCACCCGATTGCCCTTGCCCGAATACTGACAGTCGAGGGTGGCGTGACGGATCCAACCGTTCTGGCCGCAGCGATCCTGCACGACACCATTGAAGATACGGAGACCACGGCGCATGAATTGCAGCAACGGTTCGGCGACGCGATTGCGGACATCGTGCTGGAAGTGACGGACGACAAGACACTTCCAAAGGCAGAGAGGAAGCGCTTGCAGATCGTGCATGCGCAGCACTTGAGTGCACCGGCAAAGCTCGTGAAACTAGCCGACAAGATCGCCAACCTCCGCGACATGGCCTACAGTCCACCGGCAGATTGGCCGCTGGATCGGCGGCGGGACTACTTTGACTGGGCCAAGCTCGTGATTGACGGGCTACGCGGTGCCCACGCGCAATTGGAAGCGGTCTTTGATGAGGCGTTTACCGCACGGCCGTAGGGGTTATTCGTCGCTGTCTAACGATTCGAAGCGCACTTGATACGAACCCATGGGTTGCGGCGACCCGTGTCGATCTCGATAATTGGAGTGGATAAGGCGACTCAAGAAATATCTTGGCGGAAGCGAATTGGTCGCGCGCTAGTGGGGGCCCGGTCATGTTGTAAACAGCCCCCGCGACACATTGCTCGTAGACTATACTGCAGTCACCGTTCACCTTTTTTTGGAGGTTGCCATGGAACGTCGCACCTTTCTTGCCTCCACTGTGGCTGGTACTGCCGGAATTATTGTTGCACCTGGCAGCGCAGATGCTGCCTGGAAGTCTGAGTGGACCAACGTTATTTTTACACAGGCATCCCCTGGCCACTGGAAAGACGTAGAAAAATTGCACGTGCCCATTGTCGCAATCGATGGGGACACGATCACCGTGACCACGCCTCATCCGATGAGTGAGGCACACTATATCGTGAGCCATACGGTGGTCCTTAAAGGCGGTCATTTCCTGGATCGCAAGACCTTCAACTGGAAGGACACGCCAGTCTCTAAACACCCGCTGCCCGCGGGTTACAAAGGCCAAGTTATTGTCACGAGCACGTGCAATTTGCACGATTGGTGGATGAAGGAAGTTTCCGTTTAAGCTCGTTTGTATACCGGAACCCTCCATGTGAGACTGTGGCGAAAAACACCACATGGCTACACGGAGGTTACCGCAAAGGCAGCCGAATAGCCGGGATGGTGGTAACGAGCGACGAAAGGCAGAGCGGGACGACGGGAGGAACCCACACTGGTGCGCCAAAGCCACGGCGTCGGGCCGCTTCGCCCCTGCAACGCAAGACAGACGGGCGCCACCGCGACTCCCGACTTTTGCTATTTTGCACGCCAAGTAAAATGCATTGCACCACCTTCGATACGGAGACCCCGTGCTCCGTTTTGTCGCAGGATATGGCCGGCGCCATCGTGAGGCCTAGTCCAGGCGGCATCAAGCCCTTATCCCGTCGCCTCTCTTCCAAGATTGAGCTGACACGACGGTTGAGCTGTTCAATTTGTCGTGCGGTCCACTCATCTAGGGTCTCCCAAGGGACATCGCTTGCGCGCGATTCGGAATGCGTTCTCGCATGGACCCAGATGCAATCAATGGCAACAATATGAATTGCTGCTCAGTAAGCTTGGGCCCTGCCCTCGGAGAGTGACTTCAGCGATTCCTATGGAAACGCTGGACCGCGAAGGCGCGGAGGATGTTTTCCGAACCGTTTGCGCGCCAGCCATGACGAGTTGCCAAACTTGAGCGAACTCCGTGAATTCTTGGTGGGCAGTACTGGGATCGAACCAGTGGCCCCTGCCGTGTGAAGGCAGTGCTCTACCGCTGAGCTAACTGCCCAAGAGGCGCGAATTAAACCATATCGCGACCGTCCTGGTCAAACCGGTAGAAGCAGTTTCGCGTAGAATTGGGATCTTTTGCGGGCCCTCAAGTCCATGGTTCGAACCCGATTCGCTCCCAGCCCTACCGGCTATTTACACATTGGCGGTGCACGCACGGCGTTGTTCTCTTGGGCATACGCACGCAAGCATGGTGGCCAGTTCATCCTTCGCATTGAGGAC
>JBKQNQ010000483.1:0-4931 GCA_052145875.1 Thiobacillaceae bacterium
CGCACCGTGCGATTGGACAAGCCGGTGGCTTGCACGACCGCCGCAACGCCGCCCCAGCCCAGGGAAGCGGCTTCCGTGGCGGCCCACCGCCGTCGTCCTCGCTCATCCAACTCGTCGATGAGCGCACGGTACTTGCAACGAATCCATTCGACAACATTCGCATCCGGCATGGCCGGATCATCGCACAATCACGACTACCCAATCAATGCCAATTCCGGTAGTTTATTGTTTTCCAATGCCTTAGGACGCATCTCCAATACTTTGTCGAAGCAGGGGACCGCCTCTTCGTATCTTTTCAGTTCCAACAACGTGTTGGCCTTGAGCCCCCAGGCGGGTTCATAGCCGGGGTTCAACTGCAAAGCCCTGGAACAGTACTTCACCTTTTTTTCAGGAGCCATTTCGCCCAAGGCCGAGGTGACCCAGTACGTATAGTCCTTCCTGACAAAAAGCTTGGTGAGACGTCCGAACAGTTCCATCAGGCCGGAGCTGGCGCCGACGGCGGCGAAAGCGACCTTTTGCTTGTAACCGACCGCCAGGCCGCCTTGCTCCCGGCGCGGGACGGAAGAACTTGCCCGGCCCGTGCCGTCAGGCCGCGGTGGGGGGTTCTTCTTGGGTCGTGCGAGTTGTCTCGGTTCGACGAAAGTCTCCAGGAACCAAGGCACGAACTGGATTATCCCTCGCACAACCAAGACGACAACATAGACGACTGCCAGGAGAAGGAGGAACTGAATCCAGGGCATAGCAACAACCTCCTAGGCTGACCAAGAGAAAGATGTTGCACTGTCGGCGACCTGCTTTCCAGTAGCACATCGCCGCCGCCATCCAACATAAAGCCAACGGAGCATTGCGTCAAGGAACGGTTGACGGTGGGGACACGTCCTCCGTGGGCGTTTGATCCTGGCTCCCAAGAACGTCTCCGTAGTCCAACCCGGTCACGAGCGTGGTTTCGCTGCCGCAGAACCGACCGAGCAGCAGACCGCCAGGAGGAAGGTTCAACACGTTCGGCCAGCCACAGACCTCATCGATCGGTTTCCCATTGCCGCTCCTCTTCTTGGTTCCGCAACAACCACAAAGCCTTTTCGGCGATCATAGGTTTTCCTTCTACCCGTCGTATCTCGGAACGGCATTGCATGCGCAACTTAGGGGCGTCTTCCAAGATACCGTTGCACGTCGGGCACTGAGGATCAGCAGGTGCTTGAAAAGTGCCAAGGCAGACCGAGATCGCAATGATGAATCCGACGAATGCCAGACAACAGAGCAAAGCAGCGAACATGGGCTTCGGCTACTTATCTGCCGTAGTTTGGGGAGCTAGCCAGCGGTATCACGAACTTGGCGAACAGGCTATTCCATGGCCATTCTCCGCTAATTCGCGCCCTGCTGTTTTTGCCCTTGATTGGGATGCGCTTCTCTCCATGCCTGGTGAGCCTTCCTGAACTGCGGGAAGGTCATCCCTGTCACGCCGCCCTTCGTAGTAGCGCCGCCCAGGTTGGCCAACTGATTGTAGAATGTTGCGGCTTTCGCCTGACCCATCTTCGGGTGGGCGGCGACAAATTCCTGAACCGTCAAGATGCCGTCGTGGTTGGTGTCCATTGCATGGAAACGGTTCAACAAGGGGTGTTTGTTGGTCGTATTCCCCTGACCAAAGGCATTCACCGCCACCGGACACGCCACGACCAAACTCACCAATATCGTCCACAGCCTCATACTCTGCTCCTCTTCACGGGGGTTTGAAAAATCAGTGTTGTGCAACTTCCCCATACATAGTAAACCCCGAAGGTTCTGCAAGGTGTCGATTTCCTCCTTTTAACCGCTAACGTCACCGGGTCAATTCCGAGCCCGGCGACTAATCCTAGGGTGCGACCAGCATCGTGCCGGCCTAATGTCACGAAGTCGGTGAGCTTTATGCCGACTGGCAGGGCTTGCCGATAATGAGAATTGGAGAGACTGGCATTCACCGGTTCTCCAAACGCCGGTACGATCTAATTCCTCGGCGAAACGCAGTCAGTGTGAAGAACGCCATTTGAGGAGGTCTTGCCATGCGGATGAGAACTATTTTGATCTCCGGTGCTGTCTTGACCATCATGGCACTGTCATGGTCGTCGGCTCAGGCACAGGTGCGGATCGGCATTGGAATCCCGATTGGCATCGGAGTGGGAGTTGGCCCGGCTTATCCACCTCCGTACTATTACCGCCCGTACCCGTATTACTATCCGCCACCCTACTATTACCGTCCGTATCCGTATGGATATGCGGCTCCGGCCCCAGTGTACGTGCAACCAGCTCCCGTTTACGTTCAACCGGCAGCAGCGCCTCAGCAATACTACTATCCACCGGCGTCGGCATCCCAAACTCCTACCAGCGTTCCAGCACCACCTTCACCAGCACCGTCTGCCACCGGGCCGACTCTACCGCCACCACCGCCAGCTCCGTAGGCGATCGCGGCACCGAGTCTTGCCACGGCAACGGCTGGGGCGAATGCCCTACTGCTTCTGCCCTTGATTGGAATGGGCTTGCATCCACGCCACGTAAGCCTTCGCAAACTGTGGGAAAGTCATCCCTGTCACACTGCCTTTTGTGACAACGCCACCCAGGCTCGCCAACTCCTTGTAGAATGCGACGGCCTTCGCCTCGCCCATCTGCGGGTTGGCGGTGGCAAATTCCTGAACCGTCAAGATTCCATCGTGGTTGGCGTCCATCTTTTGGAAACCGCCCAACAAAGGGTTCTTGTTGGCCGTATTCCGTTGAGCGAAGGTATTCACCGCCACCAGACATCCCACGACCAGAATGAACAATGTCGTCCACAGTCTCATCCTCCGCTCCTTCTCTTGGGGGTTTAGATCAGTGTTGTCCAATTCTCTCTCATCAAAGGCTACGGTGATCCGGCAAGATGTGGGCCCGTCAATTCTGAATCATGCAGTTCGGCAAGGCCTGCTGAAGTCCTTGCATCCCCGCGTCGGTCACGTGGGTGAACTCCAGGTTCAACGATTGCAGTTTGGTCAACCTTTTGAGACACGCCAAACCTCTATCGGTCACCCTGGTATGCTCCAAGTCCAGCAATTGGAGTTGGGGCAACCCTTCGAGATTTGCCAGTCCCACATCGGTTACCTGGGTGTGGTCCAGGTCCAACAACTGGAGGCGGGGCAAATCTTTGAGGCACGCCAACCCCACGTCAGTCACGTCAATGTGCCGCAAACTCACGCCAATTACTGGCTTGTCTGGACTCTTTTCATCAACGGTGACTTTGCCACCGAGTGCTTCGATCTCGGCAATTGCCTGGGCTTGCCTGGGATTCTCCCCTGCTGCCACCTTTCCCTCTTTTGGATTTACTCTTGCGGCGTAGCCCGAGACAACCACCGCGAGCAGCAACCCCAGCACCAGCACCAGCATCAACGCTGCAATTCGGTTCATAAGATCCCTCCAATTCCGCAATGGCGAAGCGGTCACCGCTGGCATCGGTTCACGGGTATCAGTCCCCGGTCCGGGCACGTTCCTGATCTCGGCAGCCGAGACTTTTACTTGGTCGAGGCTGCCGCAATCGAGCCGGAATTCCGGTTGTGGCCGCTGCCATGGGAGCGGTGTTCTTCCGACTGGTGCTTATCGTGCCGCAATTCGTGGCGGTCCGCCGACAACTGCTGCCGGTCGGCTTCAGTTTTTTTGCGATCCTGGCGGAACTGTTGCCGGTCCTGCTGGAATTGCTGGACATCCTTTTGCAACTGCGCGTTGTTGCCCGACGCCAGGTCGGCTTTGATGGCCTGCCAATCGGCCTGGAGTTTCTGACGGGCCTGTTGCTGCTGGCTATCGTCGTTCTGCAGGGTTTGGCGATCCTGGCCCAGGTTGCTTGAATCCTGTTGAACTTGCTGATCCGGGGAACCCGACGATCCTGACGACGGCGATGTCCCGCCACTGGCTTGCTGGCTGGGTTTCTGCGCGCTGCTTTGGCTATTCAGATCTTTGCCCAATTGCCGTTGGTCATGGTTTAGCTGTTGGCGATCTGACGCCAATTTGTGGATGTCGCTCCTTTCTTCGGAGCGATCTTGCCGATATTGATGTCGATCCTGGTGGAGTTGCTGCAAGTCTTTCTGCAAGTTGGCGGTGTTGCCCGAGGCATAATCGCTCTTGATCGCCTTCCAGTCGGATTGGAGGCTCTGATGGTCTTGCTGCAACGCTTGCTGGTCGCTGTGCAGGGCCTGATGATCCTGGTGCAGAGCGTGGTGGTCTTGATTGACCTTATGGACGTCATGTTGTACCGGATGGGCCTTGGCTTTCTTGTGGGGCTTCCCGGCCTGGGCAGTTCCCGTGTAACAAACCAATCCCAGAATCAAAATTGCCGTTAGATGCTTGGTCATTGTCTGCTCCTAAGAACTGAGTTGTGAATGGCGGCGAAACCTGGGCCGTTCGATGGGAGGCCGAGAATCGTCAAGAGAAAAGTCCGCAACAACCGAGTTACCGCGTAGAAGCCGGAGAGAAGAAAAGCCGTTCCATGTTACAAATATAGCTCTTTTCGAATCGGAAGAAGCGGAGTACCCATCGTTTCGCGGCTGAAAACATGCGCTCAAGCGGAAACCGGCAGCGCTCGATTTGATACAACTGATACCCCTACGTTTTCAAACCCAGGTCGAGTGGGGGGTTGCGCCGCGCACGCCGACGACGTTCCGGCAGAGTGGGAGCAGAATGACTACTTTCGACCACGAAGAGACACTCACTGCCAAGCAATCAAATCGCATGCTGTTGCGGCGGGATGGTCCTCGGCGCCAGCGGGCCGACCGCCGGCAGGAGTCCACCCCCCCTGTCTTTGATCTGGAAACGGCGGCTGTCCCTCCTTCGGGTCGAAAAAAGGACCTATAGTTCCTATACGGAAGACTCCTGTTCGACGTCCCGGCAGCAAATTGGCTGTTGCCGTGCGAGATTTGCGGATTCGCGTTGCAGGGATC
>JBKQNQ010000484.1:0-9927 GCA_052145875.1 Thiobacillaceae bacterium
CTGTCCGGCATGTCCCTCATGGGCTGCCTGGTTCATGACATGAAGATTGCGCACACGAACGGATCTTCCTGAGGGCGTGAGCACCAATTCGTCCCCGACTTGCACACTGCCAGAAAATACTGTGCCGGTAACCACGGTACCAATACCCTTGAGGCTGAAACTTCGATCAATAGCGAGCCGGAACCACGCTCCCTTGCTCAGTCTGGAGCGGGTGTGGGCCTCGCGCTCTAGGTAGTTGCTCAACGGGGCCAAACCGTCGCCGGTTAGCGTGCTAACCGGAAAACAGGGTGCAGACGCAAGCCATGCAGAGGTACTGAGAAGGGAGCGTACCGCCCGCTCAACTTCAGCAACTCTCGCGCCCGCGACCCGGTCAATCTTGGTTAGGGCGACGGCGGCATGACGGACACCCAGCTGAGTGAGGATATCGAGGTGCTCGCGCGTTTGTGGCATGATACCGTCATCTACGGCGACCACTAGAAGGGCGAAATCAATCCCCGCTGCTCCCGCCAGCATGGTGTGGATGAAGCGCTCATGCCCCGGAACGTCGATGAAGCCGAGCGCTTCACCATTCGCCATGGGCTGGTAGGCGTAGCCGAGTTCGATCGACATGCCGCGGGCCTTTTCCTCTTTCAGGCGATCGGTGTCCACGCCGGTGAGCGCCCGAACCAGCGCGGTCTTGCCGTGATCGACGTGGCCAGCGGTTCCAATGATCATGATCTAGGCCGTCAGCATGCGAGGTGTGATTCCGTCGCCGGGATGCGGCGCAATCCGGTCACGCGGCCATGCGCCTTCAAGCCCCGATTGGGAATGCGTGAAGACGCGCCGATGTGGTTCGCTCGGGGCCGGCCCGGTCGTATTCGCGCCAAGGTCATCTGACAGCCATGCAACGTTCAAGCCCGGCACGAGTGGGGGGGGCCACCTTCTTTGTCGGGATATCCGCGATGTGTCCGGTCGCGTTGGACTGCAAACGGTGAGTCCGCGCGACTCCAGTCACCCGTGATGGCGTTGTGTTGCCACGACGCCATCCGGCGGCGCCGCGAGAAACCGCGCACGCTTTCATTTGCCGGTCAACATGGCGAGTTGTCCGATGAGTACCGCTTCCCCATCGTCCGCAAGGCAGCGCAGGTCGAGGCGCAAGGCGCCATTGGAAATCCGGCCTAGGACGGGAACGGGGAGCTCGCGCAAGGCTGCTTCGATCTCATTTAGCACAGTCCCTCTTCGGTCTTGCGGCCGGATGACCAGCGCCTGACTGTCAAGCCGGTCGATTGGTAAAGAGCCACTACCAATCTGGCTCAGCGCACTTTCAAGCGACACCTGGACGGGCCAGCGAACCATCGCTTGTTGGAATGCCGGCAGCAGGCGCTGTGCCTGAACGCCAATGTCCTCAGGCGAACGGGTCAGCATACGCAAAGTCGGGAGCCGCTCAGCCAGTCGGTCCGGGTCTCGGTACAGTCGCAACACGGCCTCGAGCGCAGCAAGGGTGAGTTTGCCTACGCGTAACGCGCGCTTCAATGGATTTTTCTTGATCCGCTTGATCAGATCAGCGCGACCGAGCAGGATGCCAGCCTGGGGCCCGCCCAACAGCTTGTCACCGCTGAACGTCACGAGGTCTACGCCGGCGGCGAGCGATTGCTGGGGCGTGGGTTCCTGAGGCAGGCCCCATTTTGTCAGCTCGATCAGCGTGCCGCTTCCCAAATCAACGACGAAGGGAAGCGAGTGCAGATGCGCCGTCTGGACAAGCTCGGCCTCGGGCACGCGGGCGGTGAAGCCCTGAATGGTGTAATTGCTGGTGTGCACCTTCATCAGCAGGGCGGTACGGGGGGTGATCGCGTCAACGTAATCGCGCAGGTGGGTCCGGTTGGTCGTCCCTACTTCCTTGAGTTTGGCACCCGCTCTGGACATGATGTCCGGTACCCGGAAGGCGCCACCAATCTCAACGAGCTCGCCACGCGAAACGACCACCTCCTTACGCATCGCGAGCGTGTTGAGCATCAAAAACGTGGCGGCGGCATTGTTGTTGACCACGGTCGCCGCTTCCGCTCCAGTGAGCTCCTTGAGCAGGCCCTCAACGATTGCATCGCGATCACCACGTTCACCGGTTTCCAGATCGTATTCCAGCGCACACGGATTCCGGGCCGCCATTTCCAGCGCCTCAATTGCCGCTTCCGGCAGCACCGCGCGGCCTAGATTGGTGTGCAGCACCGTCCCGGTCAAGTTCAATACCTGCCTGAGCCGAGGCATCACGTGCGCCGCAAGCCGTTTTTGGATGCCTAGAGCCAGATTGACTTCATCAAAGTCCGAGTCTGAAGAATGAATTGATTGACGCAGATCCTCAAGCACAGTGCGCACCGCAATCAAGACCGGTTGGCGCCCATACTCAAGAATCAGGGGTGCGACCGATGCGAAGTTAAGAACACGGTCCACCGATGGGGGGCGCAGGATCTGGGCGCTATGCACGATAGACACTCCCGTATGTGAGTAGGGCGAGCGACATGCGTGAAGAACCATCGGTGCACGAAGTGCCAGCTTATCGGCGGCGTTCGCACGCTACGCTTCCTTGTTACCATAGATCATCAGGTAGTTGATTCCAGTCTTGGCATAGTTTTCTTCGCCCATTAGCAGATCCAGAGTGAGGCTGGCGAGATCGTCTGCGGCTGCGTCAATCAGGGGATCTTCTTCCTGATAAATGACCTTGAGGTAGGTATGGCATTCCGGACACGCCTCGGCGCGCACGATGTCTGTCGCACCCTCCACGTTGAAATAGCTAATGTCTTTGGTGTTGTCGCAGTTGCTGCACTTGGATCGGACCACGTGCCATTCCGATCCACACAGCGCGCAATCCAGATAGCGCAGGCCGTTTTCAGCTCCCCCGATACGCACAACCGACGCGACCGGATGGCTGCCGCAGACTGGACACAGATTGGGCTGGCTCGGGCGCGCCACCTCACTGGGCCGCAGCTGGCTTGCCATGTGAGTCCATTGAACCTGCAGTGCAGCGCCGATGATTGGGACAATGGCAAGGTCCAGGCCGACGAGCTTGCCAGCCAGCAGTTGAGTGGCCTGTGCCTCCAGTGATTCCCGCTTATGCCCAAGGAGTCGCAGCAGGGACTCGCGTCCGCCGGAGGGCGCGGCGTCTAAGCACCCGTCGGCGAGGCGCCGGACGACATCCTGCCAGTGAGGATGGCGTGGCCACCCAGCCGGGGACAAGGGCGGCAACTCGTATTCACGGCATTTGGACAGCAGATCTTCGTCAGGGACCGGGATTTCAGGATGAAGTTTGAGCTCGTCCTGTTGCGCCTCGACGAGCCCAGCAATGAAATTCACATAGTCCCCCAAGGCGTGACCGACAGCGAGGTGACGCAGACGCTGGGCACGCGTCCTAAACAAATCCGACGGGGGAAGCCGAAGTTCGGGAATGCTGCCCGCGGCCGCTTCAATTTGGCCGGGTTCAAGGATCTGTCGTGACATTCACCCCCCCCCCGTTGCTTTCGTTATAACACCCGAGACATCGCCTAGGATTACGCGATTGCCTGGCAGGCCAGTCCAACTCCACCCCGGTCATAACGATGCAGTTGCGGTTCCCATTTCCGTCCACCGGGCGGCCGGGTCAAGGTCACCTCAGTCCGTATATCGTCAGGTGGGGAGGGCAGAGCGATACTTATCGCGTGCATGCGGCTTGCAAACCGGCCACGTCTGTGGGTGCGCTCGAAAAACCGCCGCCAACCGCATTCAAGCCTACGATGATTTTTCATTTTGACCCTGTCATCTGTTTATACCAGGCCCGATGGTGATGCCGAGCCCAGGCGTGACTGACCATGCCATGGGTCATGGCGCGCACCGAGCCTTTGACCCAGAACGATGCGTAGATGTGTACCAGGATAGCCGCAATGACGACAAACGCGGAGACCGCATGCACGAGCACTGCCACCCGTACCAGGCCCACCGGCAATCTTGGGGCGAAGTAGGGCTGCCAGATCATGATGCCCGAGATGAAGAGCAAGGTGATGCAGAGCACCAGGGTCCAGAATAGGTATTTCTGCCCCGCATTGAATTTTCCGCTCTCAGGCAGCCTGTCATCCTTGTTGCAGACAACATCCTTGAGCTGTCCGATCCATTGCCGGTCGGTGTCCGTAATCCGGTTGTGCGGCGCGAAGCGCAGGGCCATGACGAAGAAAAATGCGACCAAGAGGACGCCCATGAAGGGATGCAAAATACGCGTCCATGTGCCGCCGCCAAACAGATTTGTCAGGAAGAAGAATGCCGGATGGAATAACGCCAACCCGGACAGCGCCAGCAGAACGAAGGTCACTGCCACGGCCCAATGGTTGGAACGTTCCGACGCGGTATAGCGCTGTATGAAATTGGCTCTACGCATGATGTACTCCTCTAAGTGCCGTGCAACCGGGGGGCGTTCGGACGACAGGCCTTTCAAACTGCACCCTGACAGCCGCCCTGTCCGATGTCGGCTCACCACGCAATCCGCCAAGACCGGTCAGGCGGAACGGGCGCGACGTTTTCCGCCGCCTCATTTACTCACGTCCTCATCAACGTCTTCGTCCACTTCCTTCGGCCCGGCGGTCACATAGTGGAAAAATCCCGCTAGCACGACTAGGCCCAGACCCAGCGAAGCAAGCGGCTTAGTGACGCCCTTCCACAGGGAGACCAACACGCTGATGTGTGGATCCTTGGGTAGACCCGAGTAAAGCTCGGGGGCGTCTGCATGCTGCAGTACGTACATCACATGAGTCCCGCCAACGCCTTGAGGGTCATAGAGGCCTGCGTTTTCGAAGCCCCGCTCCTTGAGGTCGGTGATCCGTTCGCCTGCGTGTTGGATCATATCTTGCTTGGTTCCGAACACCAGGGCACCAGTGGGGCAGGCTTTGATGCATGCGGGCTCCAGGCCAACCGCGACGCGGTCTGAGCACAGGGTGCACTTATAGACTTTGCCATCCCGCTTCGAGAGACGCGGAATGTTGAATGGGCACCCCGTAATGCAGTAGCCGCAGCCGATGCAGTTCTCCTCGTGGAAATCGACAATGCCGTTGGAATACTGAACGATCGCTCCGGGCGCCGGACAAGCTTCGAGACATCCCGGGTCCGCGCAATGCATGCATCCATCCTTGCGGATGAGCCATTCAAGCTTGCCCGGCTCATTCTCCACCTCCGCATAGCGCATCAGCGTCCAGGATTCGGCAGAGAGGTCCGCAGGGTTTTCATAAACGCCGACGTTATGGCCAATTTCATCGCGCAGGTCATTCCATTCCATGCAGGCAACCTGACAGGCCTTACAGCCGATGCATTTGGAAATGTCAATGAGCTTCGCGACCTCCTGGGTGTGGCGCGCCCCGGGCGTTGGCGTGGTGGTTGCGGAACGGGCCCGAATGTCGAGTGATTGCAGTGCCATGGCTCGCCTCCCTATACCTTCTCGAGATCCACCAGGAATGCTTTGAATTCCGGTGTCTGCGTGTTGGCGTCACCGACAAACGGGGTGAGCGTGTTGGCGAGGAAACCATTCTTGGCCAGCCCCATGAATCCCCAGTGCAGCGGTATGCCGACGGTGTACGTTCTTCGCCCTTCGATATCGAGCGTCCGAAGACGCTTGGTCACGACCGCCACCGCGACGATCTGTCCGTGGTTGGACTTTACCCGCACGTGATCTCCTGCCTTGATGCCTTTCTCGGTGGCCAAATCCTCGCCGATTTCCACGAACTGCTCGGGCTGGATGATGGCGTTAAGACGCGCATGCTTGGTCCAGAAATGGAAGTGCTCGGTCAATCGATAAGTGGTGCCCACATAGGGGAACTTGTCCGGCTTCCCAAACGTAGCCCAATCATCTTTGAATATCCGCGCGGCGGGATTGACGCGTGCTTGGGCGTTATTGGGATGCAGCGGATTAACGGTGAGTGGGGACTCGAGTGGCTCGTAGTGTTCGGGGAACGGCCCGTCCGCCATCTTGTCCACCGCAAAGAAGCGCGCGACGCCCTCAGGGTTCATGATGAAGGGCCCCATCCCATCCTCGGGTGGCGAGTCAACTTTGAAGTCTGGCACGTCGGCCCCAGTCCATTTGCCGGCGGACGCATTCCAGGCGATCAATTTGCGAGACGGATCGAAGGGCTTGCCGGACGGGTCGCAGGACGCGCGATTATACAATATCCGCCTATTTGCAGGCCATGCGAAGGCCCAGTTCAGAGTTTGGCCAATGCCATAGGGGTCGGCGTTGTCGCGGCGCGCCATGAGATTGCCCTTTTCGCTCCATGCCCCTGAGAAGATCCAGCAGCCGCAGGAAGTCGAGCCGTCATCGCGCAGTTCGGCAAACCCGTTCAGCTGTTCTCCTGCCTTGACCAGGACCTTTCCGGGATCTTTGGGATCGGTCAGGTCCTTCAGCGCCTTGCCGGAATACTCCCGTGCCAGTTCTTCAGGGGCTGGGGCCGCGGGCTGCTTATGGTCCCAGGTCAGATTGAGGATGGGGTCTGGAAAGGCGCCGCCTTCCTTCTTGTAGAGGTCCCGGAGCTTTAGGAAGAGGCCCCCAATGATTTCCCCATCGGACTTGGCATCCCCAGGAGGATCGGCCGCCTTCCAGTGCCATTGCAGCCAGCGGCCGGAATTGACAAGTGAGCCGTCTTCCTCGGCAAAACAGGTCGAGGGCAGGCGGAATACCTCAGTTTGTATCGCACCCGGATCGACGTCATTAAATTCACCGTGGTTCTGCCAGAACTCCGAGGTCTCGGTCGCCAATGGGTCGATGATTACCATGTACTTGAGCTTGGCCAATGCGCCCGAGACCTTTATTTTGCAAGGGGCCGAAGCGAGCGGATTGAATCCCTGGCAAATGTAGCCATGGATCTTGCCGTTGCTCATGTCCTCGAAGACCTGCAGCAGATCGTGGGTCTTGTCCAGCTTGGGCAACCAATCGTAACCCCAGTTGTTTTCCGCCGTGGCAGCCGCGCCCCACCAGGCTTTCATGTTGCTCACAAAGAATTTGGAGTAATTCTGCCAATAGCTTAATTGTCCTGGGCGCAAAGGCTTGAACGAGCGCTTCTCGATGTATGCCTTGAAGTCCTGTTCCGGCTCCTGGGGCAGCGACATGTAGCCGGGCAGCAGGTCGGACAGCAGGCCTAGATCCGTCAGGCCCTGGATGTTGGAATGGCCACGCAGGGCGTTCATGCCGCCACCGGGTCTCCCGATATTGCCCAGCAGCAGCTGGACCATGGCTGCCGTGCGTATCATTTGTGAACCGATTGAGTGCTGGGTCCAGCCCAGGGCGTACATGATGGTCATCGCCTTGTCCGGACTGGAGGTTTCCGCAATCATCCCGCAGACCTTCAGAAAAGCATCCTTCGGCGTCCCACAGATGCTCGACACGACCTCAGGCGTATAGCGGGCATAGTGGGCCTTCATCAAGTTATAAACGCAGCGCGGGTTCTGGAGCGTCGGATCGCTGACCACATAGCCGTCCTCCCCAATTTGATAACCCCAGGTTGAACGATCGTACTTGCGTTTCTCGGCGTCGTAGCCCGAATAGATCCCGTCCTTAAAGTCGAAACCATCCTTGACCAGATAGGGGAGGTCGGTGTAGTTCATCACATAGTCACGCTGGATCTTGTCATGGCTCACCAGGTAATTGATTAACCCGCCAAGGAAGGCGATGTCCGTTCCCGCCCGAATCGGAGCATAGAAGTCTGCCACCGCGGCTGAGCGCGTGAAGCGCGGATCCACGACGATGAGGCGTGCCCTGCGGTGGGCTTTGGCTTCAGTCACCCACTTGAAGCCGCATGGGTGGGCTTCGGCGGCGTTGCCGCCCATGATGAGGACGAGGTCGGTATTCTTGATATCGACCCAGTGGTTGGTCATGGCACCTCGGCCAAACGTCGGGGCAAGACTTGCCACCGTCGGGCCGTGTCAGACACGCGCTTGGTTGTCGAAGGCGAGTAGTCCTAAACTGCGTGCAACTTTTTGGGTAAGATAGCCGGTCTCGTTGCTGGAAGCGGAAGCGGCCAGCATGCCCGTAGTAAGCCAACGGTTTACCGTCGCACCGTCGTGGGTCTTCGCTTCGAAGTTGCTGTCCCGGTCATCCTTCATGAGTCGAGCGATACGGTCGAAGGCATTCTCCCAGGAGATTGGTTGCCACTCCTTGCCGCCAGGCGCACGGTATAACGGATTCCGGAGGCGATCTGGGCTTCGCACAAAGTCCAGCAGCCCGGCTCCTTTTGGACAGAGTGTGCCGCGATTGATCGGGTGGTCGGGGTCACCTTCAATGTGGATGATCGTCCCATGAACGTTCTTGGCCTTGTCGCCCAAACTGTATATGAGCAGGCCGCAGGATACTGAACAATAGGGACAGGTATTTCGCGTTTCAGTCGCACGTGATAGCTTGAATTCACGCACTTCAGCCAAGGCGTTCCCCGGGGCAAAGCCCAAGAGAGCCAAGCTCGACGTTCCCACCCCTGCTGCACAAACCCTGAAGAACTGGCGTCGCGTAAATTGCATGGCATTCTCCTGTATTGTTATATCAGAGGCTTGCGACTGTTTTAATTCTGGAACGTGTTCATCCACGCTCTGTTAAAATCAGTTGCAAGTCATTGATTTCACGTTAGCAGGTCGACGCGAATGCGCAATGGCGCTAAAGATTGTCTTACGCGTGCGCCGGATTTGCTGACATGCCGTGCAGGCGATCCGCCGTTAGAACATCGACTGCGCCCGCGGCGTTTGCCTCAAAGACCGCCTTCCCCTGCGTGCGAACCAGGCCCTGGGTCGCGCATTTGTCCGGGACACGTGGCAGCGCGGGAACCCGCGGCCACGACATGCTGGCGGCATCGTGATGGCAGCCGTTTCAGGCCAAGCTACCGCCTCCGAGCGGGATCAACTGAGGCCACGTCAATTGGGGCGGGACGCGTCGGCCCGCTTTGGCCCCAAGGTTTTCACCGGTGCCGCACGGCAGAACCGTCGACGGGGACCGGTTGGGAACCCCTAAGGCCTCAATGGGGCCATTGCGTTATGTGGATTGATCGGTATCGTGCCCTGACGCAAGTCGTTGTCACCGCCTGCGCCTACTGACCTTTGTCCCTGCCGGTTTGGGCCGATTCAGTTTGCGACACGTTGCCGGTTGCGGCTAGCATACCGGCGCTCGCGGCTCGGTGCTTTGCCGCTCGCTGGGCCGAGGCTTGCTTGGCTGGGGTCAGCGCGAGTAGATCAACCCGGAAGGCACCGTTAGGCGGGTAGCCGATTTGCTGACCCGAATCCACGCATCGTGGGATGCATCGCACGGACAGGTGCGTTCCCGCTCCTTGAGCAACCGGTCATAGCGTGCCTGGATCATCTCTCGGGCTTGGGGCGTTGCAGCGCTTTCAAGGTTGGATTTATAGGCACGACATTCGTGATCCAGAAGCAAGGCGGGACACTTTGTGGTCGGCATGGGCCCATCGCCGGATACCTCAGCGGGCACGCCCGGTTTGCTGGCGACGAGCAGGCTAAACCCCAATAAAATTAGGGTCAGCAGGTGTCGAGGCGTGACTGATTCTGACCGGTCGGGCTTCCGGAGGCGTTTGTCAATTGGGCGAGCGGTAGATGCTCTCGTGATGCTAGACATCATCATCTCCATGTAGGGCAATTGGGGTGACGCATTGACACGCTACCAGGCAATCTGCATCCCGTGTCGATTGTTGTTCACCACCTTGACCGACAACGGGCGGGATGCGTCGGGCATGAGCTTCTGAAAGTCATCGACTACCAGACTTGTTCCGACCGGGAAGGAGATGCCTCCGTGAGACAGGGTCATCGTATCCGTGCCAATCGCTTTCACGCGATAGAGTCCGATCCTCTTGTGCTTATGTGCTACCCCAACGATCGCGCCTTCGGGCAAGACAAAACTCGGCAAGGACCAATCGCATACGAAGTTACGGGGGTCTTCCATCTTGATCTCCAATCTTC
>JBKQNQ010000485.1:0-7101 GCA_052145875.1 Thiobacillaceae bacterium
CGTCACTGGCCCAGTATTCGCTCGCCAACGTCGCGATGGAATTTTGGAAAAATGATATCCAGCCTTCTTCGGGCATGGTGAACAACGTGCCGACCAACAGTCAAGACCCGGCGTTCTGGCAACACATGGATACGTTTGCGGTGGGACTGGGCGTCAATGGGGACTTGGCCTTTCCCGGCTCATTGGCGGGTTTGGACGCAGGGACCACGCTTTGGCCGACAAACTCGTGCTGGAGCGGAAGCAATTGCTCCGGCGATGAGCCGGAGCAGGTCGATGACCTTTGGCATACGGGGATCGATGGGCATGGGGGCTACCTGAGCGCGTCGAGTCCCACGGCCTTTGCAAGAGCGCTGGGCAGCACTTTGGTCAGCATCGTGAACGCTACCCAGGCCTCCAGTGCGGTATCGCTTAATACCCAGCAGGGCGGAGAGGTGAAGTCCAGTACCCAGGCCTATCTGGCAAGTTATCATCCCAGTAATTGGTGGGGAGAATTGGTGGCAGATCCGCTAGTGGTCCAAAGTGGCGTGCTCGCCGTGGGCACCACTGCGAACTGGGATGCCTCGTGCGTTTTGACCGGCGGCCAATGTCCGGCTATGGGCACGAACTCCCATGGCACGGCAAACTTTAGCGTGACCGTTGAGGCCCCAGCGAGCCGCACGATCCTTACGTGGAACGGCACTCAGGGTATTCCCTTTGAGCTGGCGAACCTGACTGCTTCCCAGCTTACATCGCTAAATGGCAGTGATGGCTATAGCTCGCAGCGCGTTGACTTCCTGCGTGGCGGGCGAACCAATGAGCAGTCGAATGGTGGTGCGCTTCGCAACCGCACGAGCGTGCTGGGGGACATTGTCAATTCGAGTCCGATCTGGGTTGGACCCCCGAGCACCCCATTTCCCAATAGCTGGAGTGACCAACTTTACCCTACCGCGACGGTTCCGGAAAACGCCACCGGTGCGACGACTTATGGCGCATTTCAAACTTCAGCGGGGACACGAACGAATGTCGTGTACGTAGGCAGCAATGACGGTTTGTTGCATGGCTTTCGCGCCGGGGCGTATGACAGCAACGGAAACTATCTAACCGCCAATAACGACGGGCATGAAGTCCTAGCTTATCTGCCGAATACGGCGTTGCTCCAGATCAACACTTACACGAACGCTAATTACAGCCATCAGTATTATGTGGATGCGACGCCCGCGGCGGGTGATCTTTTCTACGGCAACCAGTGGCACACCTGGTTGACGGGGGGCCTTGCTGGAGGAGGTCAAGCGCTTTACACCCTTGACGTCACACAACCGAACAATTTTGCTGAAACCAATGCCAGCAGCCTCGTGGTCAATGAACTGACGAACAGTTCCTTGTCGTGCAGCAATGTGGCCAATTGCAATAATGACCTGGGGAATGTCTATGGCACACCCATTATTCGACGCATGCATAACGGGGATTGGGCGGTAATTTGGGGAAACGGATTCAACAGTCTGAATGGGACGGCCGCAATCTTCATTGCTGATGTTAACCACACTACCGGGAGCTGGACCGTTTATGAACTGAATACGGGGTATGGCGCCGGAAATGATCCCACTGGCGAAAGTCGACCCGATTGCATCGCCTATGTAAGTTCCGCCGATCTGGACGGCGACCACGTCGTCGATTACTTGTATGCCGGGGATTTGTTTGGCAATGTCTGGCGGTTTGATGTAACGGGCAATACTCCGGCCAGTTGGTTCGTATCGAAGTTTGGCAACAGTGCGGCCCACCCCCTCTTCACCGCGGTGAATGCGAGCGGAACGCCACAGGCGATCACTACCAGCCTGCAGGTTGCGTCCATTCCGAAAACAACCGGCGCGCCCCTCATTCTGCTGGAATTCGGAACGGGCGAGATGTTGCAGCCGGGGGACCAGACGCCCAATCCGGCAACCCAAACCCTCTACGGCGTTTGGGACTGGGATATGACAAACTGGAATTCCTTGTCGGGTACCCAGTATGCCAGCTTGACTGCGCCGCAAACGATTAGCCGTGCGACGATGCTGCAACAAACGGTGACCGGCGCGTTTGACAGCTCGGGCAATGCTTACGCGGGGACGGGAACCGGCTATCGGACGGTGAGCAGTGCAGCGGTCTGCTGGAAAGGGACAACGATTTGCCCGGCGCCTGCCGTCGATAACATGTATGGCTGGTATCTGGACTTGCCGTCGACGGGCGAAGAAGTGATATACAACCCGCTATTTGCGCTCGGCACATTCATGGTTAATACCTTCATCCCATCCAGCGTGTCGGATCTGACATGTTCAACCCAGACTAGCTCGGGATTCACCATGGCGCTCAACCCTGCAAATGGTGGGGCACTGGCAAATTCGTTTTTTGCGAACGCACAGGGAAACTTTGTGACCATTCAGGGTCAGGTGGTCGCGGGGCTGGCGCAGAATGCAGTCGGCACGCCGAGTGTTGTGACGTATGGCACCAGCAATGCGCCATACATGATCAATCAGACCGGGGGCGGCGTGGGTGAGGTGGCCCCGATTAACCCGCAGGCGGGTGGATTTGGTGGAAGAGCAACATGGGTGCAGTTGCGATGAACTGCGAGTGGACGGATCTTGAAGCGAATTGTCCTGGCAGCGGAAAGGGGGGCATGGTGAAGAAGAACCGCGAGGATGCACAATGCGCGCCGGCGCGTATCGCAGCGGGAAGGGTCGTGCAATGCGGCATGACGCTCATCGAACTTCTGATTGTCATTGTGATTGTCGGGATCTTGGCCAAGATCGCCTATTCGTCGTATGCGCAATCCGTGCTGAAATCGAACCGCTCGGCAGCCAAGACGGCGCTTCTCGACATGGCGGGTCGGGAGGAGCGCTTATTCACCACCACCGGCACGTACACGGCCACGCTCGCCAATCTTGGTTATGTGGCCGGCGCAAGCACCCCCGTTCCCAGCGCGAGCAGTCACTATTACGATTTGAGTGTCGCCGCTTCAACCCAAACAACTTACAGCCTCCAGGCAGTTCCGGTGGGTAGCCAGGCAAACGATACCCAATGTGGCACCTTTACGCTGGATCAGTTGGGCGACCAAGGGATGACAGGTGGGACGGGCACGGCGGTGACGTGCTGGAATTGAACGTCTCGGGATTATCGGGTGCGTCAATCAACCGGCTCGAATGATCAGTAGCCAGGCTCCGCAGAATTGTCGTTCACGGGGGGTCCGTTTTCGCCAGCCCTTTGGGCATCGGAAAATTAACGTTTTCCAGCAATCCTTCAAGCGGGGCAACGACAGTTGCCCCGAGTTGTTTCAGCCGTTCGATGACCTCTTCAACCAAGATTTCCGGCGCGGAGGCGCCGGCCGAAATGCCAATGCGCTGCTTGTTCGCGAGCCATGAAGGCTCGATATCCGTGGCACCATCCACCAGGTAGGCGGGCACACCGAGGTGCTCTGCCACTTCCCGTAGGCGGTTCGAGTTGGAACTATTGGGCGACCCGACAATAATGACCACGTCGCATGTCTTGGCGAGCCTCTTCACC
The DNA here is from genome assembly GCA_052145875.1 of Thiobacillaceae bacterium. GTDB lineage: Bacteria > Pseudomonadota > Gammaproteobacteria > Burkholderiales > Thiobacillaceae > DASQBT01. The sequence goes on from JBKQNQ010000485.1 coordinate 3,514, forward strand.
GCATCCTGACGATTCTGGGTAGCGTAGCAGATGTCGTCTTTTTTGGGGCCGACGATATTTGGGAAGCGTGCCTTGAGGGCGCTCACCACCCGCGCGGCATCATCCACCGAAAGTGTCGTCTGAGTGACGTAGGCGAGTTTGTCGGGGTCGGACACGTCAAGGTCTGTCACGTCATCGGGGGTTTCGACCAGATGCATGCCCCCCTGTCCCTGGCCCATGGTGCCTTCAACTTCGGGATGACCCCGGTGACCAATCATAATGATCTCCAAGCCCTTCTCGCGCATCTTTGATACCTCTACATGAACCTTGGTAACGAGTGGGCAGGTGGCGTCGAAAACCGTAAGACCACGTGCTTCCGCATCCTGACGCACGGCCCGCGACACGCCATGCGCGCTGAAAATGACCGTGGCGCCCGCCGGGACTTCGTCCAGTTCATCGACAAACACCGCGCCCTTGTGTCTGAGGTTATTGACGACGTAGGTGTTATGAACCACCTCATGTCGTACATAGATGGGCGCACCACATTTTTCCAGCGCGCGCTCGACGATAGCGATCGCGCGATCCACCCCGGCGCAGAAACCACGGGGGGTTGCGAGAAAGATGGTGCGGTGAGGAGGAGGCATGGCAATTACCGAATGGATTCGATTTCCACTTCAAATTCTATCGGACAATCACTCAGAAGGTGGTTGAAATCGACTCTGATCCCCTCCGCAGTGATTTCAAGGATGCGGCCTGGCATGGTCTGTCCGTTAGGCAGTGAGAATTCGATCAGGTGGTCCGGTTTCAACTGCATATCGGGTGGCACGTCTTCGCGGGGCAGTGTTTGAATTAACTCTTCGATCCGGTTGCCGAACGCCTCAGAGGGGTTAAGCATAAATACCTGGCGTTGGTTGGGCTTGAGGCCAACTAAGACCTGCTCCAGGGTCTGGATGAGGGTGCCATCGCCAAGTGTCAAGGTGTCCGGCTCGGGCTCACCAAAGTTGGAGACGATCTCACTGCCATTTCGCAGACGAATGGCGTAGCGCAATCGGAGCGTATCACCCCAGGAAACCTTCGCCTTGCTACTCATGTTTCCTTGCCTTCAAGAGGCTCTCCATGATGAGCATGGCAGCACCGATTGAGATCGCCGAGTCGGCGACATTGAAGGCAGGAAATGTGAACGACTCATAGTGAAAATAGAAGAAATCGACAACGAAACCATGCCACATCCGGTCGATGACATTGCCGATGGCACCCCCTAATATTAGTGCGAGGCTGATTGCCATGAGTGGCTCGTTTCTGTGTTTATTGATCAGGTGGAGGATGAACGCGCTGGCGATCACGCCCACTGCTAGGAACACATAGCGCTGCCAGCCGGCTGCACCGGCAAGAAAGCTGAATGCCGCGCCGGTGTTGTGCACGTGAACGAGGCTAAAAAAAGGCAGCAGCGGAATTGCAGATTGATATGCCATGGCGGTAAACACCGCCCATTTGGTGATTTGATCAACGGCAATAACGAAGGCCGAAATCCACAGCCATCTATGCATGAGTGCGCCGCTCCCCTTTGCCAAACAGGTTGCTGTGGCAGCGGTCGCATAGGGAGGGATGGTCGGGGTGGATGCCGACGTCCGCGCGGTAATGCCAGCAGCGTTCACACTTTTGTTGCGTACTGGGACGAACGCTGACGGCATCTTCATCTGCGTGCGTGAGATGGGCCGTTGAGGTGATGAGCACGAACCGCAGATCATCTTCAAGCGGCGCCAGCAGGGCATGGGTGTCAGGGCTCGCGGCGATGTCGACCTCGGCCTGTAGCGATGAGCCGATCCCGCCTGACTCGCGCACGGCCTCGAGTTGCTTCTGCACCAGGCCACGGAAGGTGCGAATGCGCTCCCAGCGTTCAAGGAGATCGGCGTGTCCGGCAACTTCCGGGAGCACATGCCAGGTTCGGAAAAACACGCTTGAATCGGCTTCAGGATTGAGTGCAGCGTGAACTTCCTCGCCGGTAAACGAGAGAATCGGTGCCATCAACTGCGTAATCACCTGGACAATCTGGTAGAGCGCACTTTGCGCGGAGCGGCGGGACGGCGAACGGGCGCCCGTGGTGTAGAGGCGATCCTTTAGGATATCGAGGTAGAAGCCACCCAGATCCTCTGAACAAAAAGACTGCAGTTTTTGTGCCACCTGGTGAAACTCATAATCCGCATAATGCCGGGCAAGCTCATCCTCGAACCTTCGGGTGAAGGCCAAGAGGTAGCGATCAATTTCCAGCCAGTCTGCAACCGGCAGTGCATCGGCGACCGGATCAAAGTCGGAGAGGTTGGCAAGCAGAAACTTGAGTGTGTTGCGGATGCGGCGATAGCCTTCTACGACGCGCTTGAGGATTTCATCGGAGATCGATAGTTCACCGGAATAATCCGTGAGGGCAACCCAAAGGCGCAGAATGTCAGCGCCATACTGGTCCATGACCTTTTGCGGCGCAATGACATTACCCTTCGATTTACTCATCTTGTGGCCCTTGCCATCGACAACGAATCCATGGGTGAGCAGGGCACGATAGGGGGCATGGCCGTCGGTCGCGCAGCCGGTCAGCAGCGAGCTTTGAAACCAGCCCCGATGCTGGTCCGAGCCTTCCAGGTAAAGGTCGGCCGGGTGAGCGAGGTCTGCGCGTTGCTTGAGAACACAAGCGTGCGTCGACCCTGAGTCAAACCAGACGTCGAGCGTGTGGCGCGATTTATCATAGAGCGCGGCGTCGGCTCCCAAGAGTTCAGCCGGGTCGAGACTAAACCATGCTTCGATGCCCGCGCGTTCCACGCGTTGGGCCACGGCTTCCAGCAGTTCTCCGGTGTGGGGATGAAGTTCGTTCGTTTCCTTGTCGGTAAACACCGGGATTGGCACCCCCCAATCGCGCTGGCGCGAGATGCACCAGTCAGGGCGTGTTCGTACCATCGCTTCCAGCCGTTGGCGGCCCCAGGTGGGGAAAAACCGGGTCGACTCGACTTCGCGTTCGGCGCGTGAGCGCAAGGTGCCTATCGCCTTCGTTGGGACGTCCATGCCGATAAACCACTGATGCGTGGCACGGAAAATGATCGGCGTCTTGTGGCGCCAGCAATGTGGGTAGCTGTGGCGTAGCGGTTCCTGGCTCAGCAGTGTTCCCGACCTGTCCAGCAGGTCAACGATGACCGGATTGGCCTCCCAAATGGTTTTGCCGCCCACATCCGGTACGTTGGAATAGAAGCGTCCGTCATCGCCAACCGGGTTTTCTACAGCCAAACCGTAACGCTGGCCTACTACGAAGTCCTCGATACCATGTCCGGGTGCGGTGTGCACAAGGCCAGTGCCGGCTTCAAGGGTGACATGGTCGCCACAAATTATTGGGACACGACGATCCTGGAACGGGTGGTCGAGCAGGAGTCCTTCAAGCAGTTTGCCTTTAACTTGGGCAACCCGTTCATGCGATGCGACGCCATAGCGCCTAAGCGCTGAGTCTGCCAAGGCATTGACCAGAATCAGCGTACCGCGTGGCGTTGCGATGAGGTCATAATCAAAATCAGGGTGCACGGATACAGCCTGATTCGCCGGAAGCGTCCATGGGGTGGTCGTCCAGATGAC
>JBKQNQ010000486.1:0-3446 GCA_052145875.1 Thiobacillaceae bacterium
TAACTTTTCCTTAAAAAATTTTAGGGGTCTGTGTTGAAGACCCGTGGGCAAGTGCCCCACCTATCGAAATCAAGGAAAACTCGTCAACCAGGTGCCGCATTCGTATCTTGAATCCCACAGATGGCAGACAGGCTACCGGACTTTTGCCAAAGTGCAAAGTCTTTTTTCGCATCAGTCCGCGTGGGCACAGACCAGGAGCCTAAGATGCGGGCGCGATGGCGCCATCCGCAGGCGGCGTGACGGCCACGCCGGCGCGGCACGCGGTGCCTCGGGGGGCCGCGTTTAACGCTGTCCCCCGCCACCTGGATCCTGGGGTGCGGGAGACAGGACGCGGTCAGCGCGGTATAATAACGGCCTAATTTTGAAGCCTTTTTACTGACACATTACGTCATGAAGTTACGGCCGAGCCGGATCGCGTCGCCATCCGCTTCCCGGAATTGACATGTGCATCTTGTACCGTTGATTCCGACGCGCGCCAGGCGCCTTGCGCTAAGACTCCCGGGCGCGCCGATTTCTGACAGCATCGATAGCAAACCCTTAACCAACTGGAGTAAAGCATGGCCATTGAACGCACCCTTTCCATTATAAAACCTGATGCGGTTGGCAAGAACGTGATCGGGAAGATCTATTCACGCTTCGAAACCAATGGCCTGACTGTGGTGGCGGCCAAGATGAAGCATCTGTCACGCCGCGAAGCCGAAGGCTTTTACGCGGTACATCGGGAGCGTCCCTTCTACAAGGATCTGGTCGAGTTCATGATTTCCGGTCCGGTGATGATCCAGGTGCTTGAAGGCGAGGCTGCGATTGCCAAGAACCGGGACCTGATGGGCGCAACCGACCCTAAGAAAGCGGCTGCGGGAACCATCCGTGCGGATTTTGCCCAAAGTGTGGATGCCAATGCGGTGCACGGATCCGACGCACCGGAAACCGCTGCGATGGAAATCGCCTATTTTTTTGCGACTACGGAGCTGTGCCCCCGGTTAAAGGGTTGAGGGTGTCGTTATGGCGTTTAGTTTAAGGAATCGACGCGGCCATCCCGTATACACTATCCGGTCACGCGGACGGTACGCACCCTGATAATTAGAGGATGACCTTGGTCAATTTGCTCGATTTTGATCTTCCGGGCCTCACGGCGTGGTTCACCGAACTGGGTGAGAAGCCGTTTCGTGCCAAGCAGGTGTTCCACTGGATCCACCAGCAGGGGGAGCACGACTTCGCCAAAATGACCGACCTGGCGACGCGCCTTCGCGACCAGCTGACCCAGACCGCTGAGGTGCGCGCGCCGGCGGTCAAGGCGGACCGGGTGTCCGACGACGGGACCCGCAAATGGTTGTTTGAAGTGGGCGTGGGGAACGGGATTGAGACCGTGTTCATTCCCGAAGGCACGCCCGCGGGCGAGACCGGGGATGCCGAGGATGTCGACGAAGACCAGCCGCGCTACCGCGGCACGTTGTGCATTTCATCGCAGGTGGGCTGTGCCCTCGAGTGCACGTTTTGCTCCACCGGCCGCCAGGGATTCAATCGTAACCTGAGTGTGGCAGAAATCGTGGGCCAGGTGTGGCACGCCAACCGCGTGCTCAAACAAGCGGGCTACGGCGCGCGGCCGGTGACGAACGTCGTGATGATGGGCATGGGCGAACCGCTGGCGAATTTCGAGCAGGTGGTCACCGCGCTCGATGTCCTGTTGGACGACCACGCGTACGGCCTGTCGCGTCGTCGCGTGACCGTGTCGACCTCGGGCCTGGTGCCTGCGATGGCCCGCCTGGGGGAACGCTGTCCGGTTGCGTTGGCGGTATCGCTGCATGCGCCAAGCGACGCGCTCCGCGATGCCATTGTGCCGATCAACAAGAAATATCCGCTTCGGGAACTGTTGGCCGCGTGCAAGCAGTACCTGACGGTGGCGCCGCGGGATTTCATTACCTTTGAATATGTGATGCTCGCAGGGGTGAATGATACGCCCGTGCATGCGCGTCAGCTGGCGGAGCTTGTGAAGGACGTGCCCTGCAAAATCAACCTGATTCCATTCAATCCGTTTCCGGATTCGGGCTATGAAAAAAGCAGTGCGGAATCACAACGCGCGTTCCGCGAAATTTTGCAGCGCAGTGGCTATGTCGTCACCACGCGCAGGACGCGTGGCGATGACATCAACGCGGCCTGCGGGCAACTCGCCGGACAGGTCGCCGACAAGACGGGGCGGGTGATGAAGCGCATGAGCAAGGAGGCAGCGTGATGCAAAGGTGGACCGTGGCGTGCGTGGCGATCGGCGTGAGCCTTGCCGCGTGCCAGAATGTGCCGTCGGCTGGACAAGGCGGCTCGTCGCCGGCCTCCGAGGGTACCCAGCCGGTCTCGCAGGCTACCCAACGCGCCAAGATCTTTACCGACCTGGGCGCGGCGTATTTTCAGCGCGGCCAGTTCAAGGTGGCCCTCGATGAGGTGCGTAAGGCGATAGCATCAGACAGCGACTATGGCCCCGCGTATGACATCTTGGGACTGATCTATATGGATCTGACCGAAGATGAGCTTGCCGAAGAGAATTTCCACAAGGCAGTGGAGCTTGATCATTCTGACTCGGCGGCGCACAACAACTACGGCTGGTTTCTGTGCAGCCGCGGCCGGTACGACGAGGGCCTGAGCCAGTTTACCGCTGCCCTCCGCAATCCCCTGTACGCCACGCCTGAGGAGGCGCTGGTGAACGCGGGTCGCTGCAACGAGCAAAAAGGCGATATGCAAAAAGCCGAGGCCAGCTTCATCAAGGCGATGAAATTGCAACCCGACTATCCCCTGGCGTTGATCAGCATGGCTCGGCTCAAGTTCAAGCAGGATAACTTGGCGGAGGCCGACCGTTTTCTGGTGCGCTATCACTCGGTCGCGACGGCCACGCCAGAAAGCCTGTGGCTGGGGGTGCGAATCGAGCGCAAGTTGGGTAACAAGGACCAGGAGACAGCCTATGCAACGCAGCTGCACAAGGGTTTTCCGGATTCGCGTGAAGACAGTCAGCTCATGTCGGGACAGTACTAATGAACGCTGAATCCCAAAGGGTAGGCAGCAGTCTGAAAGTCGCGCGGGAAGCCGCGGGAATGACGGTGGAGCAGGCAGCTGCTCGGCTGCGCCTCATGCATCGCCAGGTCCTGGCGATGGAGGAAGACGATTTTGCTGCCCTCGGGCAGCCGGTCTTCGCGCGTGGCTTTGTGCGAAATTACGCGCGCATGCTTGGCCTGGATGCTGAAGCGCTGGTTGAACGCCTCGGCGAGGCGGGACTCGAAGCGCCGCATAAAATCGAGAGCCTTCCCGCCGTGCCGCAGCGCTCCCTGTTCAGCTCACCGATTTATTTATGGATGGGCGCGGCACTCATCCTGTTGGTCGGTTTCCCCGTGGGCTTGTATCTTTGGCTAAACAGCGGCGATGACAGTACTCCTGCCGCCAGCTCGGCTGCGGGGCCCATCCGA
>JBKQNQ010000487.1:0-21437 GCA_052145875.1 Thiobacillaceae bacterium
AGCGGAGTCGGAATGCGCTACAGGGCTTAGGAATAACGCCGATGGCAACAGCAGCGGCCACATAAAACGGTGAAAACTCGCGGGCAGAGCATGGTATCGTTTCTTTCGCTGCTTCAAAACCGATCTCCGGAAGGTTTGGATGCCATCCTATTACGTCGGGGGCGGTTGGTCAACTTTGGCCTACCCGTATGAATGTTCTACGGCTGACCGGCGAGCGAAGTTTACCCCGCTGGTCGGTTAGCCACTGAAGCGGTCTTTGGCGGCCCGGATCGCTGCGAATACGGCGATTTCGCTGGTAAGGGCGTGGTCGGAGAGCTGCGCTGCGGCCTCAATTAAGGCGGATTGACCACAACGCAAGTATGGGTTTGTCAACTTCTCCAATTTTAGGGTGGAAGGCAGCGTGGGCCGGCCGTGCTCGCGCTTCCGTATATCGTCCCGTTCACGTGCAAGCAAATCCGGGTTTCGCCCGTCTACGGTCTTGGCAAATCGGATATTGGGCAACGTGTATTCGTGGGCGCAGCATAGGAGGGTCTCGTCGGGGAGACGACCAAGCTGCGAGAGCGATCGGTACATCTGCGCTGCGGTGCCCTCAAACAAGCGGCCACAGCCACACCCGAACATCGTGTCGCCGCAGAACAGATAACCCGCGCCATAATAGGAAAGGTGGCCCCGGGTGTGCCCTGGGGTGGCAATGACTTGGAAGCTCAGCCCCAGTTCGGGAAACACGACCTGTTCACCGCCGGCAAGGGGATTTGTCAGATGCGGGATCGGTTCGATCCTGGGACCGTAAATCGCACAGTTGTAATGTTGCTTTAATGTGGTGTTACCGCCAACATGATCGGCGTGATGATGGGTATTCAGGACGGCCAGCAGTTTCACGCCCAATTGGTCGATAGCATGGATGACAGGCTGCGATTCGCCAGGATCGACAACAATGGCCGTATCTGCATTGTGGATAAGCCAGATGTAATTATCGGAGAATGCAGGCAGGGCAGCGACGCGGAGCATACTAAAATAGGGGCCGGGGAATGAGACGATGATATCCAAAATAGACAATGATTGGTTCGAGAGCGCGCTCGGCAGCTACTTGCTAAACCGGGAATTGACCTACGTTGATCGCGCGGTTGCTGACGTATTCGGATTCTACGCAGTCCAGGTGGGCTTACCTGGCATCCCGTTGCTGCGCAACAGCCGGATTCCGCACCGTGTGCGCTGCGGCCTGGAGGTCGGCACTGAGGTTTGCGCGGACGCCATGTTTCTGCCATTTGAATCCCAATCCATTGATTTAGTTATACTTCCTCATGTCCTGGAGTTCAGCGAAAACCCCCATCAGGTGTTACGCGAAGTGGAGCGCATTCTGCGCCCCGAAGGGAGGGTAATCGTATCGGGGTTTAATCCCCGTAGTCTTTGGGGCATTGTGCGCGCGCTCAAGGCGGGCGACGGACGGTTTCCGTGGAATGGCAATTTCCTGAATCTTCCTCGGGTGAAGGACTGGCTGGAGTTGCTTGGCTTTGAGTTCGCAGCGGGAAGCATGTGCTGTTATCGCCCGCCGATTAACCGGGAATCCTGGTTGCGTCGGTTTCGCTTCATGGAACCGGCGGGCGATCGTTGGTGGGCAATGGGCGGGGGGGTGTATTTCATTCAGGCGATCAAACGCATCCATGGCATGCGGGTAATCATGCCTTCGTGGAAAGAGCAACGCCCTGCGCCTGTGCTGGCGCCCGCGGCGAGGAAGATTGTGAATCTGAAACAGTATCGGGTGCGTCGTGGGAAGCCCTTGTGACATTATAGAGGTGTACACGGATGGGGCATGCAAGGGCAATCCCGGCCCCGGCGGCTGGGGCGCGCTGCTGGTTTGCGGGGAGCATCGCAGGGAATTGTTTGGAGGAGAGGCGAACACCACGAATAACCGGATGGAGCTCAAAGCCGTCATTGAGGCGTTGAACGCGCTGAATCGCTCGGCGCGTGTCAGGCTGCACACGGACTCGCAATATGTACATAAGGGGATCACCGAGTGGCTTCCAGGCTGGAAACGCAAGGGCTGGAAGACCGCGGGGGGCAAGCCGGTGAAGAATCAAGATCTGTGGCAGGCGCTGGAGGCTACGGCGCACACCCATTCGGTCGAGTGGATCTGGGTGCGGGGCCATGCGGGGCATCCGGGCAATGAGCGCGCGGACGAATTGGCAAACGCGGGGATTGAAGCAGATCGATAGAAAAATCAACGGCAGGGCGCGGTAATAAGACGATGCGACAGATTATTCTGGATACGGAAACCACGGGGCTTGAGCCTCGGCTCGGGCATCGGGTCATCGAAATTGCCGGGGTTGAACTCGTTAATCGACGCCTCACCGGCAGCCATTTTCAACGCTACTTCAACCCCGATCGGGAAATTGATGAAGGAGCGCTCCAAGTTCATGGCATCACTGCCGAGTTTCTGCAGGACAAACCGCGTTTTACGGACGTCGTCGCCGAGTTTTTCGATTACATCCGAGGCGCTGAGCTTGTGATTCACAATGCTCCGTTCGATATTGGATTCTTGAACGCAGAACTGGAACGAATTGGGATGCCGCCCATCGCCCAGCACTGCACGGGTGTGGTCGATACCCTGGCGATGGCGAGGGGAATGCGTCCCGGTCAGCGTAACAGTCTGGACGCACTGTGCAAGCACTTTGGGATCGACAATTCGAGCCGGACCCTACACGGTGCACTGCTTGACTGCGAGCTGTTGGGAGCGGTGTACCTAGCCATGACCCGCGGCCAGGAAAGTCTGATGATGGTCCCGGGCGAAGCCGACGCGATCACGTCTGGCGCGCGTGCGAGCAAGCCTCGGTCCCGTCCGGTGGCGGTCTCCGCGTCGGACCAAGAGCTTAGGCAACACCAAGACCTTCTCAAGGCAATTGATCATGAGTCTCACGGCGCCTGCCTGTGGCTTGCAGCCGGTGGCGAAGCCCGCTAAGCCCACTGCCGTGCCAAGGAGCTGCCTGGTCAGGTCGCTCCTGGCCATTGGCGCGATGATGGGGGGCGTGAATGCCCAGGCAACCGCGATTGCCATTGTACTGAGCGACAATTTCGCGTCCTATGGTGAGGTGTTCGGTACGGTAGCGTCGAACTTGGGCGGGGAGAACAACGTAGTTCGCCTACCGGCCGATCAGCCAGGCGTCGCTGCCGCTCGCGCGAATGCCGCCAGTCTATTGATCACAGGCGGCGTGAGAGCCGCTGAGTCGGTTGTCGGGAATTTTCCAAGGACGCCGCGCATCGCCGCGCTTGTTCCTCGCGAGTCGTATGGCCGCGGCGGGCAGGGGCCGCTCGCCGCCAGTCAGGGACCCGCCTCCGCCGTATTCCTTGACCAGCCCTTTTCCTGCCAACGGGGCTTTGTGAGGGGGCTCATGCCTGAAGCGAGCAGGATCGGAGTGGTCTTAAGCGCCGCGCAGACTTCACAGCGACGCGAGCTGCAAGCGCAGGCCAAGCGGTCAGACCTGACGATTGTCGATGCCATTTTGGGCCCAAATCAATCCTTGGTCGCCTCACTTGAGAAGGGATTGCCCGCTTCGCAGGAGTTGCTCGCACTGCCTGACCCAGAGGTATTCAACCGCCGGATGGCAGAAACCATCTTCATCACCACCTATCTGCACCGGGTTCCCATGGTTGGCTATTCCGACTCGCTCACACGGGAGGGTGCCCTGGTCTCACTCTATTCCTCGCCCGCACCGCTCGGTCAGCATGTCGTGCAACTTGCCTTCAGGGCGATATCGGGCTCAGACGTCAAATTGAGCCCATCCCAGTTTCCCAAGTTCTACGCTGTGTCTGCCAAACCGCATGTTGCGCGTTTATTGGGCGTGACGTTGCAAGATGACGCGAGCTTGCTTAAGGACCTGCACGGGGGTCGAGTAAACCGTGATTAGGCCGGGAATTCAAGCCAAGGTGCTCTCGCTGGCCCTTGTTCCGGCAGCGTTGATCAGCGTGATTCTGGTGACCTGGCTCACCATGAACGAAATGGATGATCTCGACCGGTCCCTGCACGAACGCGCAGAATCGATGACGCGCTTGCTGGCGCCTGCATGTGAGTATGGCGTGGTGACCGGAAACCGGGAGGTTCTGGGGCGCCTGCTGTCACGAGCGCTTAAGCAACCGGATGTACAGGGTGCCGCCGTCTTATCCTCCGATGGGCAGTTTATCGCCCGCGCGGGCACGACCGACTGGGCGCGAATGCCTGCGGCGACGTTTGCCGTCACGGCGTTGAGCCATCGCGATTATCCCCACAGTCTCATCTATATTGGTGCCATTCGTCGAATGGATGTGTCGGTAGATGACCACTTGACCACTGCTCGGCCATCGAAAGACGGGCCCTCAACGTCGAACCCGTTGATTGGATGGATTGGACTGGATTTTTCGCGTACCGCCACCCTCGAAAGGCAAGACCGAGTAATTGCTCAAAGCTTGCTAATCTTGCTAACAGGCTTGGCCATCAGCGCACTCGTGGGCTGGCGGATGGGGCGCCAGATTGCGGGGCCGATCCTGTCGCTTTCGCGGGTGGTCCACCGGCGGGGTGAGGGTCATCTGAATGAGCGGATTGAATCCGATGGACCGGCTGAGTTTGGTATTCTGCAGCGCGGGTTCAATGCCATGGCGACACACCTGCAAGCGATGCACGAAGAGATGCAGGAGCGCATCGCTCAGGCTACGGCTCGCCTGGCGTATCAAGCGACGCACGATGCGCTCACCGGGCTTGTGAACCGGCGCGAGTTTGAATCGCGGCTCGCGCGCGCACTCAACACGAGCATTCAGCAGGGTCGGACTCACGCCCTGTGTTATATGGACCTGGACCAATTCAAAGTGATTAACGATACCTGCGGCCATGGCGCCGGTGACGAATTGTTACGCCAGTTGGCCGTGGCGCTGAAGCACGAACTCCGTGATCGTGACACCTTGGCCCGTCTTGGCGGTGATGAATTTGGCCTGCTGTTGGAGAACTGTTCGCAACTTGACGCGCTACCGGTGGCCGAAGGGTTCCACGCAGCGGTCCAGCGTTTCCATTTCAAGTGGGACGAGCAGATTTTCGCCATCGGGATCAGTATCGGGATGGTCATGATCACCCCAGATGGGGGAAGCGTGGCAAATCTCCTGTCAGCGGCCACGGCGGCCTGTTACGTCGCCAAGCACCGCGGACGCAACCAGATCCATCAATACGAACAAGGTGATTCCGACCTTGCCAAGCACCGCGGTGAGATCCAGTGGGTAGGCAAGATCCATTCGGCATTTGCAGAGAACCGCCTTCGGCTCGTCTGGCAGGAAATTCGCCCCTTGGGCGCGTCCAATTCCAGGCGTCACGTCGAACTGCTGCTTCGCATGGATGATGAAGAGGGCAGGGAAATCAAGCCTATGGCGTTTATTCCTGCTGCGGAACGTTACCAGCTCATGCCAATGCTGGATCGCTGGGTGATCGAGAATACACTCAATCGGTGCAAGGAATACCTGCGGGAGCCCTCGGCGATGGAGCCGTGTCTGTTCGGCATTAACCTATCTGGGGCATCGCTTAAGGATCAGGAGTTTAAGCGTGAGTTGATTCACCGACTGGAAGAAACGCCGGACTTTGCCAAGCTGATCTGCTTTGAAATTACCGAGACAGCAGCAATGGGAAATCTGGCTGTGGCAAATGACTTTATCCTCGAACTTCGCAAGCTGGGCTGTTACTTCGCTCTTGATGACTTTGGCAGCGGTCTATCGTCGTTTACCTACCTGAAGAACCTGAGCGTCGATTTCCTCAAGATCGACGGCGCCTTCGTGCGTGACATCGACCGTAACCGAGTTGACCGGGCAATGGTCGAGGCGATTCATCGCATCGGCCATGAAGTAGGCCTTAAGACCATTGCCGAATACGTCGAGTCCGAAGCGATCCTGACTGTTCTAAGAGAGATCGGGGTCGATTATGTTCAGGGCAATTACCTGCATGCACCACAAGCCCTTTCGACCCTCTGTGAAAGGCGTTGAGGGGGGTGCGGGTGGAACTCAGCCGACGGGCGTAAACCCAGCCTCGGCAACCGCCTGTCTTAGGGCAGTCATGTCGACTTGGGTTTCATCAATCCTAATTTTTGCCTGACCCGGTACCAGTGTCACTTCAACATGCTTCACGCCCGGCAATGCCTCGAGCACACGGGTAACGCTCTTGACGCAGCCGCCGCATGTCATTCCAGAAATGGTTAGAACCTCATCGCGCATGATCTGCTCCTCACATCCGCATTTTAGCAGTGCGATGGGAGTCAAACCAAGCGGCTATTTCTTCGACGAACGCTTCCGTATGGATTCCTTGCTGGTTTCAATCAGGCGATCAGCAACCACTTCGGAATCAACCTCGAACGTTCCCGCTTCCAACGCCTGTTTGACGTCGGCCACCTTGGCGGTGTTGGTGATATCTACGCTCGCCAGTTCCAGCTCCGCAGCCTGCAGGTGCGACGTCGTGGCCGCAATCTCAGCCCGGTCACCGGACCCTTTTGCTGAACCTGTCGATTTGCCTGCGCCAGCTGTTTTCTTGGCTTGGCTGCCGGCAACTGAACGGGTACTCGCCGGGGTGATGCGCTTGTCGATCTTCATGGGTTCTCCATTTGAGTTTTTTGTCCCAAATGGTTTTTACGGTTTCTTAAACTGAAACTTTAGATCAAATCATCGACAGCGCGGGTTAACTTGCACGGAAAACCAACGGTGGCCGTTAACCACATGATTTTAAACAATAGTGTAGGTGGCACTGGGCCGCGCGCATGGTCCGGATTCATTCACCAGGCGCAGCGGCCCTCGATTACAAGCGAAGTGAGGCCATGCCGTCGGCAAGCTTTGGCTCGAACCACGTCGACTTGGGCGGCATGACTTTATTGGCATCGGCCACTGCCATGAGGTCGTCCATACGGGTGGGATAAAGTGACAGGGCCAGCGCCATTTCGCCGCTGTTGACTCGCCTTTCAAGCTCCTTTATGCCCCGGATCCCGCCTACAAAGTCAATGCGCTTGTCTCGCCGCGGGTCGGTGATGCCAAGGACGGGGGCGATCAGGTTGTTCTGTAGCAGGCTCACGTCCAGTCGGGCGACCGGATCCTCGTCGGGAATCAAATTTGATTTGATGCGAAGTTGATACCATGAACCTCCAAGATAGAGGCCGAACTGCCCCGGCTGCGTGGGTTTGACGGCTTGCGTTGCTGACTCAACGTCAAAGGCCCGACCGACTGTCTCAAGCAGCGTGCCGGACGACATCCCGTTGAGGTCGCGGATCACCCGGTTGTAATCCAGGATGCGCATTTCGCGGGCAGGGAAGATGACCGAAAGGAAGCTGTGGTATCCCTCCTTTCCGGTGTGGTTCGGGTTGGCTGCCTTGCGGGCGGCACAAATGCGTGAGGCCGCGGCAGATCGGTGATGGCCATCGGCGATATACAGGGCATTCATGCCGTCAAACAGCATTGTGATCCGGGCAATATCGCCCGGATCGCGCATGACCCATAGCGTGTGTCGCACCCCATCGTCCGCAACGGCATCGGCATTCGGGAGGCCTTGCGCGGTCTGGGCCAAGATGCTATCGACTTCAGGCGTATTCGGATAAGCCAGCAGCACCGGGCCGGTTTGGGCGTTCGTGGCGCCGATCTGGCGCACGCGGTCATCTTCCTTGTCGGGCCGGGTGAACTCGTGTTTGCGAATGCGATTGGTGTCGTAGTCTGCCACGCTGGCTGCCGCGACAATGCCGGTTTGGACATGATCACCCATCTGGATCCGGTACACGTAATAGTTTGCCGCATCGTCCTGTTTCAGCACGCCGGCGGTGATCATAGCCGTGAGGTTTTCCGCGGCCTTGGCGTAGACTTCGGGCGCGTAGGGATCCGTACCTTCGGGCAGATCGATCTCTGGTTTGGATATATGCAGGAAACTGTAGGGCTTGCCCTGCACGCGTACACGCGCTTCGGCCGTGGAAAGGACGTCATAGGGCGGCGCGATCACCTCGGCAGCGCGATTATCAGCGGGTCTGAGTGCGGGAAAAGGTTGAATAAGGCTCATGGTCTCGTAGCGTCAAGGTGATGTTAATTCGGTCAACAGGCCGCGCGCGGCGTTGCTCTTTGAAGCAAGGTCAGGCAGGCTCGTCAGTAGACGAAGTCGATCCGGGCCCGCCAGTCTCAGGTCACGTCGACTGTGTACCACATGTAGGATTCTAACCGGGTCGATGGGCGGGTTCTTAATGAATTGTAACGTCAGGCCGTCCTGAGTGGCATCCAGCCGGGTAATTCCAAGTGGTTTGGCGAGCAAGCGCAGCCGATGTCCCTCAATCAGGGTCTTGGCCGGATCCGGCAACAAGCCGAAGCGGTCGATCAATTCTTCCATCAGCTGGGTGATCTCGTCCGCGGTCTTGCAGTTAGCGAGCCGCTTATAAATGATGAGGCGCTCATGAACATCAGCGCAATAACTCTCCGGAAGGAGCGCAGGCTGGTGCAAGTTGATCTCTGAGACGGCGCCCAGCGGCTGGGCCAGGTCGGGCTCCCTGCCGGATTTAAGGCTGCTTACCGCAGCCTCCAGCATATCGTTGAACAAGCTGAAACCCACTTCCATCATGTCACCGCTTTGCTTATCACCCAACACTTCGCCGGCGCCACGTATTTCCAAATCTTGCATGGCCAGGTGGAATCCCGCTCCGAGTTCCTCCATCAATTGGATGGCTTCGAGCCGCTTTCTGGCTTGCGCCGTGAGGCCGACCTCGTCGTTGACAAGAAGGTAGGCAAATGCTTGGTGGTGGGAGCGGCCGACGCGGCCGCGCAACTGGTGCAGCTGGGCCAGGCCAAACTTGTCTGCGCGGTGAATAAGGATCGTGTTCGCGGCAGGAATGTCGATCCCAGTCTCAATGATGGTGGTGCATATCAAGAGATTAAAGCGGCCCTGATAGAAATCGCGCATCACATGCTCAAGTTCACGTTCTGGCATCTGGCCGTGGCCAACGCCGACCCGCGCTTCAGGAAGCAATTTCTCCAGCTTTTCACGCATCGCCTGAATCGTTTCGACTTCGTTGTATAGGTAGAACACCTGTCCGCCGCGTTTGAGTTCGCGCAGGACTGCTTCACGGATGAGACCGGGAGCTTCTGGACGAACAAACGTTTTGACGGCAAGGCGTTTCTGCGGTGCGGTCGCAATTATGGAAAAATCCCGGATGCCTTCAAGCGACATGGCGAGGGTGCGTGGAATCGGCGTGGCGGTCAGCGTAAGAACGTCTACTTCCGCACGCAGGGCCTTGAGTTGTTCCTTCTGACGCACGCCGAATCGATGCTCTTCGTCAATGATGATGAGGCCCAGCCGCGCAAATCCCACATCCTTTTGCAACAGCCGGTGTGTGCCGATGACGATATCATTCTCGCCGGCCTTGAGCGCATCCAAGGCAGCATGTTGCTCCTTGGACGTTCGAAAGCGGGACAACTCGGTCACCTTGATCGGCCAGGAAGCGAACCGGTCGGAGAAGTTCTGGAAATGCTGTTCGACAAGAAGTGTCGTGGGTGCAAGGACGGCGACCTGCTTGCCGCCCATGACGGCAACGAATGCCGCGCGAAGTGCCACTTCAGTCTTACCGAATCCCACGTCGCCGCAGATCAATCGGTCCATCGGTTTACCCGAGACCATATCTGCGATGACTGCCTGTATCGCTGCAGCCTGATCGACGGTTTCCTCAAAGTCGAAGGATTCAGCGAACGCTTGGTAATCGTGGTGGTTCAGTTCGAACGCATGCCCCGCGCGTGTGGCACGGCGGGCATAAAGATTGAGCAGTTCTGCCGCGGTGTCCCGTGCCGCTTGCATTGCTCTTCGACGCGCTTTGTCCCATTGCTCCGTGCCCAGCTTGTGCAACGGCGTGTGTTCAAGGTCGGCTCCGCTGTACCTTGCGATTGCGCTCAGGTTGCTGACCGGAACGTAAAGCTTGTCCTTACCGGCGTATTCCAGCAGCAGGAACTCGCTGGGCCCATCGCCCATATCCAAAGTGGTCAGGCCGAGATAGCGTCCGACGCCATGCTGCACATGCGCCACGGGATCGCCGATCTTCAGCTCGGAGAGGTCGCGAAGCAGCCCTTGCACCTGAGTCGTCTGCTTGGCGCGACCCGGACGTCCGGGAGGTAGCGCGTAGAGCTCCGTTTCGGTAATCACCGCAAACTCTTCCGTGGCCGCGATGAAGCCCGCTGACAATGGCGCGCTGGTCAGTTGTAGGGGATCGCCCTGGCTTTTAAACTGTGCCCACCCGTCGCAGGGGATCGTCGGGAGCCCGTGGTCGGCGAAGAATTCGGCCAGTGTTTCGCGGCGTCCTGGGCTATGGGCGACCAGCAAGATTTTTCCGGGATTGGAATCGCAAAAGGCGTGCAATTTGGTCAAGGGGTGCGACGCGCGCCTGTCGACATCGACCGGTGGCAGGGGCGTTGCAGGACCCGTTCCCGATGCTTCAAGGTCAAGCCGGCTAAAACGCTTGAGCTCAATAAAGAGCTGCTCCGGGGTTAGGAACAGATCATCGGGTGGGAGTAATGGCCGATCAATGTCGCCCCGCATCAATTTGTAGCGGTTTTGGGTATCGTGCCAGAACTGTTGGGCCGCCAGGTCGCCGTTACCGTTCAGGCATAGGGTGGTGTCTGCGGGAAGGTAGTCAAACAAACTTGCGGTGTGTTCGAAAAAAAGCGGCAGATAGTACTCGATGCCCGCGGGAGCCAGACCGTGGCTGACATCTTTGTACAGGCGGGATCGCGAGGGGTCACCTTCGAATCGCTCGCGAAACCGCTGGCGAAACCGGCTGATTCCGCTTTCATCCAGCGGGAACTCTCGCGCCGGGAGGAGACGAATTTCCTTTGCTGGATAAATTGTTCGTTGCGAATCGACATCGAACGCGCGCACGCTGTCGATTTCATTATCGAAAAGGTCGATCCGGTAGGGCAAGGGACTGCCCATCGGAAACAGATCAATCAGGCTGCCGCGCACACTGAACTCGCCCGGCGAATAGACTTGATTGACATGACTGTAACCACCAAGACTCATCTGTTGGCGGAATGCAGTTTCGTTCAGGCGGTCCCCTTGCTTGATAAAAAAGGTGTGGGCTGCCAGAAACTCGCCAGGTGGCAAGCGCGTTAAGGCGGTGGTAAGTGGGACGGCGACGATGCTAAACTCGCCGCGGGAAAGTTGATAGAGCGTCGCCAGGCGACCTGAAATCAGATCAGGATGAGGCGAAAAGTTATCATAGGGCAGGGTTTCCCAGTCTGGGAAGAGGGCGGGCTTAAGTTCGGGATTAAACCAGCTGATTTCGTCGACCAGCCGCTGCGCATCCCAAGCGGATGCGCAAAGGACCAGCAATGGTCGCGTTTGTGCCGCGAGCCGCGAGATGAATAGCGCATCCATGGCGCCGACCAGCCCGCTGATCCGCAATTTCTGACCGGGTTCGGGGAGACCGCTGGGGACGAACATGTGGGGGACGGAAAAAACTCGATTATACCGGTGCGCCTTGCTCGATTTGGTCATGGCACGGGATAATTGCGCCAATGACCCATAAGCATTATGCCTTGATCCCGGCAGCTGGCAGTGGCAGTCGCATGGGAGAACCGTTTCCCAAACAGTATTTCCGCCTGGTGGGCCGGCCGATGATCTACCATCCGGTCCACACGTTTTGCACTTGCAAGACAATTGAGGCGGTATTTGTGGTTCTATCGGCAGAAGATGCACTTTGGGATACGTTCGACTGGAGCGAGTTTGGCCAGAAGCTGGTTGTGCTGCGCTGCGGTGGCAGCTCGCGCGCGCAGAGCGTGACTCACGGCCTGCGCCGGATGCAGGAGCGCGTGCAGGGCCAGGATTGGGTTCTGGTGCATGACGCCGCCCGCCCAGGACTGGATCAGGTCCTCCTGAATAAATTGCTCGATGAGCTGGCGGGCGACGCCGTGGGCGGACTCCTTGCCGTGCCGCTGGCCGACACCCTTAAACGCGCGGATCATGAACAGCGTGCGGTTCAAACCGAGCCGAGAGACTGCCTTTGGCAGGCGCAAACGCCACAGATGTTTCGCCATGGTCAACTGCTCGATGCGATGGAGCGCGTGGGAGAACAGGTGACCGATGAGGCTTCCGCGATCGAAAGGCTTGGACTTCGGCCCAAGTTGGTAGAGTCGGACAATCGAAATATTAAGTTGACTTACCCGCGTGATCTGGAATTAGTCCGTTTGATCTTGGAGAACCGAGATGCTTGAAGTCAGGGTAGGCCAGGGCTTTGACGTCCATGCGTTTGAATTGGGCAGACGGCTCGTTATCGGGGGTGTGGATATTCCGCATGATCGCGGCCTTGCCGGTCATTCGGACGCGGACGTGCTGCTGCATGCAATTTGTGATGCGCTTCTGGGCGCGGCTGCATTGGGCGACATTGGGCGCCACTTCCCAGACGCGGATCAGCGCTACAAGGGCATTGATAGTCGTGAATTGTTGCGTGAGGTGGTGGGGCGCATCGCGAGCACGGGATGGCGCGTTGTGAACGTCGATGCGACGATTATTGCCCAGGCCCCGAAAATGGCCCCCTACATTCCAGTCATGGTCAGAACCGTCGCGGCGGATTTGAAGCTTGAGTGCGGTCGCGTTAACGTCAAGGCCACAACCACGGAATTTCTCGGATTTACTGGACGCAAGGAAGGGATTGCGGCACAGGCCGTCTGTCTGATCTCGCGTGACGGGCCGTGATCAGTGATTCACGCAACCTGAAACTGTTCTTCGCGCTTTGGCCGGAGGAAGCGGTGCGTCGGGCTCTGTGGCAAACGGGTGGCATTTTGCACCAAGTCTGGAATGGGCGCCGCATGAAGCCCGATACCCTGCACATGACCTTGGTCTTTCTTGGGGAGACACCCGTTTCGCGCCTGGAGGAACTGAAGGGGCTGGCGAGTCGCATCCAGGGGCGTCAATTTGACCTCGCGATCAAGCACGCTGCCTGCTGGCGGCACAATAAGGTCGGCTTCCTCAATCCGCAGGATACCCCGCCTGCATTGGCTCAATTGGTCTATGGGCTGGAAGAAAGCCTGGAAGCCGCTGGAATTGAATTTGATCAACGTCCCTACAAGCCCCATATCACCTTGTTGCGCAATACGCGCTGCACGTCGCAGGTGCCGTTTGAACCCATCCACTGGAGCCCGGAGGAGTTTGTGCTCGTGGCATCGAGTTCAACGGATCATGGTCCAATATACCAATTATTGGGTCGATGGAAACTAAGCCCTTAATTGAGGAGCGCGGTTGCGGCTCGCTCAAACTCCGCCGCAGAGATGTCGTCAAGCTTCAGGACAGTGGATGGATGGGCATTGTCGTAGTTGCGGGACAACGACTTTAGGTAGGCGGGATCGTAATGCTGCTCCAGCAGCCTGCCGACCAATCCCGTAAAGTCGCCACCTCTGATCAGCGCGACCCACGTTTCGACGGCAACCCGACCCCTTAGGTCGACTAGATGAGCGAGCTGCCGAATCAGTTCGTCGGGCTGGTCCAGGAAATGCTGATACTCTTCAACCAATAGCCTAATCCGCGCATCCAGCGGGAGCTCAATGTGGATGCAGGGGCTGTCGCGCATGGTCAGGATCAGGTCCGCCGGAATCTGGAGATCACCTATTTTTTTGCTCTCGGATTCAACAAACACGGGCGTGTCGGTGGAAAAGTTCCGCAGCTGGCTCCAAAGTGCCGTTTCAAACGATTTTTGGGTGGGTTGCGCGTGGTTCGGAACCTGACCAAGAACCGAGCCTCGGTGTGCGGCTAGCGTCTCCAGATCCAACGCTTGGGCGCCCGCTTCACTTAACACTCGCAGGAGTCGGCTTTTCCCGCTTCCGGTTGGCCCGCAGATTACCTTGAACTGGAAGCTTCTCGGGAGTGTTTTCAGGTCTTCCATGACCTTGCGTCGGTATTCTCTGTAGCCACCTTCCAGGCGGGCCGTGGCAAAGCCTATTTGTTGCAGCACATGTGTGAGCGAACCACTGCGATTTCCGCCGCGCCAGCAATAGACAAGCGGAGAGTAGTCCTTGGGCTTGCGCAGGAAATGCGTTTCCAGGTGCAGCGCGATGTTGTGCGAGACCAGCGCTGCGCCAAGTTTCTTCGCTTCGAACGCCGAAACGTCCTTATAGAGTGTGCCGATCCGGGCACGCTCCTCGTTATTCAGAACAGGTAGATTGATGGCGCCGGGGACATGATCGACGGCGAATTCGGCAGGGGAACGTACGTCAATGATCTCGTCAAATTCGGCTAGCTGTGTTACGGTCGCGACACGTGAAGGTTTCAACTCAACGACACCCATGGAAAACATAAGATTGACCGCATTGTCCCATGGCGGGG
Organism: Thiobacillaceae bacterium; assembly: GCA_052145875.1. GTDB lineage: Bacteria > Pseudomonadota > Gammaproteobacteria > Burkholderiales > Thiobacillaceae > DASQBT01. The sequence goes on from JBKQNQ010000487.1 coordinate 14,318, forward strand.
GATGCGGCTGCAAAATCGCCCCTGCCTTGCTCAGTGAATTGCTGGCGGGGATGGCCCCGGCGGGATTGGTGCCGGACGCGTTGCTCGTCGGAACCGAGTCGAGCGACGACGCAGCGGTTTACAAATTGAATGAGCAGCAAGCCATTGTCGCGACGACGGATTTTTTTATGCCGATTGTTGATGACCCCTACGATTTTGGCAGAATCGCAGCGACCAATGCGCTCTCAGACATCTATGCGATGGGTGGGAAACCCTTGTTTGCGCTCGCAGTGGTAGGAATGCCCATCGGAAAATTGTCCGTTGACGTTATCCGGCGAATTCTGGAAGGCGGCGAGTCGGTGTGCCGGGCAGCAGGAATCCCCATAGCCGGGGGGCATTCCATCGATGCGCCCGAGCCGATTTATGGCCTTGTGGCGATCGGGGTGGTACATCCGGCGCAGGTTAAGCGAAATGATCAGGCGCGATCAGGCGATTTGCTGATCCTAGGCAAGCCACTTGGCATTGGTGTATTTGCAGACGCGTTGAAGAAGGGTCAGCTCAGCTCCGAAGGCTATGCTCAAATGCTGGCATCAACGACACAGTTAAACAGTGCGGGGATGCGTCTGGCTGGATTGGATGGCGTTCATGCCATGACTGACGTAACCGGATTTGGTCTGCTTGGCCATTTGTTGGAAGTTTGCCGGGGCTCAGGCCTTTCGGCAGATGTTGAGTTTTCGCGTCTGCCAATTCACCCACTGGCCGCGCAGCTTGCGCAGCAAGGCTTTGGCCCGGGAGCGTCGGAGCGCAACTGGAAAAGTTTCTGCCGCGAGGTGCGTTTGCCTGAGAGTATCGCGGACTGGCAGCGCAAAATGCTTTGCGATCCGCAAACAAGTGGAGGTCTACTGGTGACGTGTGACGAGAACGACGCAGATGGTGTGCTGGCCGCATTCAGGGAGAATGGTTTTCTCGGCGCGTGTCCGATAGGACACTTGAAAAATGGGGATCCGCTGGTGACTGTCAGTCCTTAGCCCAATGCCTAACGGACGACCTTTAGCGGGGGCGGGCGGTCGTGATCTTCAAACCGTCGACCCTGGTCTTTGCGTCTCTCGGCGTTAATGTCGTCGCGTACCGTTGCAGCCTGGGCCTGAGGAGGGGTGCGGCGGTCAAGCAACCGGCGCTCAAGGGGAATAAACTCCACTTCATAGCCGTGCATCGATATCGCCAACATGGTCCGCCCCATTGAATCCTGGATGTCCCTTATGATTATGTGGAATTTCCATCTGTTTACAAGCGATTACCGACGAACGGCATCTGAACTGTTGCATATTTTCCCGCGCGAACTCGGTGCTGGCAGGGACTATCGTTCTTTTACCCGCTCCTGCTTCAGCATCTTTGACTGTTCGCGCTTCCACTCTTTTTCCTTTTCAGTGGCCCGCTTGTCGTGCTGTTTCTTGCCTTTTGCCAATCCGATTTCCAGTTTGATACGGCCCTTGGCGTAGTGCAGGTTAAGCGGCACCAGCGTATACCCTGCCCGCTCTGTCTTACCGATCAGCTTGCTGATTTCATGGCCATGCAACAAGAGTTTGCGCGTACGAACGGGGTCGGGGTGGATGTGCGTGGAGGCGGCGAGCAGGGGGCTGATATGGCAGCCAATCAGAAAAGCCTCGCCATGTTTCACGACAACATAGGATTCCTTCAACTGACTACGACCGGCGCGTATCGCTTTGACTTCCCACCCTTCGAGCACCAGGCCGGCTTCATAGCGTTCCTCGACAAAATAGTCATGGAAAGCTTTCTTATTGTCGACGATGGTCATAAGGCAGGAATTTCGTAAAATGACTGTTTAACTTCAGGTCTTCGTGTGGCTCACGTAACAAAAACGGTTCTTGTGGAATTTAGCTCCAGCCAGATGTTTGAACTGGTCGACCGGGTGGAAGATTATCCTATTTTTCTGCCGTGGTGCGGTGGAACTGAGTTGATACGGCGTGATCTACTGACCACAGTCGCGACCATCCGAATCGACTTCATGGGTGTAAAACAGAGCTTCACCACGGAGAATCAAAAGGCCCCACCACATGAAATGCAGATCAATTTGCGGGAAGGCCCGTTCACCCAGATGAACGGTCAATGGAGATTCAAACCGTTGGGGATCGGCGCTTGCAAAATCGATTTCGAATTGAAATACAGTTTTTCCAGTTCCCTGCTCGATGCGGTATTGAGTCCTGTATTCAGTCACATTGCGAATACATTTGTCGATGCGTTCGTGCATCGTGCAGAAGAGGTTTATACGAACAATGAATAATATTTCGGTGGAAGTCGCGTATGCGTTGGCATCCCAACAAGTACTCATTCCAGTAAAACTGGATGAAGGGTCGACGATTGAACAGGCAATTCGATCATCAGGTTTGCTCGATAAATTTCCCGACATCGACCTTGAACGAAACAAAGTGGGCGTATTTGGCAGACTATCAAAGCTTGACACCGTGCTGCGTGATAAGGATCGCGTGGAGATTTATCGACCCCTGATCGCTGACCCAAAGGAAGTGCGCCGGCAGCGCGCCGAACAGGGCAAGGCCATGAAAAAGGGAGGCGGGGAACTGTCAGCGGAGCCAAGTGCGAGTGTGGAAGGCTGCGCGTAACTGCTGGTTTGTCGGCACCCCGTCACAGGTTCCTTTGGCGTCATCCGTTCCAGTGTTTCATTCCGGAGCACCGACGATTCGCGTCAACACTTGGGGCCCGTTGTTAGGCCGTGGTCCGCAGACCTTCTCGCGCTCGTCTGTTCCAGGTTGAAGCGAGTGCTATGGCATCTTTGGCGGACTTGCGTCTTGCGGTTCGCCAGGACCATGTTAAGACGCGATTGCGCCCACTTCGCCTACTATGGGGCCACGGGATTGATATCGTTACTTAGGCGGGCAGGGCTGACTCCACTGAAGCCCTTGTCGCTACGGGCCGATCTCGGAATTGGCGTGAGCAAATGCCCGGAAAGCCCACGTAGGTCATCCTGAGCGGGCCAAGTTGTTCATCGGATCCGCATCGTCAGAAGTGAGCCATCGGCCGATCCTCTTGCTTAGAGATTTTTCAGTGCAAGTGGAGGCAGCTTGGCTTGTTCAAGTCCGAGGTTAGCGAGATCCTCAGCCATTTTGGCGTTCTTAATCACGCCTTCGCTGTCGCCCTTGGTTGCGGCTTCCTCGGCCGCCTTCATTGCGCTTTCGGCGGTCGTCCACAACGCATATTGGGCCTTGGCTTCGTCAACCGCTGCGTGAGCGGCGGCCAAATCTGCTTGAGCTTCGGCGCTTAAGGCGGGCATGGCCACTTGTGTGGCCGCAGTGCTGCCGGTCGTCACTTTTTCGCTGGGCTGGCTTGCGCAGCCGGCCATCGCAAGCAGAGAGGCAGCGGTTAAGGTAACCAAAATTTCACGCATGCAAGTCTCCTCATCAGTTATCGGTGGCACGGTAAGCAGAAACTGTCTCGCCGCTTTCGCGGATTCACGAAAGTTAGCCAGTATTCGGGACGGCGTCAATGCTCATTTGCATCATTTCGACGGGTAAGTTCGAACCTGGAAAGTGATTTGCACGATGCAGTGTGCAGATTCGAAACTTAATAGCAAGGCACATACCACGTCTGCGTGCGACAAATTGCGGGGCGGTGGGGCTTGGCGTCTTTATGGAAGGGTGGCAGCTGTGTGGACTATTTTGAATGGCTGCTCCGACAACGTATAATTCACCTTTGCGCCTAGGAAAATAACATGCGTGTCCTGCAAAAAGCGCTCACCTTCGATGACGTCCTGCTGGTTCCTGCCCTGTCCGAAATTCTCCCGCGCGAGGTCAGTCTCCGTACCCAGCTGACACGTACCATCACTTTGAATCTGCCGCTTGTTTCTGCGGCCATGGATACAGTTACCGAGGCGCAACTGGCAATTGCGATCGCCCAGGAAGGCGGCCTTGGCATTGTTCACAAGAATATGACTGCACGAGAGCAGGCCGCCGAAGTCTCGAAGGTGAAGCGTTTTGAGTCGGGGGTCGTCAAGGACCCCATTACCATTGCGCCCCAAATGACGGTGCGAGATGTCTTTGCCCTCACCCGCCGGCACAAGATTTCAGGCCTTCCCGTTGTGGAAGGCGGCATTGTCGTCGGGATTGTCACCAATCGCGACTTGCGGTTTGAGACCAACCTTGATCAGCCCATTTCCAACATCATGACGCCACGACATCGCCTGGTGACGGTGAAGGAGGGCGCGAGTCGGGAGGAGGCAACGACGCTGCTGCGCAAACATCGGCTGGAGCGGGTTCTCGTCGTCAACGAGGCATTTGAGTTGCGCGGACTGATTACCGTTAAGGACATTCAGAAGTCCACGGAGCACCCCTACGCATCGAAGGACAATCAGGGACACCTACGTGCAGGGGCGGCTGTGGGCGTCGGTGAGGGAACGGAGGAGCGCGTGGCGGCGCTTGCGGAAGCGGGGGCCGACGTCATTGTGGTGGACACGGCCCATGGCCACTCAAGAGGCGTGCTGGATCGAGTCAAATGGATCAAGACTCATTTCCCGGAACTTCAGGTGATCGGCGGCAACATCGCCACAGCCAGCGCAGCGTTGGCGCTCGTTGATCATGGCGCTGATGCGGTCAAGGTTGGCATCGGGCCGGGCTCGATTTGTACGACGCGGATTGTTGCCGGCGTTGGTGTGCCACAGATCAGCGCGGTTGCGAATGTCGCTGCCGCATTGGCAGGTACCGGTGTGCCGCTGATCGCTGATGGAGGAATTCGTTACTCCGGCGACATATCCAAGGCGCTGGCGGCAGGCGCACATTGCGTCATGTTGGGAGGCTTGCTAGCGGGAACTGAAGAAGCGCCAGGGGATGTCGAGCTTTATCAGGGGCGCTCATACAAATCCTACCGTGGCATGGGGTCGCTTGGCGCGATGCAACAGGGATCCAAGGATCGCTATTTCCAGGATAATGAAGCCAATGCGGACAAGCTGGTGCCTGAAGGAATCGAAGGCCGGGTGCCATACAAAGGCACGGCGCTTAACGTGATTCACCAGTTGATGGGGGGGTTGCGCTCCTCCATGGGCTATCTGGGGGTCGCGACCATAGAGGAAATGCATAGGAAAGCCGAGTTCGTCGAGATTACTGCCGCGGGCGTGAAAGAATCCCATGTGCATGATGTGCAGATAGTGAAAGAAGCACCTAATTACCGCGTGGAATAATTTGCCCACAGGGCGGGGGGTGCAAGGCCCCTTTTTCTCTAGCCAATCCTATGTCTCACGATAAAATTCTCATCCTCGATTTTGGTTCACAGTACACCCAACTCATTGCCCGGCGGGTCCGGGAGGCCGGCGTCTATTGCGAATTGCATCCGCATGACGTGACCGACGACTTCATCCGGAATTTCAAGCCGAATGGCATTATTCTGTCGGGCGGCCCTAATTCGGTCTACGAGGAGGAAACGCCACGTGCACCTCAAACCGTATTCGATCTAGGTGTGCCCGTGCTGGGGATTTGCTACGGCATGCAAACCATGGCAGCGCAGCTGGGCGGCAAAGTCGAGTCGTCCACCAAACGCGAATTTGGCTACGCAGAAATCCGCGCCCACGGCCATTCCAGGCTACTTCTGGACATCGAGGACCGAATCAACGGGAAGGGCCATGGTCTACTGGACGTTTGGATGAGTCATGGTGACAACGTTACCGAATTGCCACCCGGCTTTAAGGTGATTGCGTCTAATGCCGCCACGCCGCTAGCTGGCCTGGCGGACGAGGGGCGCAGATTTTATGGCCTTCAGTTCCATCCGGAAGTGACCCACACCCTTCAAGGCAGGGCGATACTACAGCGGTTTGTTCATGACATCTGCGATTGCGGCAGTGACTGGAATATGCCGGATTATGCTGAAGAAGCAGTGAGTCGCATCCGTTCGGAAGTCGGCGATGATGAGGTCATCCTCGGCTTGTCAGGCGGTGTCGATTCATCCGTAGCGGCGGCGCTTATACACAAGGCAATTGGTGATCGACTTACCTGTGTATTTGTTGATACCGGCCTGCTACGCCTGAACGAGGCCGAACAGGTGATGCAAACCTTCGCTGACAACCTCGGCGTAAGGGTTATCCATGTGGACGCCACCGAACAATTTATGACCAAGTTGGCCGGAGTGACCGACCCGGAAAAGAAGCGCAAGATCATCGGCGGCGAATTCGTGGCCGTATTTCATGAGGAATCGGTCAAGTTGAAGAATGCCAAATGGCTGGCGCAGGGTACAATCTATCCCGACGTGATCGAATCCGCGGGCGCCAAAACTAAGAAGGCGCATGCGATCAAATCCCATCACAATGTGGGCGGATTACCCGAGGAGATGCACCTAAAGCTGCTTGAGCCCCTGCGCGAGCTGTTTAAGGACGAGGTTCGCGAACTCGGACTGGCGTTGGGCTTGCCCCACGACATGGTATTCCGGCATCCCTTCCCCGGTCCCGGCCTTGGCGTGCGGATTTTGGGGGAGGTACGAAAGGAATTTGCCGATCTGTTGCGGCAGGCCGACCACATCTTCATCGAAGAGTTACGCGCTTCGGGTTGGTATGACAAGACAAGCCAAGCTTTCGCGGTGTTCCTGCCGGTTAAGTCCGTTGGGGTCATGGGTGATGGTCGCACCTACGATTACGTTGTGGCCTTGAGGGCTGTACAAACATCCGATTTCATGACCGCCCATTGGGCCGAATTGCCCTATACCTTGTTGGGAAAGGTTTCCAACCGAATTATCAATGAAGTCCGCGGCATCAATCGTGTCACCTACGACATCTCGGGTAAGCCTCCCGCAACGATCGAGTGGGAGTGACCCAAATCATATGCAAAACTATTGATTATTTGTCGAGTTTTGCGTATGTTACGGCATGATTTCCCTCGAATCTTACTTCGACGATCTGCTCAGGGATGGCCGCGCCTACTTCTCCCGGAATGATGTCGCCGCTGCGCTGGGCCTAAAGCCGCAGACACTAGCCGCAGCGCTCACGCGGGCAATCAACAAGCACCGCTTGGCGAACCCTAGGCATGGCTTCTATCTCATCCTGCGCCCGGAAGACCAGATCGCCGGTGCGCCAGACCCCGTGAAGTGGGTCGACCCGCTGATGAAGCATCAAGGGATCGACTACCGCATT
>JBKQNQ010000488.1:0-5626 GCA_052145875.1 Thiobacillaceae bacterium
CAGTATTTCAACCCTTGTTCTCCTGGTTCTAAGCGGAGTCGCCTCCGGGTGGCTGGCACTTGCCTTGACCGGTCGCAAGCACGCGGCGGTCGAGGCCGCACTCAAAAAGACCCAGGGCCTATTGCGCACCTTTATCGAAAAATCGCCGGTCAGCATCGCTATGCTGGACCGCAGTCTAAACTACATCGCCACCAGCGATCGCTGGATTGCTGACAATGGCCGGGGACATAGCGAGTTGATTGGTCGCAACCACTATGCAATCCACCCGGATATTTCTGACGAATGGAAGAAGGTTCACCGTGATGCCCTGGCCGGAGCCTTCCTGAAGAATGAGGAGGATTTGTGGTTGCAGGCTGATGGCAGCAAACATTGGCTGCGCTGGGCGGTGTATCCCTGGACCACTGAAAAAGGAGAAATCGGCGGCATCATCATTTCTAATGAAGACATTACCCAACACAAACAGGCGGAAGAAGCACTGCGAGCAAGCGAAGCGCGCCTGACTGGACTGGTCAGTTCGGCGATGGATGCCATCATTGCCACTGACGCCAACCAGAAGATCGTGTTGTTCAATCCGGCAGCCGAAAGGATGTTCGGGTTCTCGGCAAGCGATATCCTCGGCCAGCCGTTGCATCGGCTGCTGCCCAAATCCGCGCGCGATGCGCACAGCGAACAAATCCACGCGTTTGGGCGTTCCGGGCTCAGCAGCCGCAGCCTGAAATCACTTGACACCATCCGTGGTCGCAGAGCTAATGGCGATGTGTTTCCCGTCGAGGCCTCGATATCGAAGGTTGATTTACCCGGCGGCACGTTATACACCGCCATTTTGCGCGACATCACTCAAAGCAAGAAAGCTGAGGCCGCGCTGCGTGCAAGCGAGGCGCAGTTCCGCGCCGTTTTTGAGGTCTCGTCGGTGGGCATGTGTCAGGTCGAACCACTCAAAGGGCGGTTTCTACGGGTGAATCGGCGTTTCTGTGAGATGACCGGTTACAGCGAAGAAGAATTGCTGAACCGGCCGTTCTCGGAGATCACTCACCCTGATGACCGAGCCAAGGACTTCGAAGAATTTACTCGACTGACGCGTGGTGAAATTCCCGAGCATCGGATCGAAAAGCGCTATATCTGCAAGGACGGCAGCGTTATCTGGGTTCAAATCACGGCCAACGTAATTTACGATCTAAATTTAAAGCCGCTGCGCAGCGTCGCTGTCATCCAGAACATTACCGAAAGGAAACAGGCTGACCAGCGCGAAAATGAGTTTCTTGCGCTCCTGGCCCACGAGTTGCGCAACCCCATGGCGGTGACGGCCACTGCGGCCTACCTGCTCCAGACCAAGGGGCTCACAGACCCCGAAATGTGCCGCTGGGCCGCCACCACCATCACAAACCAGACGGAACTCCTCAAACGCTTGGTTGACGATCTCCTGGATGTCCAACGCGTTACCTGCGGCCGGATTGTCTTGATCAAGAGGCATTTGGATCTGGGACGGCTAATCGCCACGTTGGTAAAAGAGCGCGAGCCTCTTTTTATGCGGCGCCAACAACATCTCGCCTACAGCCCTCCTCCACGGCCCGTGTGGATCGAGGGTGACCCGGCACGCATAACTCAAATCGTAATCAATCTCTTTCATAACGCCAGCAAGTTCACTCAAAAAAATGGACAAATTGAGTTGTTCCTCGATCGCGACGGAGATGAAGCGGTGATCCGTGTCCGCGACAATGGGCGCGGCATCCCGGCAAACTTGTTGCCGCATGTCTTCGAAATTTTCACCCAAGGCGAGGTCTCTCTTGCGCGAGACGAGGGAGGGTTGGGACTTGGACTGGCCCTGGTCAAAGGCCTGGTGGAACTGCATGGCGGCCGGGTGACCGCTACCAGTGAGGGCCCGAATAGGGGTGCGGAGTTTACCGTACGTTTGCCCGTCCTGGCTCACGAGGAAACGGTCGAACCCGACGCGTTTGCGCCGAAAGAAGAAATCGTTGCCTGCAAGCGCCGCGTCCTGATTGCCGAAGATAATGCCAAGGCTGCCGAAGGTCTCAAACATGTGCTTGAGGATGCGGGGCATCAAGTACGGTTGGCGCAGGACGGGGCCGAGGCCCTGGCAAGCGCAAAGAATACGCTTCCCGAGATTGCGATCATCGATATCGGCCTGCCGGTCATGGATGGATATCACTTGGCCCGCTGTCTGCGGAAACTACCGAACGCGAACCCGCTGCTTCTGATTGCGCTGACGGGCTATGGGCAGGAAAAGGACCAAATAGAAGCCAAAGACGCGGGTTTCGACTATCATTTAGTAAAACCAGCGGACTTAGAGCGGTTGCTGAAAATCGTAAATACCTGGAGTCCTACGGAGGCAACGTAAGGAAGTCCGTGCCTATTTTGGCAGCCAACATCGACCCAAACTCAGAAACAGCCCATCTAACCCGCTACGTCGTAATCGAAAGCAGGGACATTTTTGATGCCATTCCAGTCTTCCTGAATTCAGTTAGTCTCAATGCCGGTAAGCCTACTGGCAAGAGGTAAGCGAAGACTGACAATTATCATAGAATTGCTATCCCAACTGGCAGGGCCAAACTTTACCGCCGGATCTTCGAGGAATAATCCCGTGGCATATGGACGATACGATGCATCTTGATCTGAATGTGCTGCGGGGGTTTATTGGGGACAATAAAGTAACGCAACAGCGAATTCTTTCGAAATTCGCCGATTTGATTGATCGCACCCGGGGAATTGTCGTGGACGCCGTTAACGCAGGCGCACTCGATACGGTGCGCTCTGCTTGTCATGCGCTTAAATCCAGTTCACGCTCAGTTGGAGCAATTGAATTGGGCCAACTAAGCGAGCAGCTTGAGTCGATTGGGGCGGGACGTGCGCCCGGTCCGATTGGGCCGATACTCGCCCGATTCCTTGAGGAATGCGGTTCTGTCGAGCGCGAGCTAAGAGAAAAGATGGATGAATCCAGTCAGCCCTGAACAAGAGGAGTTTATCCTTCTCGTTGGCGAGGAGAAAGAACTGACGGAAGACGTCAGTAGCATGCCCGGCCTGGGCTCATACAAGCTTGCCATTGGCCACAGCGTGGATGAAGCGCTGAAACAGATCAGGATCATAGCGCCGAGTGTCCTCATATTCGCCTGTCCATCCATCGTGGACGCGGAGCGCATCTATCTGGAAGTCCTCCGTAAGGCGGTGGACTTTCAGGCCGTGCCACACTATACGATCATTACCTGCAAGGGCACGGAGGTGGAGACGGCCTATGATTTGTGCAGACGTACTGTGTTTGACGATTATGTCGTCGTCCGGCCGCTCTATGATCGCTATCGGCTAGCCATTGCGGTCCAGCAGGCAATTCGCTTGAAGCAGGGCATGGAGAAGCTTGCGTCTGTATCACAGTCAGTCGGCACTACGGGACTCAGGATTGACGAGTTCTCGGGTGCGATGCAGCAGCAGCTTGCCCAGGCTCAACGCCTGAATGCGACGGTCAAGGCGGATGTCAGCCGGGCCCATGATCGCATCGTTGGCCGCCTCGCGGATATCGGCACGGAGTTCTACCAAACTGTGGCAAGCCCGCTTGCGCCGGAACATGTTGCGGAGACCCGCCGCAAATTCCAAGAAGTTGCCCGCATCGCTGTCCAGCCGGAGCTGGCCAATGCCTTTGGCAATACAGCCGCAGCCTTAGGGAAATGGACGGCTTCGTTTGAAAAAGACCTTGCCAAGGGCGAAAGCGCCATGCAGGCCGTGGTCGATCAGGCGGCAGAGCTTCGGGCGCCTGTTCTTGTTGTTGACGATGATCCGGTATACCTCGAAGTGGTTGTGGCGACCTTGGAAGATGCCGGCTTCCGGGCTGAGGGTGTCGGCTCTATTGCCGAGGCACTGCGCGCGTTTTCCAAGAAGAACTATTGTTGCTCCCTCGTCGACTTTGAGTTGCCAGATGGAAACGGCATGGACCTGATTTCGCGCCTTTGGTCGCTGGATGCCCACAAGGCCCTGCCCATTGTCTTGATGACCGGGAACGCCGCGCGCGACGTGGTCGAACAAGCCGGAGTGCAGGGGGTCCGACATTTCATTGTCAAGCCAGCTCAGCGGGACACGATCATCAAGAAATTGCACGATACGCTGGCCGCGTGACCCACATTGACCTGATGAACCCGCGTGATCGCCTTTTGTGAAAAACAGTTACCCCTACTGTAAACAGCATGAGGTTACAGTCTTGCCATGTCCAGGCCTTTCCGATTTCATTTGACGCTTCCGGCCAGCGGAGCCGTGATCGTAGCCAGACCCCTTCTTCTGGCCTTGGCTTATTTCGCCACGGGCTGGCTCGGATTGAGGATTCCCTACGTTGGGTCACATATCACTCTCGTTTGGCTCCCGACGGGCATAGCAGTAGCAGCATTGTTCCGCTGGGGATGGAAACTCTGGCCTGGTGTCTACCTCGGTGCGCTGCTTGTAAACGTCTCCATTGGTTCCTCCTGGCCACTGGCCGCGGGCATTGCGGTGGGCAATACCTTAAGTCCGCTTCTAACCGTCGCGTGGCTCAAGCGCGTTGGGTTCCATCCTGCATTCGACCGTCGGGAAGACGTTGCCTCGTTCATCGCCGCAGCCTGCTTAGGGATGACCGTGTCGGCATCAGGTGGCGTCGCGAATCTCTACCTGGCCGGGTTGCTGCCTATGGAATCCGCAGGGTCTGCATGGCTAACGTGGTGGATGGGTGACACAGTCGGGGTACTTCTGTCCGCCCCCCTTCTCCTGACCCTTAGCTGGAAAAACATCGAGCAACTGAGCCGCGCCCATAGGGAATCGCTTCTCTGGATTCTGGTTGCTGGCACGGTGGCTTGGCTGGCGTTTATCCACGATTATGGGCAGGCGGGCCGTTCATTGCCGCTCGCGTTCATGACCCTGCCTCTGCTCGCGTGGGCGGCACTGCGTTTGGGGACAACCGCCACAACAATTGCGGGGCTTGGCTTTTCGGTGGTTGCTGCCTGGGGCACCGCCACTGGGCACGGCACCTTCAACCTGCATGATGCTCACATAAGTCTGTTTCTACTGTGGAGCTATATGGCAATCACCGTCCTGACGGGGTTGCTGATCATCGCGTTACAGGCTGAGCGGCTGCAGGTGGAGCGTACCCTGCGGGAGAGCGAAGATCGCTTTCGCACTTTGTTCGAAGGCGCCCCCGTCGGGCAATTGCTCATCGAGCCGGGCAGCCTGCGCGTTCTTGAATGCAACCAGGCCGCCGCCGACATCCACGGCTATAGCCGTGAGGAATTGTGCCGCTTGCGAGTCTGGGATTTCAACGTTGGCCTGAGCAGCGAGGCCGTCCTTGCAGTCGAGCAGTGTCTCCTGGCCAATGAACAGGTGCAGTTCGAGACGCAAGTGCGGCGAAAGACTGGCGAACTGCGAGACCTGTCCGTTAATGTGGTGACCTTACACTCGGCAAAAGGGAATCGGATAAGCGCCACCCATGTGGACATCACCGAGCGCAAGGGTGCCGAAACTTTGATGCACTGGGACCGTGAGCAGCAGACCGCCCTGCGAGGCCTGCTGGAAGGCGTTCTCAAGGATGGGGGGCTTGATGAGATATTGGATGACTGCCTGAAAAACTTGCTGGCGGTGTCCTGGCTTTCCATCCTGCCCA
>JBKQNQ010000489.1:0-8708 GCA_052145875.1 Thiobacillaceae bacterium
TTCAAGTGGATTCGCATCCTTCATAGCTGCTGGATAACCCGAACCACTTACGATGAAACCCGCTATCTCAACGCCCTGCGCAAACGCGGCTCCCCACTCCTAAACAATCCGACACCAAGTTAAAAAAGTTGACTGAGTGCCTCAGGGCATGAAACGGCCGCTGGCACCTCAAGGCAGTCAGGTCTGCTATGTGCCGTACAACGGCCATTGACCAGAAATCCTGCTGTACGGCTGCTGACGAAAACGCTGAACTCACCCTTTCGACCCTAACCCGCATCGTCGAAACTTGGAAATAGACCTTCGCTGTGTCTTTGAAGGCAGCAACTCTGAACGTGGTGTCGGATAATTTTACGCTCCGCCATATCCAATTAACTAATCGCAATCTTTCCGTTGAGCGTGAAATTGACAATTTATAATAAATTGAATGTGTTGCATTTAATTATGCGGCATAGGCATGGTCGTTGCTTCGTCCTTCAGCGTCTTGGTAAAGATCTTTTTGTGTGGTGCGCGGAGCCAGTTTGACTCAAAGCCCAAGCTGCTTATAGCACTAATTGAATAGGACTCTGGATGCCCAGGATGCACCATAAAAAATGGAGAAAGAGTAAATGAACAAACATATGCAGGGTCACATTGTCGGAATAAGTGCACGGCAGGAGGTCGCCGTGAGAAAAATGTTCCTGTCGGGCGCCGCCGCAATCGCTATGGCCGCTGTCGGCGCGCTGACTACAGTGACGTCTGCCAACGCCACCACGATCGCGACGATCAGTGGATGCTATGACTGCGGCGTATTCGACACCGCGTCACTGATTTTCAATAATACGACCGGTGGAACGCTGACAAATGCCCAGATTGTTCTGAACGGCTACCAAGGCCAGAACAATGGTCTGAGCGCAACGGTCGATCTCGGAACTTTGGGCGCGGGGTCTTCTCAGTTTTTTTGGGGTAGTCTGCCTGGAGTTTCTTCCAGCACCAGCCCGGGAAATTTAACCGCCTATGATTACGATGATGAATACATCGGTACTTCTGCGATAATCAACGATCCGACCTGCGGCGGCAGCGGTTGCGCCCCCGGCGGCGGACCCCAGTGGTATGCGCAAGTGGGAAACTTCGACGTTACCTTCACCGCTACGGTGTCTGGAGGCGCGTTCGATGGTGACGCCGTGTTTTCGGTGTTCAGCCCAAATAGCAACGCCACAGGTGGTTTTGTAGGATGGGAGGGATTGGATCCAAATGGTTACTCTGAGTCCCCTTTGTATGACGTCCATACGGGAGTTGTAACCGGGGACCTTGCGAATATCGATCTCGGTGTTCCCCCCGTCCCCAGCGTCCCTGAACCCGCCAGCTTGGCTCTGGTCGGCCTGGGCTTGGCCGGGCTAGGATTTAGTCGCCGAAAACGCACCAGCTAATCGGCATTCCCGGTGATAGAAGAACCCCGCTTTAGCGGGGTTTTCCCTTAGTGCTCCCGGGCATGAACAGACGTCCAGCGGGCGACAGTTTCGCGTCATTCACAGTCGGCTTCCCGCAAGTGCAAGATGGTCAACGTCCCGCACATGAGAGGAACCTAGCGGAACTTCTAGAGGAGCAGGTGAGATTGCTCACAGTCAACCAAAGTGGGGTCATTCACCGACCACATATACAATTCTAATGTCCCGTTCAGACGTCAAATCCGACCATGGCTGGTTCAGGCAGCTGTTTGAGTCGTCACCTGACCCCGCTTGGATCATCGACGGCAACCGTTTTGTCGAATGCAACGAAGCGGCCATTAGGGCCTTGGGCTACACAAGCCGCGAAGAATTCCTGAACGTCCATCCCTCAAAACTCTCGCCACCCAAGCAACCCGACGGTCAAGACTCCTACGACAAGGCTGAGAGCATGATGGCCATTGCCAAGGACACGGGCTTACACCGGTTTGACTGGGTACACACCAAGGCCAACGGCGCGAATTTCGTTGCCGAGGTCACACTCTCGATCATCGATCCCGTGGACAGGCAGGTCATTTACTGCGTTTGGCGCGACATCACTGAGCGCAAACAGATGGAAGACCAGGTGCGTCAACTGGCGTTCTATGACCCGCTCACCCAACTACCTAACAGTCGCCTGCTCAACGATCGCCTCAACCAGGCCATGGCGGCCAGTAAGCGCAGTCTTTGCTATGCCGCATTGATGTTCCTGGATTTGGACAACTTCAAACCCCTCAATGACATGCATGGGCATGTGGCGGGCGATTTGCTATTGATCGAGGCGGCGGATCGACTGAAGAGTTTTGTGCGCGAGATGGACACCGTGGCGCGCTTCGGCGGCGATGAGTTTGTGTTAATTCTGAGCGATTTGAATATAGATGAGGTCAAAGCGACTTCACATGCCGAGAACGTTGCGGGAAAAATCCGTAATAGGTTATCGGAACCCTATCTGCTGACAATCAAGCGCGAGGGGAAGGCCGATGTCAGCGTTGAGCATCAATGCACGGTGAGCACCGGCGTGGCGCTGTTCATGAACCATGAGGTCAGCCCGGACGACATCCTCAAGTGGGCAGATACGGCAATGTATCAAGCGAAGGCGGAAGGGCGCAATTCGATTCGGTTTTATGATTCAGACGCTTGAGTGACCGCTAAGGCGAAGGGTACGGACGGTCGATTTCCACATGTCATCTGACGGCAAAAGATCTGGTCCGGCCGACTGACATCACCAAAGCGCCGTTCGCATTGCCCAGACAAGCCAGTGTCCGGTGCTGTTTGCACTGCGGAGGGAGCGAATCAAGAACCCGTCCTGCCTTTGGCCGATCTCTTGCCCATTGGTGGTTTCAGGGGAACGGCAGCTATCGGTTCACTTAGCCGCCATAGTTGTTACACGCAGCCATCTGGCAGGTTTGGGTCGGATCCGGCCGCAGAGGAAATCGCAAAGCGGCCGTTGAGTAAATTTCTATCCTAGGGCCGGTAACGAATCCATAGCAGAAGTGGTCAGCTCCAGTCTCCAGCGTCTCCTATGGCCGATCAACGGAAGCACCAGCCGAGTACACCACCGGCAGCTTACTGCGTTGTAGCGGCCGGTTCGTAACATCTTTTTCGGGCTGCGCGAGTGAGGGGTCATGCCTCCTCCCAGGGGGGTTACGTGCCCCGAGGTTAACGATGTTGCATGGTAAGTTGCAGATTATTCCTGGGTGAAGGCGTTGGGAAAATTGTGTTTGAAAGGGTGACGTCTTCGAATTCTTCCTTGAGACGTTGGGGAAAGCGTTGCTCATCTGGCGGAACTCGGGAGACGCAGGATTAGAGATTATTCTCACGCCACACTCCGCTCCAAGCTAGCGATTCCTTGCTTCGATGACGCCGACGCCCATCAATCTCCCCCAAGCCCTGATGGATGCGGCCTGGATGGTGGGGATACTCCCATGACCTGCCCACCACCCGTTGCTCGGCGCGATGATGATTTCCGGTTGCTGCCATAGTGTCTCCAGCCACGGCCACACCAGGAGTTGGTCGTAGCAGATCATGGCCATCGTCCTCACCCCAGCGATCATATTTACCGATGGCCACCACGCGGCCGTGTAAGTGTCCGAAGACCACGGCTTCCACATCGAGAAGGGTACCGGGAGCACTGCCTTGAATACCGGTTCAGGACTGACCTCTCCATGACGCGCCAGCCCGATGGCATCCCAAGTACCCTGGCTGTCGGTGATGCTCGCCCCGACCAACCAGATCTGCCTCGTTGGCACGGCCTGCCCAATCATGAATCGCGTTCCTTCCCACCAGTCTGCCGCAACGGCTTCCGGCAACATCACCACCTTCGAATCTTGGACTTGTTGATGAACCTGCCTCACCAAGGCATTGAGTCGTTCATACTGAGCCATTGCGTTTTCAGGTTGCGGCCCGACATGCGTGTCTACGCCGATCCAGCCCGTAGGGGGCTTTGCTGGTCTGTAATTTAGATTGGTGATCATGGAGATTACGCCCAGGACGATTAAGCCAAGGTGCTTCTTATTTCCCAGCGCCCAAACAAGGACCAGAGAGAGGAAGAGACCGATCCAGCCCTTCCCGGGAAACCAGATCCCAGCAGCTGTCAAGGGCGAGAGCCAGCCGATGACCCCCAATGGTGGCAGGGCGCTTAAGACCATCACCCACACGGCACGCCAGCCATTCGTTACCCAGGCCCAGGGGAGGGCCAGCAGGGCGGCACTGGTTAGCCACAGTACATAGCCAAAGAAAACGTGACCGGACCCGAAGAAAGTTGCCGCACCGCCTGGGAGTCCCGCTGCACCCACAAGATAATAGCCCAATGCGCATCCCCAACGATTCAAAAAGCGGGTTCTGCTGATTACCAACAGAACCAACAGGGGCGAGAGCGCAATACCTAATGAACCGATGAGCCAGGGAGCACCGAGCAGGGCGCCCATGCCGAGACTCCGGAGGGTTTCGTTGAGCGGGCTATTTCTCCCGCACGTAATAGCCACGGCCGCTACCTGAGGGATAACAGATCGCCAGGCCATTTTGGTGGATGATTCTTGAAGCATTCCCAAAATGACACTGCAGGATGGGGTCCATGCCCGCTCTATTGAGATGCGCCCAGGCATACACTTCATGCCCTTCCCAGGTTCTGGCCCACGCCTCGATGCGAGGTGCTTCAATCACTGCCCGGGCCTGTTGGGATTCAAAGGCGTTTTCGGCTCTATGGTGGCCTAGCCCATAGGCTCCAGACACGAGACCCCCGATGAGGGCAAATGAGGCCACCGCATACAAAACGGAATAACAGTAGCCTCTGAGTCTCTCCTTGAGCGTCAGACTGGCCCGTTCACCGAACCCGGTTGCCGTCAGTTTCTGCTTTAAGATTTCGCCGAGCTTGACGTCAAGGTTCTGGATACCCAGCGACCCATTGTCCAGGACTTCATGCACAGCGGTATGGATTACCTGGGGCAGAGCATCCAGACGACCTGATACCGTGTCGACCAGCTCTTTTGTGAGGCGAAGCCGCTCCTGTTCGGCGGCCATGCCCGGTAACCGGGCATAGATGAAGGCAATCACCCCCCAGAAAGGATCGTTCTCTCCCAGAACCAGGCGTTCAGCCAGGACAAGCTTATCCGTCTCTTCGGCCGGATTGGGATCTCGGCCCAGAAAGGCCCGCCAGACGTCGTCCCGACGGCTCATTACCGTTCACCCAAGGACTCAATGACTTTGAGACTTTCCCACGCGGCCCTGCGCCAGACATTGAGCGAGAGTTTCTCTCCAAAGCCCAGTTGAATTCCGCCTGGACCAAAGGTTTCAGCCTTATCCAGGGGCATGCGGCCCAGGTTATGGGCCAGGAGGTCATACATTTCCGGGAGTTCTGTTTCCACCCAGTGGCCTTCGTGTATGAGTTCTTGGCGCAAGGGGCTGGAGTCCCAGACACTGAACTTATCCCGGCTCCCGTGAAAGAGATTGGTTACCACCACCCCATAGCCATATTGCCTGGGCAGGCTGCGGCACCGGGCTTCCAGGGCATTGATGCCATCATTCGTGCGGTTCAGCACCCAGACGGGTATGGCGTTGATGTGGTCCAGCACCTCACTGACCAATGGAATTGACCCATCAAAGACCCGTGTGCCAATACCTGCGGGCATATTGACGACGACCCTGAATTCCTGCGGCCGTTTGATGAAGGGATCGACCAGGTTCCCCAGCTTGATCCAGCCCCCTTCATCGTCCAGGTTGACGAGCTCGGTTCTGGCAATGGCGCCCCCGGCCTTCAATCCGCCTGTCCCGCACAGGTCGGGGTTGGCCCGGTCGGCATCCAGTACGATCAGCTGGCAGGCCTGGCCGACTAATTCAGGGTGACAATACATATCGACGAGGGTGCGGGCCACCATGGACTTACCCACGCCCCCCTTGTCACCGTCCACGATAAATGTCTTAAGCATGTTTTGCTCCTAATAGTTCTCGCCGATGAATTTCCCATGCATGACGGGCGGGCCTTCTCCAATGGGGGCACCATACTCATTCATCGGACGCCCATCGACGTAGCGCCCGTAGGGTGCGGTCGGGTCAATGCCCGGCAGCAGGGAATAGCGATCGCCATTGATGACGTAGACCTTCAACCCGTCTGATCGGGGTTCCATGCGATATTCATGGACTCCGGGAACGGGGGGCATCTGGCCATCCTTGGGCATGAGATCGGGAGGTAGCGGTGGCAGGGGCTTGACGTCAGGGTCCGTGACTGCCGGGAAACTTGACACTGGATGGGGCGACCTTGACGTCAAGGTCACGGTGGGGGGAACAGGGACTGTCGCCCCGCCCCGAGGTTGGTTGTCCGTGACTACGTCTGTATGACCTGAACCCAGCTCATTTGTGGCCCCCTGCCTTGAATCATATTTCTGGAGCAGGTCCCGGGCACGACGTGTCGAGACTCCAAGATTGCGGGCGACAATGGATGCCACGGTCGACAATTGAACATCTGTTTCCACGGCGCGGCGGATCAAGCTCCCCATGGCCTCCAGGGCTGCACGTTGGCGGGCGTTTGGATTGTTGTCGCCCTTGGCCTTCAAGAGGGCCAAGAGCTCGCGCTCCAGCTGTTCGATATTCATGGGACGCGACCCGCGAGTTCAAGCAGGGGATGAATGAGTCCAGCGACATTGGCCGGAGTCACCCCATATTGACCGAGTTGCGCCACGACATAATCCTGAACGACCTGGATGGGCTCTCCTGCTTTAAGGCGTTTCAAGACATGGGGCCAGAGTGCATCGGCCCGGGCCTTCATCCCTTCTCCCTTAGCACGTTTTATATGGCGTTCGAGGTCCTTGTTTAACCGGACCAGGGGATCGGGATGCTGGTAGTAAGGTTCAAGGAATCGTCGCGCCGTCCGTTCGGTCAGACCTGCGTCACAGAGCAGTTGCATTAATTTGGTACGAGACACGCCGCTCTTGGCCTGTTTGACGATATTTTGTTTGAGCGCCATGAGCGCATCCTGGGGATCCCGTCCACGCCATTTAAGCACCTTGACGAGATCTGTCCGTGGGTTCTGGTGTTGTTGGACTTGCGCTAGAACCCGGTGGGCGGTTCTTTCGGTTATCCCCGCATCCTTCATGATGCGGATCAATTCGTTCCTCGAAGCCCCGGTCTGGATCATCCGCTCGATCTTGGGGCCGATCTCCACCAATGCTTCTTGAATTGAATGACTTAAGGGTCTTCCTCGACATGACGTCATGCTTCATTTCCGTGGTGAGGTATTACCGCCAATCCACGGAGGGGGAAATCATCGTTATAAGCCCCCTGACTTAGTCCAAACAACGGTCGATGGAAATACTCCGTCAAATCGATCCGTCTACACTCTTACCTGCTCAACCCCTTCGTCATTCGAGGGTTTCAATCACCGACCTGAAAAGCATTCCACCCGACCTCAAAAACTTCTGGCGGGCGGACAGTTTTGGCACGCGTACAGGGTAAGGGTTGTCCGGACAGATTTCCCATGGACGGCCGATGGCCGCTCCTGGGAAACACTGCCCGCCCAACCACCTGGTCAGGCTGCGCCCGACACCCGACTGACTGTCCCTGCTCCGCGCTTCGCTTGTCGCAAGAAGAATGGTGTGGCTTCCGCCATGAAGGATTGCAGAAGGAAAGAGGAGGGGGGCAATGGGCAGCAGGACACGCATTGAGTTTCGCTGTAGCGAGATCGAGCGCCGAGCGATCAGTGGGAAAGCCTCAGTCGCCGAATTGACCGTCAGCGAATTCGTGCGCCGCGTGGCCTTGGGCCGAAAGATTCTGCCGGTCACCGACCGGGTGATGGTCGGAGAATTGCGCCGACTCGGTGCCATGCTCAAACATCGGTATCCCAAGAACGCCAACTGGACGCTGGAAGAGAAACGTCGCTATTGGGCAGGGCTTGAACGGCTGATCGCGTTAGCCAAATCAATTGAGAACCGGACCAAGGGCATGACGTGATCGGCAAGGTCATCACCCTGGCCAAGAGCGGCCCTGCCAAAGGTGGTTTCCGTGAGGCCGTTAAGTACATAACCCGGGGTGATCCGGATGAACTTGAGAAGTCACAAGAACCCATCCCATCGTCTGAGATGGGCGTGGCTAACCTTGATGCCGATCTGGACACGCCTGATGATCTGCAAAACGTCTGGTCGGCCATGAATGCCACAGCCCTGCGATCACGACGGTTCAAGGGCAATCCGGTGTATCACCTATCCATGTCGTGGCAAGAGGGTGAACATCCGGACCGGAAACAGGTGGAACACGCTGTCGGTCACGTCATGCACTCCCTGGGGATGGCCGAATGTGAAGCCATCTGGGCCATCCACCGGAACACCGGCAATGACCATGTGCATCTCATCATCAATCGTGTCCATCCTGAACGGGCATTCGTCATGGGGCCACCGCACTTTGATTACTTTGTGATCGACCGTGCCATGCGGGAACTGGAACTGGCCCAGGGATGGAAACATGACCCAGGCCCCCATGTTGTCACCCACCATGAGGGTGCCGCACCTGAAATCGTTCGCCTGTCCCGTGCCGAGCGGCGAGCACGGGCGCTATTGAACAAGGACATAGATCCAATCACCCCGCAATTAACCGACCTTGACGTCAAGGTCGGTGACATTACCAAACCAGTAATTAGCCAGCGGGCCTACCGGGCTGCCCACAATCAGGGCGTTCCATCATTCCAGGAATGGGTGACAGGCGCGCCAGCACAGGCACTGGCACAAATCCTCCAGAAACCGAGCGCGCGCTGGGTTTCCGTCC
>JBKQNQ010000490.1:0-7529 GCA_052145875.1 Thiobacillaceae bacterium
GATTGTACTAAACCGCTGGCGCGGTAGTGGTAGGCATAGTGCCCGATTCGGTGGATCAGATTTACATGAATCTCCCATCGGAGAACGATGAAGTCGCTGCTTGCAGCACTTCACTCAATCCCGATAAGGAGTCCCACCATGACCCGACTACGCCAACGGATGCTCGAAGACATGGCCGTCCGCAACCTCGCCGAGAACACCCAATCGGCCTATCTGCAACAGGTCATCGCCTATGCCCGGCACTTTCATCGCCCGCCCGAGGAACTAGGTCCGGAAGCGGTTCGTGCCTATCAAATCCATCTCACGCAGACCCGAATGCTTTCCCCGAGCAGTATCAGCGTTGCGACCGGCGCGCTGCGTTTCCTCTACAACGTAACGCTCAAACGGGGTTGGGGCGTGGAAGAGATTCCGATGCCCAAGCGGCCATTCACACTGCCGGTGATTCTCAGCTGTGAGGAGGTCATGCATTTCCTGGACTCGGTCGACAGCACCAAGCACCGAGCGATCCTCATGACGGCCTATGCGGCCGGCTTGCGTGTCTCCGAAGCGACCCACCTCAAGGTGACCGACATCGACAGCCAGCGGATGGTGCTTCGAGTGGATCAGGGCAAATCGCAGAAGGATCGCTATGTGATGCTCTCGCCACGCTTGCTCGAGGTGTTGCGCGCATACTGGAAGGCCGGCCGCCCAACGCTGTGGCTGTTTCCGGGCGACCTGCCGGGTCAGCCGATCACCCGCGGTGCCGTTGAACTGGCCTGCCAGAAAGCCCACCGCGCATCGGGCATCCAGAAGCCGATCACTCCGCACTCGCTGCGCCACGCGTTCGCGACCCACCTGCTTGAATCGGGTACCGATGTGCGCACCATCCAGCTCCTGCTCGGTCATCGCAGCCTGGCCACCACCTCGCGCTACCTGAAGGTTGCCACCAGCACCGTGTGCGCCACGACCAGTCCATTCGACTTGTTACCCAAGGTTGAACCGCCACCACCAACGCCGGGACCGACGCCACCCGTCTATTTCTGAGGCGGGCGTTGCGCCCCACCGGGCTCGAGGTGGCGGATATCTTCCGCCAGGCCGGGCCTGCCTATCGTCAGCAACACGCTGATGCCCTCAGCCGCGGGCAGCGCTGTGTCATGAGCGCGATCGAGCGCTGTCGCACCGCCGCGCTCGGCGGACACGTCGAGCAGTGTGACGCCTGCGGTCATCAGCGCATCGCGTTCAATAGTTGCCGCAATCGGCACTGTCCGAAGTGTCAGTCCCTGGTGCGCGCGCAATGGCTGGAAGACCGTCAGGCCGACCTCATTCCCGTCGACTATTTCCACGTGGTCTTCACACTGCCCGAGGAGATCGCCGCGATCGCGTACCAGAACAAGGCCGTGGTCTACGAGATCCTGTTTCACGCCACCGCCGAGACCTTGCGCACGATCGCGGCCGATCCCAAGCACCTGGCGGGTGAGATCGGCTTCATCGCCATTTTGCATACCTGGGGACAGAATCTGCTGCATCACCCCCATCTGCATTGTGTGGTCCCAGGTGGCGGACTCAGTGCCGATGGCGAGCATTGGGTCTCCTGCCGTCCGGGTTTCTTCCTGCCGGTGCGCGTGCTCTCGCGGCTGTTTCGCCGCCTGTTTCTGGCGCAGTTGCAGGACGCCTTTGACGTCGGCCGCCTAGGTTTCTTCAACGCGCTTGAAGCGCTTCAAGCTCCCGGCGCCTTCGCCCGCTATCTGGCTCCCGTCCGGCAAGCCGAGTGGGTGGTTTACGCCAAGCCGCCGTTTGGCGGACCCCAGCACGTCCTGGAGTATCTCGGTCGCTACACACATCGGGTGGCCATCTCCAATAATCGTCTGATCGACTTCGTGGAGGACAAGGTCAGCTTCCGCTGGAAGGATTACCGCCACGCCTCGCGTCAGAAGCTCATGCGCCTGGACGCGCAAGAGTTCATGCGCCGCTTCCTGCTGCATGTTCTACCGAGCGGGTTCCAACGGATTCGCCATTACGGCTTCCTGGCCAATCGCCATCGCGCGGTCAAACTCGCCCACTGCCGGCAGTTGCTTGGCGCGCCCGTCCCCGTCATCAACCTTCCCGATGCGTCTGCCGACTACCGCGACCGCTACGAGCAGCTTACCGGTAAGTCGCTGCGTGACTGTCCGCAGTGCGGTCGTGGTCACATGGTTTGCATCGAAATCTTCCTGCCAGGCACCCTGCCACGCGGGCCGCCGCGCGATCACTCATGAATGCCAACACACCATCGATGCTGAATGCTTCCCGATTTCCTCGCGGGCGGCTTTCCTTTTGTCGGAGCGCGCACGCGCTGACGGAATGCGCTCTTATACCGCCAATTTCTCCCTCAAATTCCCGGTCGCGGCTCTCAAGAATACGACGACCCGCCAGCAAATCAACGCTTCCCCTTCGGATCCGACCCCAGTCCCTCTGCCAGTCCCGCGCCTCGCCGCTGCCGCTTTGAATCAATCCCCATAGCGCCACCATCGGTGCGGCGGTTCAGTACAACACGATTTTTAGCCTACCGGCCGCGGTGGTGGCACCCCGCTACTCATCAAATTCGGTGCGCCGCGTCCGCCAGACTAAAAACGCTCTGCATTATGTGGAGCGCTACATAAGGCCGAGCGGCGGCCCGAACAATGGTTCTTGGGAAAGGCGGCTAGGCGATGCTGTGGAGCAGAATGATTCAGAAGCATTTCGGTGCTACCAGCGGGCCGCCAATGCGGGTGACCCCTTCGGGCAGAACAACCTAGGTACCATGCATCTCGAAGGGATGGGCACCGCCCGCAACCCTGTAGAAGCCGTTAAATGGCGCCGGCTTGCTGCCGAACAAGGGCTGGCCGTCGGGCTGAGTACAACCTAGGGGTACGTTACCGCCAAGGCGCCGGTGTCCCACTCGATCTATCCGAGGCTGCAAGATGGATTGAGCTGGCCGCCAAAGGTGGATATTCCGATGTACAGAATGACTGGGGAGTGATGCTGCGCTAGGGGAATGGAGGTCCTAGGGACATCGTGGAAGTGGCCCGCTGGTTTATCGAAGCTGTCCGACTGGATGATGTCGTGGCACTTGCAAATCTCTGCCATATGGAAGAGGAATTTGAGGCGGCTGCAAGAACCGGCAGTACGCCGGCGCAACAGTACCTCGCAATAATCGCCAATCTTCAAAAGGATTTAGATTCAGACATGCCCAAGGCATCCGACGGGATCGAGGATGCCATTGCTCTTGGCAGTGCGGGCGGCAGAGCAATAGGAATCCCTCAGGGAATGCTGGATGCACTGAACGCGGAAATGCTGGAGTCCGTGCCCCACCCGTTCGGCCAGACCAAGGAATAGAATCGATTCACTGAGTTGCCCAAAGGGACGCTGGGGTTCCTACTCAAATTTACAGACTTGATTATTTGAATAGGAAAGTGGGCGACGAACTATCGTGCATTTGATTGCGCCAATGGATTTGCGTTGACCCAAATCCTAACCCCGGCATAACCCCAGAGAAGAAGAAAAACGGCCTACATCGCTGTAAGCCGCTTGTTTACTGGTGCCGGCAGCAGGAATCGAACCCGCGACCTGATGATTACAAATCAACTGCTCTGCCAACTGAGCTATGCCGGCGTCCTGCACCCATTTCAGGGGAAATCTGAGATGCGTCGCTGCGACATTTCCTTGAGAAATGAGCCCATAACGTGGCGAAATTGTAACAGCGGCGAACCCATTTTATTTGACGATCTGTAGTTTCGGGCGATTCTTGGGAGGTTCAGGGGGTTCAGGCGGTTCCGGCCCATCAGGCTGAGGTTCAGGAACCGTATGGTGTGGCCCCGCGGCACTATCGACGGGGAACTGCATTCCCTCACCGTTTTCTCTGGCGTAGATGGCAGCCACCCTGTCCACGGGCACGCTGATCTCCTGGGACACGCCGCCAAAGCGGGCCGCAAACCTAATCACGTCGTTGTCCAGGGTCAAATTGCGAGTCGCGCCTGCACCAACATTAAGGACAATCTGCCCGTCCTTGGCATAGCCGGCCGGCACACGCGTTCGTGGATCTACATGGACCAACAGATAGGGTGTAAAGCCATTGTCGACACACCACTCGTACATCGCACGGATCAAATAGGGTCGCGTCGAACCCGACTTTTCACCCTGTTGCATGACTATTTGCGCATTGCCTTTTCTGTGGGGGTCAGCGCATCGATAAATGCCGGACGGGAGAATAGCCGCTCGCGGAACTTGAGCACCGGTGCCGCCTGCTTGGGAAGCTGGATGTCATAGTGTTCCAGCCGCCACAGCAATGGAGCAATGGCTACATCCAGCATCGAGAACTCATCGTTCATCAAGAACTTTTGTTTCGTGAGGATAGGCGTAAGTTTGGTGAGTGCATCGCGAATTTCCTGACGCGATTTGTCAGCGGTTTTCTGGCTGCCGTGCTCGAGCTGATTAACATGGGCAAACAGGTCATTCTCGAAGTTCGATAGCACTAACCGCGCACGGGCGCGCATCACCGGGTCGGCCGGCATGAGCTGCGGGTGGGGGAAACGTTCGTCGATGTATTCATTGATGATATTTGACTCATACAGCACTAGATCCCGCTCGACCAGAACAGGAACCTTACCATAGGGATTTATCACGGCAAGGTCTTCTGTCTTGTTGTGCAGATCCACATCAATGACCTCAAAGTCCATCCCCTTCTCGTAGAGCACAATGCGGCATCGGTGGCTATAGGGATCGATCGTGCCCGAATAGAGCGTCATCATGGTGAAAATTCCTTATTAATTTCTCTACCAAAAAAAGCCAACAGCCGGAACCTGTCCGGCTGCCGTCGAACGCGACATCACTCCGTACTAATGCACGTCCTTCCAGTACTCCAGCTTGAGGTAATAGGCGACAACAAAAAAGATGCCCAAGAAAACCAGCACAAATATGCCCGTTGTCATGCTTTTTTCTCTCGCGGGCTCGCCCATCCAGGCGAGGTAATTAACCAAGTCTCCGACCATCGCGTCGTACTGGGCAAGCGATACCGACCCTGGCTTGATCAACTCGAAACGGTCAAACACCTGCTGCTCGTTGCCATCGCTGTCTTTCTCAACCCGGAAATGAGCAATCTGCTCGCCTTGCAGTGTGGCCAACACATGTGGCATTCCAACCTTATCGAACACGGTGTTGTTCCATCCGGTGGGCCGGGAGTCATCGCGGTAGAAGCTGCGCAGATAAGTGTAGAGCCAGTCCGGACCACGCGAGCGGGCGATCACGGTCAAATCGGGCGGCGCTGTACCGAACCAGGCTTTTGCATCCTCCTTCGTCATGGCAATCGCCATGGTGTCGCCGGGCTTTTCCCGGGTAAACAGCAGATTTTCCTTGATTTCGTCCTCGGTTAGGCCCAGGTCCTGCAATCGGGAATAGCGCATGTAATTGGCACTGTGGCAGTTCAGACAATAATTGACGAACATGCGTGCACCGCGCTGCAAAGATGCCTGATTGGTTAGATCAACTGGAGCCTGATCCAGCCTGGCCCCTTCCTCGGAGGCTAGCGCAAGCGCGGGAATGAACGCCAGTGCTGCAAAAAGTTTCATCATGAATTTCATCAGCCAGTCACCCTTTCCGGTTCGGGTTTGGTTTTATCGATCTTGGTGTACCAGGGCATTAGCAGGAAGAATGCGAAGTACACGACGCTCAGGAAACGCGCAATCCACGTATACAGCGGTTTTGCCGGGAGAATACCGAGCCAGCCCAGGCCGATGAATGCGACAACGAACGTGGCCAGGAAGACCTTGTAGAGGGTGCCACGATAACGGATCGATTTAACTGCCCCCCGGTCCAACCAAGGCAGGGCGGCGAAAATCACAACGGCCGCTCCCATCGCGACCACGCCTGGAAACTGCGACCCAAACAAAGGCGGTACGGCGCGCAAAATTGCATAGAAGGGCGTGAAGTACCATACCGGCGCAATGTGTGGGGGAGTTTTGAACGGATCCGCCGGAATAAAGTTGTTCGCCTCCAGAAAGAACCCACCTAGCGTCGGAGCGAAGAACACAACGGCAGAAAACACAATCAGAAACACCACGACGCCCAGAATATCCTTAACCGTGTAGTACGGATGAAACGGGATCCCGTCCAAGGGGATGTGGGTCGTTGGATCCTTGTGCTTCTTGATCTCGATGCCATCCGGATTGTTGGAACCGACCTCATGCAGGGCCACGAGGTGGGCAACTACGAGTCCCAGTAGCACCAGTGGTACGGCGATTACATGGAACGAAAAGAAACGGTTGAGTGTCGCATCCGACACGACGTAATCGCCACGAATCCATAGGGACAAGTCGTCCCCGATGTATGGGACGGCAGAAAACAAGTTTACGATGACCTGGGCGCCCCAGTAGGACATCTGGCCCCACGGGAGCAAGTAGCCCATAAAGGCCTCGGCCATCAGCGCGAGGTAAATCACGACGCCAAACAGCCAAATGAGTTCCCGGGGCCGACGATATGAACCATACATGAGCCCGCGGAACATGTGCAGGTAGACGACAATGAAGAACGCGGAGGCGCCTGTGGAATGAATGTAGCGAATGAGCCATCCCCAGTCCACGTCGCGCATGATGTACTCAACCGAGGCAAAAGCCTTATCGGCATCCGGTTTGTAATGCATCGCAAGGAAGATTCCAGTGACGATTTGGATGACCAAGACGAGCATCGCCAACGAACCGAAGAAATACCAGAAATTGAAATTCTTCGGGGCATAGTATTCGGAAAGATGCGCCTTCCAGGTGGTCGTCAGGGGGAAGCGGTCATCCACCCAATTCATGAGTTGTTGTGTGAGTGACATGAACTATGCTCCTTGGCTGTCTTCGCCGATCAGGATGTGTGAATCACCCACATACCGGTGCTGAGGAATGACCAGATTGACTGGTGCGGGTGAGCCAATAAATACTCGGCCGGCCAAGTCAAACCGTGAACCGTGGCAGGGGCAGAAAAAACCGCCCGGCCAGTCGGGGCCCAAGTCGGCGGGAGCGACCTCGGGCCGATAGGTGGGGGAACACCCCAAGTGCGTGCAAATTCCCACCGCCACAAGGTACTCGGGTTTTATCGATCGGGTGGCATTCTTACAATAGGGGGGCTGCTGGGGGACGTCGGAATTGGGATCGGAGAGTCGGTCGTTATGCTTGCCCAGCAGATCAAGCATTTCCTTGCTGCGGTTGACAACCCAGACCGGCTTGCCGCGCCATTCCACAGTAAGCAGCATGCCGGACTCAATCTTGCTGATATCCGCGTCCACCGGGGCGCCCGCCGCCTTTGCGCGCGCACTGGGCAGCATGCTTTCCACAAAGGGAACGGCGACACCTGCCGCAGCGGCAATACCCACCCCGGTTGTCGCCGCGACCAAGATTTTGCGTCGTTTTTGATTGACTTCTTGCTGACTCATACCGTGATCAACCTTCTGTTTTGGCCAGAACTGTACGTAAAAAACTTCGTGATTCTACCCTCTTTAGGCTCCTCGATGAAAGACCCTGCTTCGGTTATGCCGCCGTTGATGCCTACAAGCCCAC
>JBKQNQ010000491.1:0-2705 GCA_052145875.1 Thiobacillaceae bacterium
TTCAAGTGGATTCGCATCCTTCATAGCTGCTGGATAACCCGAACCACTTACGATGAAACCCGCTATCTCAACGCCCTGCGCAAACGCGGCTCCCCACTCCTAAACAATCCGACACCAAGTTAAAAAAAGTTGACTGAGTGCCTCAGGGCATGATAGAGAGCAACGTCGCGCACGTATCCGCGTGTGGATGCACCGGATCAGGCGCATCCGTGGCAAGGCATTCCGGAGGATAATTGGCGCGTGACCAGCAACGTCCCTCTCTCCCGCATCCATGACCTCTCGGACTTTCCCGAGACCGAGGGGACACTGGAGGAAAACCTGAAGTCGGTGACCACTATTGCCGCGCGCATCCTCGGGGCCGCCCGGGTTTCGGTCATGCTCCTGTCCGCGGGCGATCCGGCGCGGCCCAAGCTGCGGCTTGCGGCGGCCAGCGACGAACCTCCGTCCGATGCGTGGGAACAGGAAGTCGGTGCCGGCGAAGGCATCTCCGGTCAGGTCTTGGCCCACGGTCAGGCGCTTCTGGTGAAGGACGTTCATCGCTCCCAGGTCGCCGCGCACGCGCGCCGAAGAGGCGCGGGTCCGCCCAGTCTCATGGTCGTGCCGCTCACGGTTTCCGGGCACATCATCGGGGTGGTCAACGCGTCTGGCAAGGTGAGCGGTGGTCCGTTCTCGGAAGAGGACCTGGCGCTGTTCGAGGTGGTCGGGGGATTCGCTGCCCGCACGGTGCAGGCGATCCAGCTCCGGAACGTGCTCCGGTCACGCTTTGTACAGCACGCGCTCGCCGAACAGGCCATGGAAAGCGCCACCGGCATGGCGTTCAATCCTGCCCACGACGCCGACACTATGGCGAAGATTCTCGCCAAGTCCTTTTTCCGGGAGATGACGGGCGCTGGATTCACCCCCAACCACATCATTCGAGCCGCCTCCGAAATTATCTCCCAGGTTTCGGAAACTGTGGCGAAACACAAGAAGCGCCTAGATCGCGGAAGTTGAGGAGCCTGCCGGAGCGTTAGCACCGGTGGCGCCGTCACGAGGATGATGAATACCGGCGCCACCTTGTCGTCAGCGGTTTCGAGAAAGTGGCGTTTCGGGCCGGTCTCGCGAATGTGGATCCAGTAAATCCCGGTTCAAATATGGTCAACTCCAGTTCTGCAGGCCTTGCTCCTTGACATCGGGACCCTGCGCCGCTGATCGATTGCCGGCTTGACGCTAACGTATCGATCAAAGGGTTGGCACAGCGTTCGAGCAAAACATAAGTCAGGTCAGTGTGCAGGGACTCTCTACCGCTTCATAGAGATTCCGCCGTCAATGACAGCTTGGGGAAGGGAACTTTGTTCCTTGAATCGTCGCAATACGGCCAACTTGAGTCGTTCGATCTGCGATGTATCGGGCCGGATGAACGTCTGTAGCACCCCAGACAACGGCCACATAGACCATCGTTGCATGCTTCCGAATCTTGGCCATTGCGGCCGTTGGGCTTACGCGCCACCAACGGCCGCAATGAATAGGTCAGCGGCCATCGGTTAGGAAATCGGCTCGAACGACCACTTGGTACTTCACTCTAAATCCAGTTCAGCTGCCTTCCTTGTAATCGCTTATAAGTATCAGACGGGCTTAGTGCTCGCTCGCGTTTTGTCGAGTACCGTCATGGCAGAAGCAACGACGCTCGCAACATCGGAGAGGTTGGTCGGCACAATCATGGTGTTGTTGGTCTTGGCGAGGTTGCCGAGTGCAGCGATATAGAGCTCGGCAACCTTGAGGTTTGCTGCCTGCAACCCGCCTTCCTTGCCGAGTGCAATGGCGACCGCTTCTACCGCTGCCGCAGTCGCCTCAGCAACGACACGTAACGCGGTCCCCTCGCCCTGTGCCTTGTTGATTGCGGATTCCTTCTGGCCCTCGGATTTAAGTATTGCAGCCTGCTTCTCGCCCTCCGCCAGGTTGATCTCCTGCTGTTTCTCACCTTCGGACTTGGCTATTAGCGCGCGCTTTTCACGCTCGGCGGTGATCTGCGCCTGCATCGCGCGCAGAATAGTCTCGGGCGGGGTCAGGTTCTTAACCTCATAGCGCAGTACCTTCACACCCCACGAGCGCCCCGCCTCGTCGAGCACGTTGACAATCTGGCGATTTATTACGTCGCGGCTTTGCAGCGATTGGTCAAGCTCCATCTTGCCGACCTCACTGCGCAGCGTGGTCTGCGCAAGCTGCACTATCGCGCTGACGTAGTCTGAAGTGCCATAGGAGGCCAGGCGTGGGTCGGTGACCTGGTAATAGATGAGGCCGTCCACTGCGAGTTGGGTATTGTCCTTGGTGATGCAAACCTGCTCGGCGACGTCTGCTGGCACTTCTTTCAAAGAGTGCTTGTAGGCGACGTGGTCCAAGAACGGAATGATGATATTGAGCCCCGGTTCGAGCACTTGGTGGAACTTGCCCAGACGCTCGACAACCCATGCGTTCTGCTGCGGCACCACCCGCACGCCCTCCACAACAAACACCGCAACCAACGCGATGATGAAAAAAGGAACGGCGAAAGATCGAACCTCTGGGATAGCGGCAATGATGATGGTGGCGATGACGACGCCGACGATTTTCGCAAACATGCTGCCTCCTCCCACTGAACGTGAGAATTCGTTAAAGGCCTGCGACAGGTCAGGCAGGCCGGGTCTTGGAAACTTTGAGTGAGTTACCATCGATCGAATTGACGTAAA
>JBKQNQ010000492.1:0-9233 GCA_052145875.1 Thiobacillaceae bacterium
CTGCCTCGATACCGGTATGGGCCCCAAATTCGACCCACCGGCTGGCTACAGGGGCCATTTTATCAACGACAACCGTATTCAGCGTGCTTCCGGGCCTCAACCTAACCTACACCCACAAATTGGGAAGCTAGGGTAATGCCGTTATACGACGCCCGCGACGACGTCTGTGCTGCTGCTGTGTTTGCGAGTCCTTCATCGATGGGCCGATCGGCATCCGCTATTGGCACGTCGGCAGCCCATAGCGGCCATTTTATCAGCGACTCGGCGAAATCCGTGGCACTTCGGAGCTAGAACGGGCCCCGCCTTTAGGGTCGGGATGCTCAGGCATTGCCGCTATGCCGCAACCGCATGATAAAATTCCCGCATCAAGGCAGGCGAAATTCCGAGCCCGCATCTTAATGGAATTTCCGGTGCAGATGAAGTTAGTCAATCTAGTGGTCAACGGTGAGCCCCGAGCTTTCCAATGCCCGATGAATCTTTCCGCGCTCGTCGAAACCTTGGGGTATTCGGGTAAGCGCGTGGCCGTTGAGCGTAACGGCGAAATCGTTCCGCGCAGCACCTATGGCAATACGCTATTGCTAGACGGTGACCGGCTTGAGGTCGTTGTTGCAGTGGGAGGGGGCTAGATGGGCGGGGGTCGGAAGGGCGGCATGACGTGCCGTCTCACGCCACACGTGATTCGGAAGACATGGATCAACTGATTATTGGCAATAAGGCCTATAGTTCCCGCCTTCTGGTTGGGACCGGCAAATACCGGGACTTTGACGAAACGCGGCGTGCTATCGAGGCATCAGGCGCGCAGATCGTCACGGTTGCGATCCGTCGCACCAATATTGGCCAAGACCCAAACCAGCCGAGCTTGCTGGATGCGCTGCCCATGTCGAAGTACACCTATCTTCCAAACACGGCGGGCTGCTATACGGCGGATGAAGCCATTCGCACCTTGCGCTTGGCGCGTGAGCTTCTTGATGGCCATCGCCTCGTCAAGCTCGAGGTGTTGGGGGACCCGCAAAGCCTCTATCCGAACGTGGTCGAAACGCTGAAGGCCGCCGAAGTGCTGGTCAAGGAGGGTTTTGACGTGATGGTCTACACGTCGGATGATCCCATTGTCGCCAAACAGCTTGAGGATATCGGCTGTGTCGCGGTCATGCCGCTGGCCAGTTTGATCGGTTCGGGCATGGGTATCGTGAACCCGTGGAATCTGCAGATCATCATCGATCGGCTGAAGGTCCCGGTGGTGGTGGATGCGGGGGTCGGGACCGCGTCAGATGCGGCCATCGCGATGGAGTTGGGATGTGATGCCGTACTGATGAACACGGCGATTGCCGGTGCGCAACACCCGGTATTGATGGCTGAGGCCATGCGTCAGGCCGTGGAGGCGGGGCGCAAGGCCTATTTGGCAGGACGCATGCCCAAGAAGATCTACACTGCTAGCCCGTCTTCGCCTACGGGCGGCCTGATCGGTTCGTGACCGAACCGATCGCGCCACGTTTTTCCCGCCGCGCAGTACGAAGCTTTGTCCTGCGTCAGGGACGGATCGGCAGCGGGCAGCAGAAAGCCATCACTGAACTTGGGCCGCGTTTCGTCTTGCCCTATGCTGCCTGCCACCTGGATTTCATTCAGACGTTTGGCCGCGATGCCCCCCGAATCCTGGAAATTGGCTTTGGGATGGGGCAGACCACCGCAGAAATTGCTGCGGCCAACCCGGATCGGGACTACCTGTGCATAGAGGTCCATACGCCGGGTGTGGGCAGCCTACTCAGGCTGATTGGCGAGCGCGGTCTATCGAATGTTCGCATTGTCCAGCACGATGCGATCGAAGTGCTTGAATACATGGTTCCGGATGCGACGCTACACGGTGTACACATTTACTTTCCCGATCCCTGGCCGAAGAAACGGCATCACAAACGGCGACTCGTGCAAGCGGATCTGATTCGGTTGATTTGCCAGAAACTGGCCCCGGAGGGTTACCTGCACTGTGCCACCGATTGGGA
The DNA here is from genome assembly GCA_052145875.1 of Thiobacillaceae bacterium. GTDB lineage: Bacteria > Pseudomonadota > Gammaproteobacteria > Burkholderiales > Thiobacillaceae > DASQBT01. The sequence continues at coordinate 1,995 of JBKQNQ010000492.1, forward strand.
GGCATACGCCGTGCAAATGCTGCAGGTCTTGTCGGCCGAGCCGGAATTGGAGAACAGTGCGACGGATTATGCGCCTCGCCCGGCATGGCGCTCGATAACCAAGTTCGAGCAGCGGGGGATTCGGTTGGGGCATGGGGTCTGGGACTTGCTCTTCAAACGTCGTTCCACCAAGGCCTGACGTTAGGCGTTGCCGCTGCCGCGTTCGGTGCGTCCTGCTTTCGTACAGAGTCACCCGCGACCACACGCAACCCCACCCCTCTGGGACCGGCGCCCAAATTCCTAAGCGGTGGCGCTTTTGGTTCCCAACCGTGCACTGGAATTGGCGTTGCCGGACCTAAAAAATCTTCGTGATTGGACGTTATTTGGTGAGTGCTTTTTTTGATTGGAGCAACCCATGACGCGCGTGAAAGCCGCCTTGACTCATTTGACCATCAGCGTGACCCTAGCCTCGATCGTGATCGGTCTGCTGATATTTGGCTGGTATCGTTTGCCCTATTTTTGGGCTGTGGGCGGGCCCATGCTGTTGGCCCTAATTGTGGGGGTGGATGTCGTGCTGGGGCCGTTGATGACGCTCATCATTTTCAGTCCGGGTAAGTCCCGTCGGGCCCTGACTTTCGATCTTAGCGTCATTGCGCTCGCTCAGGCCACGGCGCTGACGTATGGCTTGTATGCCGGTTACACAAGCCGCCTGGCTTACGGGGTGTTTGTGGAGAACGGCTTCAATCTGGTGAAGGCCACGGATATCGAGCAACCGGATTTAGCCAGAGCCAAACGGCCTGAATTTCGTGATTTACCATTTTTTGGTCCCAAGCTGGTTGGTGTCGAATTGCCCACCGATCCGAAGGTCCGTAGCGAGATGGTTTTTGCCTCGGCGTTCGGAATGGGTTACCAAAACAAGCCGGAATATTTTGTCCCCTTGAGTCGCAATCGCAATCAAATTGCCAAAGCCGGGATTCCACGCGTCAAGCTTTTGCAGCGCAACCCGAGCCTGGTGGCACAGATTGATAACCAGTTGAAATCAAAGGGCCTGAACTGGGGTGAAGTCGCAGTTGTACCGTTCCGGGTCAAGGCGCGACGCTATACCGCTGTGGTCGAGCTGAGCAGCACCACGCTCATTGACGTGCTGACGGAAAATCCGTTAGAGGTCCAGGTCGCTCAATCCAAAGGGACATAGCGGACCTGAGTAATCTCCAGCTCCCTTTTGCCGCCTGGAGTTTGCAGCACCACGACGTCGCCCTCGCGTGCTTTCAGCAATACCCGCGCCAACGGCGCAACCCAGGAGATGCGATTTCTGCCCGGATCGGCCTCGTCGACCCCGACGATCGCAAAGGTCTCTTCCTTCCCCGCGTCATTGAGCGTCACGGTCGCGCCGAAGAACACCTGATCGGTTGCTTCCCTACTGGCCGGGTCAACCACTTCGGCATGATCCAGACGCTTCGAGAGATAGCGAATGCGCCGGTCTATCTCGCGCAACCGCCGCTTGCCGTAGATGTAATCGCCGTTTTCCGAACGGTCGCCGTTGCTGGCTGCCCACGCGATGGTCTCCACGAGAATGGGGCGCTCGACCTTCCAGAGCCGATCGAATTCACCTTTCATCTGGACATACCCAGCAGGAGTCATATAGTTCTTGCCCCCGGCGGGCAGAGCGGGCAGGCTGGCATCGTCGTCCTCGTCTTGTGGATCGGAATCGGTATCCTTCACGAATGCCTTGCTCATCGTCGAGAATCATTCCTCAACTGGGATTGCGCCGGTGGCGGTAACACGCCGCTCGCGGCGCGAAGTAGAATAGGCCGTTCCCACCTGGGTCATGCACGTCGCCTGGCAAGGCGTCGATGCCAGACCGCGCAAGCCATCGCCACTGCAGGCACAATGCCAGCCTAACGAAGACGGGTTGGACGAGCCCAACGATCATGGAAGCATTTTAGCCGATGGAAACAGCCCGTCCACCACAATTCGAACGTACCGCAATTCTGCTGACCCAGGCCGAGCTCACCCGGCTTGCGCATTGCCATGTGATCGTTGCAGGGCTCGGGGGTGTCGGGTCGTATTGTGCTGAGGCGCTGGCCCGGGCTGGCATTGGCAATCTGACGCTGATCGATCATGACGTCGTATCGGTATCCAATGTCAATCGCCAGCTGCCGGCATTGCTGTCTACGGTGGGACAACAAAAACTTGAGGTCATGGCCGAGCGGATCCGTGATATCAACCCCGATTGCAGGCTGACGTTGCACCGGGTGTTCCTCATCCCAGAGAATATGGGTGAGTTTATTCGCACCGATGCGAATTACGTCATCGACTGCATTGATTCACTCAACTGCAAAGTCGCCCTGGTCGTGTATTGCACTCAGCACGCGATTCCGGTGGTATCAAGTATGGGCGCGGGCAATAAGCTTAATCCCTCACGCATTCAGCTGGCTGATATTTCAAAGACGCGGGGCTGTCCCCTGGCGGCCGTGATGCGAAAACGATTGAAGCGGCATGGCATCGAGCAAGGTGTGGCGACAGTGTTTTCCGACGAGCCGGGGCGCGCGCCACGCCCGCCTGAGCCCGTTGAAGGGCGGGGACGCGCGCGTGCGGTAAACGGCACCATCAGTTACATGCCCGCGTTGTTTGGCTTGATGCTGGCAGGCGAGGTGATCCAAAAGTTGCTCGGGCTGTCGCCCAATTAGCGCTACTTTCGGGTTTCCTCATCGATTTGTTTCTTCTCCGCATCTGCCGCGTTGAGCACTTGCCCCTCCACCGCCTTGGCCTTATCCAGCGCATCGCGCTGGGTCTCAAAGACTTTGGGAACCGGTGGGGGATTGGGCGGGGACGGCGCTTTTTCGCACGCACAAAGCAGCGTGAGGGGGAGTAGGGCAACGAGTCGTCTACGCATGTTAGTTCTCCAAAAGTCCGGTGCTCAGTCCATCAATGCTCAATTGGTTTTTGTCCCGCCAGTAATCCAGCAGACCGGTCGGCCCTTTCTTTTCCGCCCACTGGGCCAGCGTCTCTCGGTCACCCGAATAGATCATCCTGGGGACCGCGTAGCCGCATGATGTTTGGACGCCGTCGATGTTCAATAGGATGATCTGTCGTTCACCGGGCAGGTCCGGGAAGCGGGGGCGAAGCGTCGGCCATGCCGGATTCTGCCGCTGGATCGTCACCCCGTGTCCGTATAATCGGAGAATGAGCGGCTCGCTGTCAAAGCTGCAAAACATGACGGTGAAGCGCCCATTTTCACGAAGGTGTGCGGCAGTCTCGTTGCCACTGCCGGTTAGGTCAATATAGCCGACCTGACGTGTGGAAAGGATGCGGAACGAGTCCAATCCCTTGGGCGACACGTTGATGCGGCCCTGCTGCGGCGCAGTCGCGGAAAAAAAGATATGCTGGGCCTGAATGAATCTCACGTGAGCATCATTCAATTCCGGATAGATGCGGGCCATTAGGTTCCCTGCTTGCGAAGAAATTCGGTTAGGATGCGCAGCCGCGTAATACTGTCATTCATTTCCAGCAAGTTCTGCCGGGTACTCAGTTTGAATGGCAAGGATTCGGCGAGACGAAATCCCACCCACACCGCATCATTGAAATGACGCTCGGGCCCAAAGTGTTTGTCACTCGCGTCTTCAATGATCTGTTTCAACACGTCGACGGCAAGCCGGAGATCGTCGGAAATTGCAACGGGCTCCTCAGGCGAGTAGGGATCGACATCTGCCACCAGCAGGCCACCACGTTGGGGCCACCATTTTTGTGCGACAAAGCGCTCTTCGCCCTCGACCATGACATAAAAGATGCCGGTCTGGGGCATCTCCCAGTGAATGATGCGCGCTTGCGTGCCGACTTCAAACGGCGTTGCAGGCTCACCGACTTCCTGGCCCTCCCGGATGGCGCAAATTCCAAACGGCTTGTTGTTTCCCAAACAGTCCTTCATGAGGTCCAGATAGCGCTGTTCGAATATCTTCAGCGGCAGCCGTCCGCCTGGAAACAGCACGGACCGCAACGGAAACAGGGGCAATAAATGACTCATGGTCGGCCCCAAGAAGGGAACAGCTTTTGGTCGATGTTTAGCTGGTCGAGAATGCGCGCGACAACGAAATCGACAACGTCTTGCACCGTTTGTGGCAGATGATAAAAGCCGGGATTTGCGGGCAGTATGACGGTATTCATCCGCGCGAGCCTCAGCATATTTTCAAGATGCAAGGTGGAGAAGGGCGTTTCACGGGGGACCAGGATCAGTTTGCGCTGCTCCTTTAGCATGACGTCGGCAGCGCGTTCGATCAGATTGTCTGAGGCGCCATTTGCAATGGCTGCCAATGTTCCCATCGAACACGGACAGACCACCATCGCGTCAACGCGAGCCGAGCCCGAGGCGACGGGCGCAAACCAGTCGTCACGGCCGTAGACCTTGAGCTGCCCAGGGGTTGCGCGATAGGTTTCCGCAAATTGCTTTTCCAGATCGATGGGTCGGTTGGGCAGGGTCAAGGCAAGTTCCTGCTTAGCCACGATGTGGGCGGCCTGAGTCGTGAGCAAATTGACCTGAGCACCGGCTTCAACCAGGCATTCGAGCAGGCGCAACCCATAGGCCATGCCAGATGCGCCGGTAAAGGCCAGGGTGATGGTTTTCTCAGGCATGAGCGGATTGTGCGCCTGGGGGTACCTTGGCTGCAATCAAGCGGGCGACAACCAGTCCGTTGGCGGTCCCGAAAACCAAGGCCGCAAGCGCGAACAACGGAGCCAGGCCAATCACCGCGCCCCCCGGCATGAACCAGAGCGCAGCCAGCGCGAGCTGTCCCGCGATGTGGCAGTTTGCAGCAATCAGGGAATGGGAAACGGGCCCAAACAATTTGGGTGGCAGGCGCACGGCAACAAGCAAACCAACCAGGCTCGCAATCGAACCTGACAGCGAGAGCCAGAATCCAGGTGCCAGAAATGTTCCCAGCAGAAGGCTTCCTGCAACGACGCGGATCATCGCCACCCAAGCGGCGGTCCTCCAACCGCACTGCAGGACCACCCAGAGGATCACGACATTGGCGATGCCCGGTTTGACGCCGGGAATGGGACTGGGCAGCGCCGCTTCAGCGAGGCTCAGGCCGATCGCCAACGCGGCATACCGGGCAATGCGCTGATCTTCGGGGGTAACCTCAAGGGAGATGGAGCGTGGCATGGAATTCAGCACAGGGCGCCCATCAGTAATTCAGGGAATCGTAGATCCGTCCGGCGCCGGAAATTTCCACGCTGACCTGATTGGGAAGACACAAGGCGGCTTCTCCGGCACGACTCAACCATCCTTGCTTGACGCAGAGCTGCCGAGGCCCGGGGTCGCGCGCAATGCGGACACGGTGGTGGGCGACTTCCACCAGCGTATGACCGAGCGGGCCGGGGACATCGAGCACCGCATCACGCTACAAATTGAGCTCGGTGAAAACTTTGCCACCGGCGCGAACGACAGCTCGGTCTCCCGCGGGACCCATCCAGCTGCGGAGCACGAGGGTGCAGACCAACACGCCACCGAGCATGAGCAGTGCCCAGTCACCGGTCTTTATATAGGTGCTCATGCGAGCTCGCGATGCCGCACCAGGACCTGTTCTCGCTCCCGGAATGCGTTGGCCAGAGCTTCGGCAAAGTAGACCGAACGATGTTGCCCGCCCGTGCAGCCAATGGCAACGGTGAGGTAGGCACGATGATCGCGAATAAAACAGGGCAGCCAGTTTTCGACAAACGACCGAATGTCTGCCAGCATGGCCATGGCGTTGGGGCTGGACTCCAAATATTCTCTTACGAGGGGGTCGCGACCCGTAAGGGGCTTAAGTTCCGGCACGTAGTGGGGATTCGGCAGACAACGCACATCGAAGACCAGATCGGCATCAAGTGGAATGCCATGCTTGAAGCCGAAGGACTGGAACAACAGGGTGATGCGCGAGCGATCCTGCAAGACCAGGTCCTTGATCCAGAGGCTGAGCGCGCTGGCGGAAAGGTCGCTCGTATCGATGCGCTGGGCAAGCGGTGCGATGTCTGCCAGGAGATCACGTTCCTGCTCAATGGCTTCCGCCAGGGAGACCGCGTCGTTCGACAGTGGGTGGCGGCGCCGGGTCTCGGAAAAACGCTTGACCAAAGTTAGCGTCTTGGCTTCGAGAAAAATAACGCGTACGTCCAGCCCCTGTTCCTTGAAATCACCAACCATGACGGGAAATTGGGAGAAATCCTGACCGCTGCGTGCGTCCACCGAGATGGCAATTTGGGCAGGGCCGGCTACACGTAAATGATTGACGACGGATCCCAGTAGCGCAATCGGCAGATTATCGATGCAGTAATAGCCCGCGTCTTCCAGTACGGCGATGGCAACGCTCTTGCCGGAACCGGACAAACCCGAGACCAGGATGACCTGCATGGGAATTCCTATCTCATACAAAGGACTACGTGATGCTAAAGATCATTTTGCCGGTCAATCTCGGCTTGTTGGCGGATGGCGAATTGTTCCATTGGGTTGATGCCGCGGGCCTTCATGATATGGTTGCGTACGGCCACTTCCACCAGGACCGCCAAGTTCCGCCCCGCCGCAACCGGGATGCGAACCAGCGGGATTTCCACGCCAAGTATCGTTTCCCGGCTGGCTTCCATATCCAGACGGTTGATTCGGCCTATTTCTTCCTGGGATGGCTTGAACAGCTCGACAATCAGTTTCAAGTTCTTTTTAAGTTTGACAGCGGTTTCGCCGAACAGGTAGCGGATGTTGAGCAACCCCAGTCCCCGAACCTCCAGAAAATCGCGAAGCAATGCCGGACAGGTACCTTCCAGCGTTTCTGGCGCAACATGGCGCAACTCAATAGCATCGTCCGCAACCAGTCTGTGGCCGCGAGTGATGAGCTCAAGCGCGAGTTCGCTCTTCCCCACTGCGGCGTCACCCTTGAGCAAAATGCCAACGCTCATGACTTCAAGGAAGACCCCGTGGATCAACACCGTCTCCGCGAGCACCTGAGTGAGGTGATGCGACAAAAATGCCATCAAGGCCGGACTTTCTTGAGGCGAGGTGAACAGCGGTGTCTGTGTTGCTTCGGCCGCCGTCAGCATAATTTGGGGAACCGGTTCGTTGTTGGAGACGATCACGGTTGCAATTTCAGTGGAAAAGAGGTGGTCGACAGCGTCGCGCAAAGGCTGCGTGGAAAGCTTGCGAAGGTAGTCCATCTCTGCGCAACCCAACACCTGAACGCGGTTCGGATGCACAAAATTGAGATGGCCGATCAAGGCGAGTGTCGGCTTCTGTAT
>JBKQNQ010000493.1:0-13079 GCA_052145875.1 Thiobacillaceae bacterium
GGTGCCAGTGGGCGCCTGGATCGGTGATCTCGCTATACTGTCCAAAGCGCAGCACGATGCCCCTGCTACCCGCATCGACAATATAGAAGCCGCTGGCGACCCAGAGGAGAAACAGCAGGCCAAGCACCAGACCAAACACGTTGCGCGGCATGCCGGGTGCGCCCGTGGGACCTCCACCACTGCCCCCGCCCTTGCCGCCGAACATGGCACTGAGCTTCTGATTAAACCGGCGCCAAAGCTCGTCCAAGTCAGGCGGACCTGCGTTGCTGTTTTTGCCCCACTGAGGATCGTTCCAAGCCATGAAAGATAGGAGTCAAACTGATACGGAAAATGTGGATGGGTCACCTGCCGACTGATTTCCAGCGGCCCGATGGAAATTTGCAGCTTCCACAACGGCCTGGCGCAGAAGATCGAGTCCGGCGCCTGTTCTGGCGGAGACCCGAACAGAGGCAATCTTACCATATTCGTTTCGCTCGATTCCCGGCTCCAATCCAATCAAATCAATTTTGTTTAGAACCGGCAATTGCGCAACGTTGTCCGCGCCAATTTGCTCGAGGACGCGGTTAACCTCCTTGATCTGATGCTCGCGGTCCGCACTTGCGCCATCCACCACGTGGACCAGCAAGTCTGCCTGCGTCGTTGCTTCCAGCGTGGCGTGGAATGCCGCAATCAGGTCATGGGGTAAGCGGGTGATGAATCCGACCGTGTCGGAGAGTACCACCTCACCCGCCCCTTCGAGGTACAACTTGCGACTGGTGGTATCCAAGGTCGCGAATAACTGGTCCGCGGCGTATACGCCGGCTCGGGTCAAGGCATTGAACAGGGTCGATTTGCCGGCGTTGGTATAGCCGACCAGGGTGACAGAAAACACCCGGTTGCGGGCCCGGGCGCGACGCTGCACCGTGCGCTGGCGTTCCAGCTTTTCAAGCCGACTCTTAAGGAGCTTCACCCGGTTGCCGATCAGTCGGCGATCGGTCTCAAGCTGGGTTTCACCCGGTCCGCGCAAGCCGATGCCCCCTTTTTGGCGTTCAAGGTGAGTCCACCCCCGCACCAGCCGGGTGGACAGGTGCGCCAGTTGGGCGAGTTCCACCTGCAATTTACCCTCCGCACTTTGCGCCCGACTCGCGAAGATATCCAGGATCAGGCTGACCCGGTCCACCACGCGACACTGCAGGACCTTTTCCAAGTTGCGTTCTTGGGCAGGGGACAGTTCGTGGTTGAAAATGACAACCTCAGCACCCGTCGCCGCGACCTGCAAGCCGATTTCTTCTGCCTTGCCACTCCCGACATAGTAGGCGGGGTCGGGGCGGTTGCGCTTGCCCCGGATGACACCCGCGACCTGAAGCCCGGCTGACTCGGCCAAGCGTTTCATTTCCTCGGTGCTATCAAGAAAATCCGCTTCACCAAAATCTACGGCTACCAGCAGGGCTTGTTCGCCTCCGGTCGGACGTTCAAACATCAAGCCGGTTCGTTCTCGCCGTGATCCAACTGTGGCGGCCGTGCCGGAACCACGGTGGAAATCGCGTGCTTGTAGACCATCTGGGTGATGGAGTTCTTCAGCAGGATGACATACGTGTCAAACGACTCGACCTGGCCCTGCAGCTTGATGCCGTTGACCAGATAGACAGAGACAGGAATGTGCTCAGTACGCAGCGCATTAAGAAATGGGTCTTGCAGTGATGCGGTCTTCCCACCCATAATTTTTCTCCATTATTTTTTCATGGCCTCGACAGCAGCGAGCCTTCTGCCGCCCTAAGGTTCCCTAGCTAAGTATTCTAGCCCATTAGGCAAATCTAAGGTGTCATAGCCGAAACCGCAACCCAACGCAGCCCGGCGGCCCTTTGATCCGGGCGCGGCTTGAGGGCGTGGGAGCAAGTGCAGGGGATGCGTAGCCAGCGGGGATGCTCAGGTCGGGCGCGCGATTTCCGTCACACCCAGGTCCACTTTGGGGTGGCCGAAGTGAAACCCCTGGGCCCAATCGACCCCATATTCTTGGCACAACAGCGCGGTCGCTTCATCTTCAACGGATTCGGCAATGGTCTTGATCCCCTGCTCGCGAGCCATGGCGACAAGACTGCGCACGATGTTACGCGCCTTGGCGTGTTCACGCATGTCCCGGACCAGCCAACCCTCAATCTTGATGAAACTGACCGGAAGCTTCGCGAGGTAGAGCAAGGACGAATAGCCACTGCCAAAATCGTCCAGGGCGAGCCTGAAGCCGAAATCGAGTAGCGGCTGCAATTCGCTCAGAACGTCTTCCAAGTCGTGGAAATAGTGGCGCTCGGTGATTTCGAACACCACCGGTTTGAGCGGGATCGGCGACCCCGAGCAGGGTTTGCAGCACAGCGCGGCATTCGCAAGCATCTCCTCGACCAGCGCGCGGCGTGCCAGGAACTGCGGCGACAGGTTGACAAAATGGACCCGCCCGGGCCCTCGGCTGGCGTCAGTGATCCCCCTGGCGCAATGCTGGAACACCTGACGGCTCACCTCCAGGTCGATTTCCTGCATCAAGTGCATGCCTTCGGCTGCGCCCAAGAACTCGCTTGCCGGGATGATACTTCCCTCTGGAGTCTGGACGCGGGCGAGCGCTTCGTCGGCGACGACCCGAAAATTGTCCTGCAAGTCGACGATGTCTTGATAGGCCACATGAACCCGCTTCTCGCGCGTCGCGTGTCGCAGCACGCCGGCCATCCGCAGTGCGTCCTTGAAGTTCTTGCCTGACATCACCCGATCTCGACCGGTGCGCTTGGCCTCATACAGGCAGTGATCGGCCTCGGCCAGCAAGTCATTCAAACTCGCCTCGTCGCGGCCGGGAGCGACGACCCCGGCGCTAAGCGTGACTGAAAGCGCGCCGGCACTGGTGGCAAACGGGTGGGTGCTCAAGTTTTCACGCAGCCGATCGACCACGGCCGCACCATGAGTCACGTCGTCGGTACGCAGGAAGAATAGAAACTCTTCGCCCCCCCAACGCGCGACCCAATCCTCTTCACGGAGCTGGGATTCGAAGAACTGCGCCACCCCGGTCAGCACGTCATCGCCGACCTCATGGCCATACCGGTCGTTGATCAGCTTGAAGTGATCCAGGTCGGCCAGCGCCAAGGTGAATTCATGTTCCCGGCGCTTGGTCTGAGCCAGTTCATTGCGTAAACGTTGCTCGGCGGCGCGACGATTGGGCAGGCGCGTGAGTTGATCGGTCAACGCATGATTCTCCAGAATCAAGCGTTGCTGTCTTTCCATGAGCAGTTGCCCAAGCCAGGCGGCAATCACCTCGAGAAAGGCGATGTTCTCGGCACTTCGAGCCGCTTCGAGCGACTGCGTTCCCATGAACGCCAGTACGCCCCAAAGGTGTTCACCAACCCAGACAGGCGTACCCACATAGACCTGCATGTTCAACTGACACGCAACCGGCATGGACAGCGTCTGGGCGTTGGCCTGCAAGTCGTCGATATAATGCGACTTCCGCCACGCATAAACGAACTGACAGGGCGTGTGCGCGAGATCCATCTCAAGCCCCGCCTTGACCCGTTGCTGGGGATCGTAGACAAAGTGCACGCGGTAGCGGTCTTTATCGACTTCGCCGGCCAAGGCGATGTCCATGCCAAGCACATGGCACGACTCCATGAGGATCGCCTGGATCCGTCCATCATCGTCCTGATGCCGCTGGGTCGCAAGCCTCCAAAGCAAATAGATCCGCTCGGCCCGCATATCGCGAATCGGCTCAAGATCCGACGACTCACCGTCGGCAGCGGAAGGTCCAAGACGACGCGAAGGCTCATAACTCAAATTCATGGTTCCGTGTACCAAATAACGTTGACTCTCTTAGCGGCAATATGCCGGCGTTGTTTTACCCTTCCAGTGTGACATCTCTGAGTTTTCTCGCCGCCACTTCCGGACTAACGGTATTGACAAAAAGGCCGGAACCCAGTTCGAACCCTGTCGGGATCGAAGTGCGCGGACAAATTTCCAGGTGCCAGTGGTAACTGCCGGCGTGGCCCACTTGGTGCCGGTCATGCGGGATCGAGTGGAGGAAAAAGTTGTACTGCGCCCCCCCGATCACCGCATCGAGCCGTGCCATGGTGCGCTTCATGACCTGTGCAAGATCGGCCATCCAAAGCTCAGGCGTATTCAGAAAGTCCGCCTCATGACGCAGTGGCAGCAGGTGCACCTCCCACTCGAAGCGGCTGGCAAACGGCTTGATGGCAATAAAGTGTTCACCGCGTTCCACGACATACTGGCCAACATCAATCTTGCGGCGGACCCCGCCGGATGCCCGATCATAAATCGTTGCTTCAAACGTCAGCGCCTCATCAATCAAGCCGCAAAAAATGCAGCAATGGTGCTTACGATAATACTCCGCGCTGCTGCGGACCTCCGCCTCAACGTTTTCCGGCACGACCGGCATGGCGATAATCTGGCTGTGGGTATGGGGAATGGACGCACCGGCTGCCGGGCCAAAATTCTTGAACACCAGGACATAGTTGAGCCGGTCATCGGATGCGTACAACTGCGCCATGCGCGCTTGGAACGCGCTGAACAGTTTAGCCAAGTGCGCCTCGCTCATTTCGTGCAGGGCGATGCCATGATGCGGATGATCCACAAACACTTCATGGCGTCCGTAGCCATCAATGGTCTGTTGCAGACCGAAGGTGAAGTTGGGACTTTCCCGGTCATCGCCCAGTACCGGGTAAAGATTGGAGACGAGCCTCACATCCCAGTTCTTTCCATCCTCGGAGAGGACCCGCAGCAATTCGGGCGGCGTCTTATCCTCGTTGCCGCGGCAGAAGGGACACGTTTCCACATGGCTGCGCGTATCCCGCGGCGCCAGATCTTCGGCCTTCTTGGGTCGCATGGATCGCGCGGTGGCGACCAGCACCGATTCGGTAGGGACGATGGGATTGACGCGAATCTCTCGGATTTCCTGCTCAGACATGGGGCCTTCCTCCTTAAGGAGGGGAGGATAATGTGCCGGGCAGCGCGTTGGGTGGAATCTTTTTTATGTGCCGCGCACGAATACTTATTGGCCTTGCGCAAAGCGGCCCGGTGGTGCAGTGCCTCGGCGTGGATACGCGAGGTCTGGGCCCGTCGCCCGAAAGCGGCGGCGCAGCTCAGGTGGGGGCCAGCTCAAGCGCACCAAGCATCCCACCCCTGGACCACTCGCGGATGGGAGCGGCGCTTGCGCCGGTGGGAATTGGACCGCACTGCGGCGCGCCCCGCGTTCTTAGCTAGAAATTGCAGTGAACGCGCAATCCAACAATCGACACCGGACCTCGGTCCGTGTTATAGGCGGGATCAACCACATATTGAAAGTCCAGGGAGGCGCTAAAATGCGCGCTCAGGTACGTCGAATAGTAGATCTCCGCAATCTTTTCCGGTGCGTAATTGAGTCGCCCGTCGCCAATCAGAATGCCCAGGCCCCCCGCCGCAAAGTAATCGCGTGCCGCCCCTGACAGGCCATTGATGGCCGCCGCGATCCCGACGACGTCATTAGGGCGCTTCCAGCGATCGCCATGCAGCGCGAACCCCGCCGAAAGGGATTGGTCGATATCCGAAAAGTCGAAGGCCTGCTCCGTGCCATTGTTCACACTTGCGCGGAGAAAGAAGCCAAGCTGGGGTGAGAGTTCCTGTTCCAAATTGAAGGCGAGCCCGGGCCGCGACGCGAAGCGCGTCACCCGCGACACATCCGGTGTCGATGCGGTTTGTTGCGCCAAACTCAGGGCATCGGCATAGCTCCCCATATAGCCGCGGTTGTCAAAAACAAGCAGCTTCACCTTGCCAGGATGCTGCGACCATTCATAGCGTTGTTCGAATTCGCCGATCAAAGCATATTGGTCAAAGTCGGTATCCAGCGCCTTGCCATTGGGAATTTCGGAAAGCGCAACCCATCCGCCACGCAATGTCCACGAGGATTGCGTCCATTCCACGGCACCACCCAGGGTGTAGCCCCAGGAATCCGCGGCGTAGTCAAATGCGCCCGCGTCGATGACCGCCCAATTCATAAAATCCGCGCGCGGATCGTGCGCATACGCATTCGTATCAAAAATGTCGACCACCGAAAACTTGCCCAGGGTCACGGTGACGTTATTTGATGATTGAACGTCGGCGAACTGGTTGGGGGCTGCGGCAACATCAACGGGGGTGCCGTCCAAATTGAAGACCTGGCGGAAGAACGCACGTGCCATTCGAAAATACGGACGGTCCGCGCCCACCTTGTACGCTTCTCCGCTCGGAAAGCCTGCCACGCCAAGCGTGTTGCTCAGACCAAAACCCTCGTCGATTTCGGGGTTCAGCCAGAATTCGCCGCCGCGCCAGAGACGCAGCCCGACGAACGCAGTCACATCAGAGGTTTCCTCACTCTGACTTGCCGCATCCAGGCTGTTGGGCCCGCTATACGCCGCTCGGAACGCGGGGTGCCACTGGGTGACGTTGGTTGCCTGCCCATACACGCTCCAAGGCTCCGACGCGCCAGGGTTGGGTGCGGCAGACCCATCGGGCGCGACGAACGGCCCGGCGGGCGTCGCCTGTGCCGGTCCCGGTTCCGTCTCGAGGTCCCCAGCGATCCCCATGGACGGCACGCTCAACGCCACTGCGATCAGCGCCGCACCGAACAGGATCGGCAACCGGGCACCGCAGCGCGTGCGCGTACCGAATTCAGCGCGAAACTTTGGATTGATAATTTCGGAACGCATGCTTTCCCCTCACCAAGCGTGCGATGGGTTGCCCTTGACCACCGCTGTGTCGCGGTGGCCGCCAGTTTCACGTTACAGGGGAAATGGTGCGCAGCCGTATACCGGTGGCCCCTGCCCGTACCCGGGCCGGGCAGGCTAACACGGGCATATGACCATGCGATGACAGACACCTTCCCACCCCAGACGCGATCGGGCCCTTAAAGCCTGTCGTACTTTTCTGCTTCCGCCAGATGAACCCGGCGCACTGTAGCATGCCCGGTACCCGCCGACAATTTCCAAACCTGGCGGATTTCGCGGCGCGGAAAGGCTGACGCGATGCTTGCTCCGCCCCCGGCCGAGATTACGCAGCGACGTCGCAGGCGCGCGCGAAGAGGCCCCGCTGCTGGTGAGCGCGATGAGCCCCGGTGAACCGCTAGCGAGGAAATCAGCCTGCCCCGTAGGAGCGACGCCGAAAGCGCTTTTCGCGCCGCGCGCGGTTTTGCTCGCGCTCCGTGAACACCTTGGGCTTGTGGTGCTTTTCGAAGGGGTTCGAGCCATCGCGAAACTCGATCCGCAACGGCGTGCCCTCGAGCGAAAACGCCTTGCGAAAGGTGTTTTCCAGATAACGTCGATAGTCATCTTGCACGTTGCCCAGCGCGTTGCCATGGATCACGACAATCGGCGGATTGCTCCCGCCCTGGTGCGCAAATTTCAGTTTGGGTCGAAACAGCCCCGTCTTGGGCGGCGCATGCTGCGCGGTCGCGGCAATCAAGGTTCGTGTGAGTTTAGGGGTGGAGAGTTTGGCAAAGGCTGCAGCGTAGGCGCCGTTCACGTCCTTGAGCAACGCGCCCAGGCCCTGGGCCTTGAGTGCCGAAATATAATGGAACCGCGCAAACGCGAGAAACTGCAATTTGCGCTCGATTTCGCGCTTGATCGTATCGCGCTGGTATGCATCCAGACCATCCCACTTGTTTACCGCTACCACCAAGGCGCGACCGGTCTCCAGGATATAGCCCGCCATGTGCGCATCCTGTTCCGATATTTCACTTTGCGCGTCCAGCACCAGCACGGCCACATTGGCATCTTCAATCGCTTGCAGTGTCTTGATGACGGAAAATTTCTCCACCGCCTCAAACACCTTGCCGCGACGCCGCACCCCGGCGGTATCAATGAGGGTGTAGGGACGCCCGTCACGTTCAAAGTCGACGTGTATGGAGTCACGCGTCGTGCCCGGCTGGTCAAAGGCAATCACCCGCTCTTCACCGACCAAGGCATTGACCAATGTCGATTTCCCCACGTTGGGCCGGCCGATGATGGCGATCTTGGGCCGTTCGGGCTCGCCCTCGGGGGTGTCCCCTTCAGTGTCGAAGTCGGCTAACGCGCGATCGATCAGTTCACGCACGCCTTCCCCGTGGGCACCGGAAATGGCCACCGGTTCCCCGAGGGCGAGCTCGTGGAACTCGGCGGTTGCCACCGCGCGATCCATGCCTTCGGCTTTGTTGACGGCGAGGAACACCGGACAGTGCACCTGACGCAGCTTTTGCGCGATCGCCTTGTCCTGGCTCGTTAATCCCTGACGACCGTCGACCAGAAATACGATCGCGTCCGCTTCATCGACCGCCTGCAAAGTCTGGCGCGCCATCTCATGCAAGATCCCGTCCTTGGCAACAGGCTCGATGCCGCCAGTGTCCACAACCAGATAAGGTTTGTCGCCCAATCGGCCGCGTCCGTAGTGGCGATCGCGCGTGAGCCCGGGCATGTCATGCACCAAGGCATCACGGGTGCGGGTTAAGCGATTGAATAGCGTTGACTTGCCGACATTGGGACGGCCGACAAGCACGACAGTGGGAAGCATGAACTGGACACCTTTTTAAAAAACCGACACCGGGGACGTAGGCTTAGGCGCCGCCCCCCTGCGAACGCGTTTGCGCTGCCACGAGGCGCGTGCCCGACGCGCCCGTGCCGCGCCGGGCCCGCCGTGGGTGGCAGGCTCAATTCAGTTTGAACGCGGTCACCGTGCCCTTGGCCGTCTCAACTGCAATCCCTGGGCCAATATCGACGGGGGCGTACTGAATGGCGCCGCCTTCGGCCTTGGCCCGGCCTACAAAGCTGCCGTCCTCGGTCGACAGCAGATGGACGTAGCCTTCAAAATCACCGACTGCGATAACTTTGCCAAGTGCAAGCGGCCCCGTCACGCGCCGATTGGCCAACTTGTCCTGGCGCCAGACGGCGCGCCCACTGTCCTTATCGTAGGCGGTGATGATGCCCTTTTCGTCGGTCACGTAGACGTTCTCATCATCCATGGCCAGGCCCGAATCGCTCGACGTCTCTCTGTTCCAGTTGGGTGACCCGTTGGACAGATCAAAGCAGGCCACCCGGCCCTGATAGGCGACCGCACACACCCGCCTGTTATCGAGGACGGGACTACCTGCCACGTCAGACACGCGTTCAAGCTCGGTTGCGCCATGGGGAATCGTTACACTGGCTTCCCACCGTTGCGCGCCATTTTTTTCATCGATGGCAAGCAGTGTGCCTCCGGCAAATCCGGCATAGACGATGCCATCCTTCTGCACCACTCCCTTGTTGATCTGCAAACTGAGCAACGGCAATTGAATGGTAAAGAGCCAGCGTTGCGTACCATCGGCCGACGAAAGTCCAAATATCTTCCCATCACCCGTGCGAACCACCACAGTATCGCCTGCCACCACCGGAATGCCCGCAACATCGCTCGACAGCTGGGATTCCCAGCGCTTCTTGCCCGTAGCGCCGTCCAGCGCGTAAAGCTCGCCGCGGAAGTCACCCAACAGAACCAGCCCACCGCCTGTGCCGGGGCCTGCAGCCAGGTCTCCGCCCAGCACCGTCTTCCATTCTTCCTGCCCGCTCTGAACGTTGAAGCGGTGCACGTCACCCTTGCCGCCCGCGGCAACGACGCCCTCGCCATCCATTGCGGGAATCAATACGCCGCGCCCGACCACGCTGGTTTCTTGCTTCCAGACGGGGGTAAGCGTCACGCTTGCCTTGAAGTCAGTCAGTTCATTCGGCTTGACCGCAGGCTTGGAGCTTCCCCCAAACCATCCACCCACGGTGCTGCATCCCACCAGTGCCACGAGCAGGATTCCCGCGAGCAGGCGCCCCCCCGTCGAAACCGCGGCGCGTGCATTCATTTCGCGGGTCCTCCCAGTGCATCGAGCTTCAAACCCACCAACGGACGCATCGGGCTTTTCTCGTCCAGCGCCTGGTAGGCCGCATCGTATGCGGCCTTTGCGTCCTGTGTCTTGCCTTGCGCCAGCAGGACGTCCCCTTTCAAATCGTTGAAGCGTGGCGCGAACGCATCGGTATGCGCCGCATTGAGCTGGGTCAATGCCGCGTCATAATTCTTTTGATCTAATAAAATCGCGGCAAGACGCAGCCGCGCAATGTCCTTCAGACCGCCTTCACGGGTGTGTTCGACGGCCCATTCCAGCTGGGCTTGTGCGCTCTTCGTGTCGTTCTGGCTCAGGTTTATCCCCGCGACCATCAGCGCGGCCCGGGTCGCGTAAGCGGTATCCGCATACTTGTCGATCAGCATTCCGCCTGCCTCTCTCGCCACGCGGGCATCGCCTGCATCCACGGCCTGGATCAGCTTGTCGTAGACAGCCGACGCTTCGATCGACTGCGAAACCTGATGGTTCTGCCACCACTGCCAGCCGGCTGCCGCCACCAGGACCCCGGCGATGCCATACGACGTGAGATTGCCCCAACGATGCCACCAGGCTTTCAGTTCATCAATCTTTTCCTGCTCTTCCAAATCGAAGGCCATATGGGCTCCTAAGCTTCTCTATTTCATCAATTCTGCAATTTCAGCCACGCTCATCCGGGCCTGCTCGCGTTCTTCGCGCAAGGCTTTGACGGTCATCTGCTCAGCCGCCACCTCATCCTCGCCCACGATCAGCGCAAAGCGTGCGCCACTGGCATCGGCTTTCTTCATCTGGGATTTGAAGCTTCCGCCCCCCAGATGGTAAACCACGGAACGCCCGGCGCGACGCAGCGTCGCGGCCGCTTTCCAGGCATACTCACTGGCCAGCTCGCCCACATGCACCAAATACGCGTCTACCGGCTTTGCCACGACCGGCGTCCGTGCAATTTCCATCAGGGCCAGCAGGCGCTCGATGCCCATGGCGAAACCGCAGGCTGCGGTGGGCTTGCCGCCGAGTTGCTCAACGAGCCCATCATAGCGGCCGCCGGCGCACACGGTGCCCTGGGCGCCCAGCTGGTCGGTCACCCATTCGAACACCGTGCGATTGTAATAGTCCAGGCCGCGCACCAGCCGGGTATTGATCTCAAATCCGATCCCCGCCGCGCGTACCCACTTTTGTACCGCTTCGAAATGCATCAGCGAGATTTCGTCGAGGTCATCGATCAACTTGGGCGCGGCATTGACCAGGGCCTGCATCCCAGGATTCTTGCTATCGAGAATGCGCAACGGGTTGGTATGCAAGCGCCGGATCGCCTCTTCGTCCAAGACATCCAAATTGGATTCCAGGTAGGCGATCAGTCGCGCCCGATGGCGTTGCCGCGCGTCAACGTCGCCCAGGGTATTGAGTTGAAGTGTGGGCGCGATCCCCAAGCGCTTCCACAAATCCGCGCCCATCAGAATATGTTCGGCATCCGCATCCGGGCTCTCAAACCCGAAGGTTTCCACGCCGATCTGATGAAACTGGCGATAGCGGCCTTTTTGGGGTCGCTCATGACGAAACATGGGGCCGGCATACCACAGCCGCTTGCCGCCGTCATACAGCAGGTTGTGCTGGATAACGGCTCGAACGCAGGAGGCCGTGCCTTCCGGCCGCAGGGTCAGCGATTCCCCGTTGAGTTCGTCGATAAAGGTATACATCTCCTTCTCGACAATGTCGGTAACCTCGCCAATGGCGCGTTTGAAGAGGCTGGTCTGTTCCAGAATCGGCATGCGGATTTCGCGGTAACCGTAGGCCGCCAGCCAGTCTTCGACGGTGCGCTCAAAAAACTGCCAGGCTGCGCCATCATCGGGCAGGATGTCGTTCATGCCTCTAACTGCCTGCAGTTTCATGCGGGTGCGCCCTCGCTTGCGGTGGGCAGGCCGTCCCAAAACATGATGCGCGGCATCACCGCGACCCAGGCGGCATTCCGCCCCCCCTGCTCCCGCTTAGGGTCATCCCTGACGGGTTCCTCGGCCAATCTGAGCGACAGGGGGGCATGAAAGGCTTCATCCAGGTGAATCGGGCGGCTATGGCAGTCGTGAAACACGGGCGCCAGAGCACCGTCAATGGATTTGATCCGTGGCATGAAATCCCATGGCGGATAAATGGAGTGCTGCATAGACACCTCCCGATCCGTGAAGGTCGTGAGGCTGCCATAAACCGGGCGCGTATTCCGGCGGAGCCGGAGCAGATCGAGTTCACACCCGTCCATCATGATCCGAACGTTCCATAGTTTCGGCGCACATAATCTTCCACAATCACCTGGAACTCCTCTGCGATGCGATCCCCTTTAAGCGTCACCGTCTTGTGTCCGTCGACATAGACCGGTGCCACGGGCACTTCACCCGTACCCGGCAACGAGATGCCAATATTGGCGTGTTTGGATTCGCCCGGACCATTGACCACGCAACCCATCACTGCAACGTTCATGGATTCCACTCCCGGATACTGGGTACGCCACACCACCATCTGTTCGCGCAAGTACGTCTGAATGTCCTGCGCCAATTCCTGGAACACGGTCGACGTGGTGCGGCCGCATCCGGGGCATGCCACCACCATCGGGGTAAATGCACGCAAGCCCATGGTCTGCAAGAGTTCCTGAGCAACGATCACTTCCTTCGTCCGGTCACCGCCGGGTTCAGGGGTCAAGGAAATGCGAATCGTGTCGCCGATGCCCTGCTGCAGCAGTACCGCCAGTGCAGCACTTGACGCCACAATCCCCTTGGAACCCATGCCGGCCTCGGTTAACCCCAGGTGCAGCGGATAGTCGCACTGCGCCGCCAAATCCTGATACACGGCGATCAGATCCTGCACGCCACTCATCTTGCACGACAGGATGATCCGATCACCCGGAAGGCCAAGCGCCTCGGCGCGCGCCGCGGACTCCAGTGCCGAGGCCACCATGGCACGGCGCATCACCCCATCCGCATCTTCCGGTTCGGCGCGCTTCGCGTTCTCGTCCATCAGGCGGATGGCGAGTTCCTGATCCAGGCTGCCCCAGTTAACGCCGATGCGCACCGGCTTGTCATAGCGACAGGCAATTTCGATGAGGCGGGCAAACTGTTCGTCGCGCTTTTGGCCGCGCCCCACATTACCCGGATTGATGCGCAGCTTGGCGAGCGCCTGGGCACATTCGGGGACCTGCGTGAGCAGCTTGTGGCCATTGAAATGAAAGTCACCGATGAGCGGCACGTTCACG
>JBKQNQ010000494.1:0-2681 GCA_052145875.1 Thiobacillaceae bacterium
GTCGAACAACCGCAGATTGAAAGACATGTTGCCCGAGACCGCGCCGCGGCCCGCCCCGGTCCGGTAGTCCACCCGAAACGGCCAGGGCGCGTTGGTGGCGGTGCCGGCCACCATGTTGGTCGCTAGCACGCGCGCGTTTTGCAGCGCCTGCTGCAGGTACCTTTCGTCCTTGGTTTCCTCATAGAGGAGCAGTAGCGCGTAGCCGGCGATGCCGCCCTTATCGGGCTGAATCTCGTAAGGCTTGTCCTCTTGCGAGCCGCAATCCGGCGGCTGCGGACACTTCCCCCGCCAACCGGTCGAGCGCGTGAAGCGCGGGTACTTGCCCTCGTCAGGCGTGTTGGCCTCCTTCACGAGGTAATCCCCCATGTAGCGCGCCATCTGCAAAACGCGCGGATCCTTCTTCCCCTGCCACGCGTAGTATTTCAGATAGGAGATGATCCCCATGCCATCTTGCGTGGCCGGGATAAAGGTCGCATTCTTCTTGAGAGGCTCATAGTTGCCGTTCATGAAGGTCATATACACGAAGCGCGGGTAACCGTTCTCGACCGGGCACTTCAGATACCAATTCACCTCGCGCCGGATCGCATCGCTCCAGGGCGTCCAGGGGAGCAGAATCCCATGCCCGTCATAGACGGCGAGATGATTGCCGATGTATTGTGCCGGGGCGGCGAGGGTGAGCGACAACAGGCAGAGCAGGCTGAAACACACCCCGCGCCACCGATGTGCTAACCTCGCGAGCCCCGTCCCCAACTTGAATGCTGACCGTGCAAAGATTCTCATGAGCCGGCTGAATTCTGCCGGCACATTCCCGGATGCCCTTCGCCCCGTCAAGAAAGGAACTCTCGGCAGCAGCTTGGCGTTGGGTGGTGACGTGCGGTTCGTTCCCCCTCACCCCAGCCCTCTCCCTCATAAGCGTTAACTTGTTTTATTGACTGGTTTGGACCGTTGCCGCTATTATGCGGACATG
The DNA here is from genome assembly GCA_052145875.1 of Thiobacillaceae bacterium. Classification (GTDB taxonomy): domain Bacteria; phylum Pseudomonadota; class Gammaproteobacteria; order Burkholderiales; family Thiobacillaceae; genus DASQBT01. The sequence goes on from JBKQNQ010000494.1 coordinate 968, forward strand.
CAAGTCCATTGCGCGACGGTCCATAACGCGGCTGATGAAGATTGGGAGTTACTCACCACCTTTTTTCCTGCCCATTGGAGGGACTTGGCCAGGGCGAGCGGTGCGCTCAAGGGGTTGCGGCAGGATAAGGGCGAGGAGAGCTATCTGCGGGTGCTGATGCTTCATTTTGGCTGCGGGCTGTCCATGCGCGAGACCGTGACGCGCGCCAACGAGGCTAAACTGGCGAAACTATCCTCGGTCGCCTTGTTCAAGCGGTTGCGCAAGAGTCGGGAATGGCTTTATCAACTGTGCCGCGCCCTGTTTGAAGAGCGCGGTATAAAGCCCAGCATTGCCACGAGCCACGACTTGCGCTTGGTGGATGGGACGCTCATCAAAGAGCCCGGTCCGACCGGCGCCCAATGGCGGATTCATTATAGCCTGCGCTGGCCAGCGTTGCGGTGCGACTATTTCAAACTCAGTCCCGTTGAAGGCGAAGGGACCGGTGAGTCGTTGCGCCAATTTCCGATGGCCTGCGGTGAGCACATTCTGGCCGACCGGGGTTATTGCCACGCCAGTGGCATCCACTATGCCGCCGAACAGAACAGCTATGTCACGGTGCGGTTGAACCCTGACGGGATCGTGTTACAGACTCCGACGGGCACCCCATTCAATCTGCTTCAGAAGCTCAAGCCTATCCAACGAAGTGGCCAGATCGCCGTTTGGAATGCCTTGGTGCCATTCGAGAAGCGCCCGCCCGTCTCGGTGCGGATCTGTGCGATTCGCAAGAGCAAGGTCGCCATCGCGCTGGCCCACAAGCAACTCCGGCGCAAAGCCAGCAAACAGGGTTCGGAGTTGCAGCCTGAAACGCTCATCTACGCTGAGTATGTGCTGGTGCTGACGACCTTTCCAGAGAGTGAGTTTCCGGCACCGCTCGTCCTGGAATGGTATCGGTTTCGGTGGCAGATCGAATTAGTCTTCAAACGCTTCAAGCAGATAGCCCAACTGGGTCACCTGCCCAAGCAGGACCCGGAGAGCGCTAAAGCTTGGCTCTACGGCAAGCTCTTCGTGGCATTGTTGACCGACAAGGTTCTGGCCCAGGCGCGCGCACTTTCCCCCTGGGGATACTGCTTGCAGGCATTCGAGGCACCCTAGCCGCTGGCGGGAATTTGCTTTTGCCTTTCGCCAAGTACTCCAGGCCATACGACCTTGGCTTCCCCTCAAACAAATGCTCAAGCATTGGGGCGGGATCTCTGCCGGCTTGGCCGAGCCCCCGCGTCGGCGCAAGTCGCAAGAAGAATTGCTCCTGGAGGCTGAGGAAATACTCGTCTAAACAAGTTAACGCATATGGCCGCTAGCCCCGGGGGGATTGGATGGGGCACGCTGTCCATCAGCCTTGCGGGGCTGATCACCCTGAAGGGGAATCTGGCCGACGGCACGGCGCTGAGCCAGTCGGTGAGCGTGTCCAAGGATGGGCGCTGGCCGTTTTATGCTGCGTACACGCCACCTCCGGTTGGCAACGGAGGCGCGGTGTTCGGTTGGATCGGCTTCAGCAACCAGCCGGCGACGGCGTTGGGCGGAGCACTATATTGGTTCCGCCCGGCAGGTAAGACTCCTGTGGTTTATCAAGGTGGCTCCCCAATCTGGCGCTGCCGGTGATAGGCTCGGCTTACAATGCAACCGACAAGCCCCTGTTGGCGCTGAGCACCGGGCAAGTCACGCTTGACGGCGGCATTTT
>JBKQNQ010000495.1:0-8724 GCA_052145875.1 Thiobacillaceae bacterium
GCAGCTCGAGTTCGATCTGGTGGATTTCCAGTTCCTGAATCAGCTTTTGTGCATCCGCATGAGGAAGCATGGATCGCGACGCCGCCACTATGCTTTCCGCACGTTGACGCAACGGGTCCATATCTCCATCCGATTGGGATTGCGTTTCAATAGTTGTCTTCCGTGCCACATCAGTTCTCGGGGTATCGGACTCGGTATTGCTTTCCTACGCTTAATCTTGACCGGGAGTAAGGTTTCTGTCTGGAGATTACCAGCATGGGAGATAAGGTTAAATAGGCAGCCTCCCGGGATTCGCAGATCCCGGGATGAATGGCCGAAACATGCGAGCCGGTCCAATCGCTTGGGCGAGGCGCCCCCTTCCGGACGCGCCTTTGAGGTCATCATCTTAGGTGAATGCTAGATATTGCACGGTTGGGTCAGATCCCCAGGGATATTTTCGGTATCCGGATTTTGACGACATTTTCGGCACGGTTATGGCGATAAGCGTGAAATTAGCCGACTTTATTCAAGATTCATGGTTTTCCGAGACTAAATGTCCAGGTTGCGAAGCAACGTGGCCTCGCCCCTAGACCGGCGGCTCGTCTTGGCTCTTTCCTTTGAGGGAACCGGGTGTGTGGGGTTAACGTGGTAGGACTGAGCAAAACCGTGTAAAGCCACAGGATTTGCCACGCGGGCGCTCGAAGCGGCTGCAGGAATCGCATCTGCGTGCGGCGCATTCCAGCGCATCTCAAAAAACAAAAAACCCCGGGCCAAGGGGTGCGCCCGGGGTAAATATGCCTTGCAGAGTCAAGGCACCCCGCTCAGGGAGGAGAAGCGGGAGACGATGAAATACCGCCTGCGAAATAGAGTGGACAGGCTTAAAATAGTTCCTGAAATGTTTTTTCGAATAATTGGGAGCAAAACGTGAGTCATTCAACCGGTCGTTTCCCCACTCGTCGTATGCGACGGATGCGACGGGACACCTTTTCGCGGCGTCTGATGCGGGAAAACCATCTTACGGTCGCGGACTTGATTTATCCTGTCTTCGTATTGGACGGACATAATCGGCGTGAGCCGGTCGCTTCCATGCCCGGGGTCGAGCGCCTGTCCTTAGACCTTCTGTTGCCGGTAGCCGAACACTGTGTCAAGTTGGGGATTCCTGCGATGGCGCTTTTCCCAGTCATCGAAGCCGGGCTGAAAACCGCGGACGCGCGCGAGGCAGTCAATCCAGATGGACTGGTCCCGCGCGTGGTGACAGCGTTGAAGCAGGCGGTGCCCGAACTGGGCATCATTACGGACATTGCCCTTGACCCCTACACCAGCCACGGGCAAGATGGCCTGATCGACGCCACCGGTTACGTGCTAAATGACGAAACCGTGGCTGTCTTGGCACGCCAAGCCGTCTGTCACGCCCACGCCGGAGTGGACGTGGTCGCGCCTTCCGACATGATGGATGGTCGGGTCGCCGCGATCCGCGAAGCGCTCGATCACGAAGGGAAGATCTACACCCGTATTCTCGCGTATTCAGCCAAGTATGCCTCCAGTTACTACGGGCCGTTTCGGGACGCGGTGGGCTCTGCAGCCAGCCTGGGCACCGGCAACAAGTACACGTATCAAATGGACCCGGCCAACTCCGACGAAGCCTTGTGGGAAGTCGGGCTGGATCTGGAGGAGGGGGCCGACATGGTCATGGTGAAGCCCGGCATGCCGTATCTGGATATCATCCGTCGGGTCAAAGATTGCTATGGCGCACCGACTTACGTCTATCAAGTCAGCGGGGAATATGCCATGCTGAAAGCGGCGTCCCAGAACGGGTGGCTCAACGAAGAGGCCAGTGTGATGGAAGCCCTCTTGGCGTTCAAGCGGGCGGGCGCGGACGGGATATTGACCTATTTCGCAATCGATGCGGCCCGATGGCTACAGGGGGTTTGATTTGACTAAATTTTTGGCTCGGATGTCCGATGTAACAGGTGGACTATCGGGTCGCATCCCTTCAATGACTCACTAGAGTTAAATTATTGTTAATAAAAGGTTATGTCGGAAGGTCACAAGTTTCGCGTCGCGTTCAATAGGCGAGTCAATAGCCCCGATGAATGGGACCGGACCATTATTGCGGTTTCGCCCTACAGGTTGAAAGACCTCGTTTTGGAATCGGGGGATGCAGGCAGCCAACGGCACCCTGAATCCATTGAACACCAAAATTTCAAAATTCGTCTCGCCCATTCCACTGAACGCGTCAACAATGCGAGTTTGTTGATCGAGCGGATGTACATGCAGCGTGGTTATCATGTACAGGGCATGCAAAAGGTACCGGATCGAATCACCTTGATTGCATCCCAAGACGATGCGATTGTTGGAACCTTGACGTTGGGAACCGATTGCGGCAATGGCCTGATGGCTGATGAAAACTACAAGGCGGAGGTCGATCAACTCCGGGCGGCTGGGCGCAAAGTCTGCGAGTTAACCAAGTTTGCCGTAGACCAAGCCAGGGGATCCAAACGCGTGCTGGCGGGGCTGTTCCACATTGCCTATATCTATGGGCGGGTCTTGCACAAGCACACCGATGTCGTCATAGAAGTCACCCCGCAGCATGCCTTCTTTTACAAACGCATGCTTGGATTCGAGCCGTTTGGGAAGGAACGTCTTAATAGCCGCGTCAATACGATGGGCGTTCTGTTGCGGTTGGAAATCGATTATGTCGATCGGCAAATCCTCGAGTGGGGGGGCAAGGCCGATAGCGGGGACGTCAAAGGTGTGCGTTCGCTGTACCCGTATTTCTTTTCCAAGGGAGACGAGCAAGGGATCGTCAAGCGCTTGTTAAGGGGAGATCGTTAGCGCGCCCCTATGGAGCCATTTGATTATCAGGGGGCTTTCTCTCGGAATATCGGCTGGGTTACCAGGGCTGAACAAGACATTCTTCGCCATTCACGCATAGCCATCGCCGGCATGGGCGGGGTTGGCGGCATTCACCTGCTAACTTTGGTTCGTCTAGGTGTGGGGAAGTTCTCGATCGCGGATTCCGACACGTTTGATCAGGTCAACTTCAATCGCCAGGCTGGCGCCAGCATGCGCACGTTAGGGCAAGCCAAGGTGGAGGTGATGGCTGAGCAGGCCCTGGACATCAACCCTGAGCTTGATCTTCGTCTGTTTCCCCACGGCGTAGATGAAGGAAATCTGGACGCGTTTTTCAAAGACGTGGACCTTTACGTCGATGGGCTGGACTTCTTTGCTTTTAGTGCTCGTGAAGCCGTTTATGAGATTTGCGCCCGGCTGAAAATTCCCGCGGTAATTGCAGCACCGCTTGGGATGGGTACCGGTATCGTCAATATCCTTCCAGGACACATGACGTTCGAAGAATACTTTCGCTTTGCCGGTGCTGCGGAGCAAGAGAAAGCCATTCGATTTCTCGTCGGACTTTCTCCCGCGATGCTCCAGCGAGGCTATCTGGTTGATCGGTCTTCGGTGGATTTCATCACCCAACGAGCGCCTTCCACAGCGATGGCCTGCCAACTTTGTGCCGGCGCTGCCGCGACCGAAGCGCTCAAGATCCTGCTCAAACGGGGCGAGGTGGGGGCGGCGCCCAGCGCTTACCAGTTTGATGCATACCGAAACCGGTTTACCCGTACCTGGCGACCCGGAGGCAACAACAATCCGATTCAGCGTTTGGCCATCGCAATCGCCAAGAGGCAATTGGGACTGCAAGCGGCATGAGTGCTCCCAGTCCCGATGAAGTCCGTTTTATTCTGGAAAGCGGCATTTCAGCACCTTCTGCCGATAACCATCATCCATTGCGATTTGAGGTCACGGCCGATGGGCTGAGGTTGTGGTACTCGGAGCAACAGCTGCCCGAGCCCGGGAGTTATAAACGTGTCATCGCGCTCCTCTCGTTGGGCGCCGTGTTGGAGAACCTGGCCATCGCCGCCAGTCGGTTTGGGATCGGCGCCGAGGCACAGGCGTTTCCCGATTTGATGCGCCCCCGCCTCGTGTCTCAAGTCATTTGGCAGTCGGCCCGAGTGAAAGAGGACCCGCTCTGGGCCGAAATCCCGCGGCGCCACACCAACCGCACGGTCTTCTTTCATGGACCTTCGATGAGCCGTGAAGCTCAGTCAACCCTTGCGCGTGCGGCCATTCCAGATTCAGGCTGTGATGTTGTCTGGGTGGACGAACCCAGACTCAAAGCCCACGTCTTTCGACTGATGCGTTTGGCGGAAGGTGCGCGGTTCCGAACCCCCCGGCTGCATGCAGAGCTGTTTTCGACGATCCATTTCGAGGCGGGGTGGCAGCAAAGCTGCGAGGAGGGCTTGCCCCCGGGGGCTTTAGGCATCGAGCGGCCGTTGCGCCCCGCGTTTGCGCTGCTGCGACATTGGCCTCTCATGCGCCTCTTCAATCTGCTGGGCGCGTTTCGCCTGCTAGGCTGGCGGGCGGCCGATCTTCCTTGCCGGTTGGCGCCCCACGTCGGACTCATTACCGTTGACACAGTCGACGACAAGACGATCGTTGCGGCGGGTCGGGCATTTCAACGAATTTGGCTTGGGACGACGCAACTGGGGATGGCCTTGCAGCCGATGCCCGCGTCGGCACTCTTCGCACTTCCAGGAGCCATCCAAGAGGGGGTGCCCAAGCCCTTGCAGCAACACTTGAACGAATCGTGGCGTGCCCTCTTTCCGGCCCGGTCCCCTGTCATGTTATTCAGGGTAGGGCGCGCGGCTCCCCCTCAGGTGCTCGCAGGACGTAAGGGGCTAAACGAGTACCTGTTGGATGAATCAAGGGTGTCGCCCTTGTCCGTCTCTGAGGGCTGAAAGCAGAGCCTAAGAAACAAAAGCCCCGCGCCGGGGCGCGGGGCTTTGAGAGCGAACTTGCGGTCTGTTCTTAGGACTTGCGGCGGCGCGAGGCCACACCCAGGCCGAGGAGGCCAAGCCCAAACAGGGCAATCGATGCAGGTTCCGGCACGGTGGGGGTGTAATTCAAGCTGCCCCCGCCTTGGTCAACCCCAGCAACGTTGCTGGTCGTGATGAGCGTGTCGGTGCTGGTAGTGCTAAAGCTGGTGTTGAGCGCGTTCCCGCCGGCCTGTGAGCCCACGTCAATCACGAACGGGTTCGGCAATTCCCAGAATCCGTTTACGCCCGAAGTGCCCGGGGCCGGGTTAAAGCTCAACAGCGCGAGAATACTTGTCGTCGCCGTTCCACTCGAGCCGCCTGAAATGTTCGCGGAAGCGAAGTTGGTCGGTGTATTAACGATGCTGGCCGTGCCCAACGAAAAGTCTTTAGTGCCTTGGCTGATGCCAAACTGTGCCAGGGTCGATGCATTGCCGGTCGTCGGAGCACCGAAGACCAACCCTGACGTCGATGCGCAGCTATTGCTGGGATGCGCACCCGAGGTCGTGCATCCGGGGCTACCGTAAACATTAGCGGAAAACAGCGTAAAGCTGGTGACGACGAAGTTGTCTGGAGTGATCCATTCCCCCGCACCCTGGACTTTGAAGGTGGCATAGACGTCATAGGTGTTTGTAACGTTGCTCGTCGTGCCCGATGCCGGATTAAAGTCAAGAATCTGGAAGTTTCCGGATTCGCTGAACGCCTCGGGCGTCAGGATTGTCGAAGGCGTGCCGGCGACATCCAGCAGCGACGTGTAGGCGATGTCACTGTTTGTCGTCACAAAACTTGGTGTGCCCGAGTCAAGGGTCCCTGCACCGCCATTGGTTGCTGCCGGGTCAAGGGTGATGGCCTGCGCGATTGTGGCGAACGATGAGCACGCAACAAAGACGGATAAGGCAAGTTGCTTCAGTTTCATTTCAATTTCTCCTTTGGTTCAGTTGTCGGCTACATCTTAGAGCCACGTTGAATGGTCCAAACTCTTAGACCTCGGTCAACATAAAGCAAGCGATATGCCAGAAATAATAAGTAATTGAACTATAAGGATAATTTAAAATATCGCGGGCTTGGTACGCGATCAACTGTTAAAAATTCCGACACGGCGGTGTGGCTCCACACCGCGTGTGACGTCCCATCATGAAGGCGTGCCCCGGATTGCAGCCGGGACGTTGCAAGGACGCCGTGGATCGGTGCCACACGGCTCGCGCCAACCTGGATGCAGCGCTTCAGGGCTGTGCGCAATGCCACGGGGGAATTGCCCGCGAGTATCCATCGGATGCCTTCGCGCCACCCGAAATATCCCGGTTTCGGGTGGCGCCGCTACTGGAGCTTCTTAAGATAGTCCTTGCTAAAGACCTTTTCAGGCAAATTTCGCAGGCTCATGTTCTCGTAGTCCAGCGTCGAAACATCTCCCGGTTTGAGCGCATCTTTCATGACCAGTCGGGTCGGACGCACCCGCCCTGCCATGTGTTCGAAGTTTTCGTAGGAACAGGTTTTCATCAGCCGGTCGGATAAGGAATAGAACTCCGCTTTGAGCGGGCGGTAGGTACCCGTACTCACCCACAAAAGGACCCGGTGGTAAGTCACGCCGCGGTCGACCGCCAAGAGTTCAAGGACGTTGCAATTTTCGCCGTTGAGGCTTTCCGTTCGCAGAAGGTGGGGCGTGTAATCGCCAGAAAAGTTGGCACGCGCAATGTCGCCATTTGCGACCTGACCCGTGAGACGTTGGGCCAGACCGAGCCGGATGGGCTGGGAGACCTCGGGCATGAAAATCCAGAGGTCCCGGCCTTTCATTAACATGATTTGACCCCGTTCCGAGGCCGGTTCAAGTATCATTACGACGGTGTTGTCGTTGCCTTTTGACAAGACCCGGTATTTTCGTGTCACCGCATTCTGGTCCGCGGAGGTACTGTTAATCAAGATGTCAACTTGGAATCCGGCTGAGGGGAAGCGAATTTCGTCAGCTTTTTCCAGAATGCTACGCGCGAGGGCATCCTCGGACCCTTGTCCTTCGGTGGGTTCGACAGCGTTCGCACACAGGGCGAAGGTCAATCCGATCAGTAGAGAGCAGGCGCGAGAGATAGTCGAATCAATGGACATGTCTAAGATTTCTCAAGTAAGGCGGTCTCATGTCGAGGTGCCACAATGAGCCTTGTCCGCGTCGAGGGCGTAACCAAGGAATACCAACTCGGCGAGCAGAAAGTCGTTGCACTCCACGATATTACACTTTCTTTCGATGAGGGCGTGTTCCTCGCGATCGCCGGACCCTCGGGCAGCGGCAAGACCACTTTGCTCAATATTGTCGGCTGCATTGATACCCCAACTTTAGGGAAAGTGTTTATAGACGACGTTGAGGTGACGGGTCGATCTGCCAATGAGCTTGCTGACTTGCGTGCCCGCACCACCGGATTCATTTTTCAGACCTTCAACCTATTTCCCGTGCTAACGGCTGCCGAGAACGTGGAATATCCGTTGCTTAATTTGCCGGAGGTCGCCCGTGACGAACGCCGTGAACGCGTGGCTCAATTCTTGGCCGTGGTAGGCCTGGAACGGTACGCGGACCACCGGCCCAACCAGTTGAGCGGCGGCCAGCGGCAGCGGGTCGCCATTGCGCGGGCGCTGGCCATCAGACCGCGCATTGTCCTGGCGGATGAGCCGACCGCAAACCTGGATCACAAGACCGGGGAGGGCATTCTCGCCTTGATGAAGGATATCAATCGGCGTTACGGCACAACCTTTATTTTTTCCACTCACGACCGGCGCGTCATGGCCATGGCCGATCGCCTGATTCGCATTGACGATGGCAAGGTGGTGTCGCTTGCGGTCAAAGAAGGGGAGCACTGGAACGCGGTTCGAACCGGTGAGCGGGCTGCCATAACGCAAGGGGAATAACATGAAGTTAAAGCGACTCTGCAAGGTGTTTCACCGCCAGGCCCCGAGAGCCGCTGCGCTACAGGAATTCGAGCAAAAGCCACGTACTGGACTGCTTCGCTGGGCCTGCACGGGGGGCCGTCGGGGCCTTGTGAGGTTGTGCCTTGATCATTTCGCAGTAGCATTGATGGTGAGTACTCCGGCCATGGCAGCTGCAGACGCGCTTCGCGCCGATGGCGCCATGGCCGGGCAGAATACCCAACTGCTGGCAGACGACACTGGGGATAACCTGCCGTCATCCAAGGATGAGTTGTTTGGCACCTCTCCGGAAGCCGCCCCCCCAAAAAAAGGGGGGGAAGCCTTGCCTGCTTCAAAGGATTCCGTCGGGGCGGGCGGGACCAAGGCGGATGGCTCGGCGACCCCAGAAAACACGGGTCTGCCAAGTTCCAAGGAGGACTTGTTCGGAACCGCAGCGAGCGGGCAAACTGCGGAAAGCGAGCCTAGCTTGCCGTTGAGGGGGTTTTTCGAAACGGAGGCAGCCTACACGTACGGCAACCCCACCCATTGGTCTGATGTCCTCGGGCGACTCCAACTTGGCACCCAAGGGCATCTGAGTGACGGAATCAACTGGAAAGTCACGGGACGCGCGGAGTACAACGCCGTTTATAGTCTGACCAATTACTACTCTGACGTCGTGGGGGCAGATCAGCGGGACAGATTTCGCTTTGACGAAACGTATCTGGACTTCTCGGCGGGTGGCCTGGACTGGCGGGTCGGTCGGCAGCAGATCGTTTGGGGCGAGATGGTGGGCCTGTTCTTCGCAGACGTGGTTTCCGCCAAGGACCTCAGGGAGTTTATTCTCCCCGATTTCGACGTGCTGCGGATTCCCCAGTGGGCTGCCCGGGCCGAGTACTTCAAGGACGACTTTCACGCTGAGCTCATCTGGATTCCTGTTGCGACTTATGACGATATCGGAACGCCGATTAAGCCCGGCGTCGCAGGG
>JBKQNQ010000496.1:0-2961 GCA_052145875.1 Thiobacillaceae bacterium
CGAAAACCATGTTCGAACTGTGTAATCGGACAACCTCCGGGTATTTGAAATCAAGCGAGAATACGACAAAAAAAACCCCCTCGGTGCCGGCCTCCGGCGCCGACATGCTGGCGAGCTTGATGTCGCCTTTGCTGTGTCCCTGGACAAGATAATGGTTGGTGGAAAGCCTTTCCTCATAGGACTGGATGCTGCCTCCGGGGTCGCCGTCGCTGTTTTTTCCCTGGATGACCAGGCGAATCTGTTCCGATGCTTTTTTGCTGCCATTATCCACCTTGTGCTGCATGCGAACCTCAAAGTGCGTCAGCTGAATTTCCGGCACGGACCAGTGCGGCAGGCCGTTCAAGATCGACCCGCAAATGACCCGGTTGGTGGTCAGCCAGTCAAGCTGGGCCAGCCGGAGAGCCTCCTTCTCGGTGGCTTTGTTTGTGGAATTAACGTCCGTGAACTCCTGCTGGTGCCGAACAACTTTGTCTTTCAAGGTTTGGACTTCCTTTTCGCTGTAGCAAACCTGGCAGTAAAGCACCCCGCTCCAGAGCAGAATCAGCCCCAAAAGGGTTCCTCCCACGAGGCACGAGATCCGAATCGGATCTCTCCGGCGTGCTTGGGTCTTCTCTTGGGCCTCAGCAAGTAAATTGATGCGTATCATACTTCTATTTTCGGTTATGTGAGCAGAGATCCCACTGCTTCCAGCTTTTCAAAATTCGGATGTGCGGTTATGGGGCTCTCAATTTGGTCTCGTTCAAAATTGTCCTTGAGCATTCCGACGAGTTGCGCAACCGCCGCCTGGTTCAGGTACAGGTTTTGCAGTAACATGTCTTGATTCCGAGTTTCGTAATAATTTCCGTCGTCGCTGACTTGCGTAACGATGCCCAATTGATGGCCTGTGTCCAAAATGTCGATGAGCAGCAGGTGAACCTTGAGAAAGTTGGCATTGCCTCCATTCTGGGGAAGGCTGGCATATTGGGTTTTTGGGCTGTCGCTGCCCCGCCAGGCTCCATCCTCCCATCTGACGGTGAACCGAGCCGTTTCAGCTCCAGCTCCAGGGCGCACAAGAAATCCGAATCGCTCCCCGTTTACCGGCTCAACCTGGGCCTCTGGATGCCGGTCAGCCAGCGCGCACCGCCATTGCCCTAAGACAGCCTCTGCTTCAGCTTTGGTCCCTTTCAATTCCAGTTCGTATGATATGGACAAACCCATATTCTTTTCTGGTTTTTCTTGATGCCCATAGGGCGGGGGCCTCGCCAAAAGTTCCTGCAAATCAAGGATTTAACGCGGGTTATGCAACAGGCGACACCGGCGTACATGGGAAGGATTGTGGTAACCGTTCACAAGTTGGCTGGTGCTGTTCTGGAAAGCCGATCTCGGTCAGTGAGGGGGAATCAGGAGGAAACTCCCCTCCACCGGCGGAGGTTGCGTTCCATGATGATTTGGGCAAGTGAAGACTAATTCGTTTCACTTTTTTGCCGCCACGACTCTGATAGTTGTTCTCAGTCCTTCCTCCGTCATGGCACAACCTCAACTCGTATGGTCAAAAAGCTGTTCGTGGGAGTTGGGCGCGATCCACAAGTCGCAGGGATCCGAATCTCCGGCGGTGGTCATCCCTTTGGCCATGCAGCAATGCACGCTGTTGCAGCGCAACTTGGTTTTGGCTCGACCAAATGCAGACTATAAGTGACATTAGTGAATGACGTGCCGAACGAACGACTTCGCCACAATCCTTTCATTGGGTGTGAGATCTCCTTCAAGGTTCGGGTCGAGCTAGGGAATTAACGCCGTCAAACTGGCCTTTGATCCAGTTGTGGACGCATACCCAAGCAGCGAACAATGCAAGTTTTTCAAAATGGACCATTTGAATCCACAACCGGATGAACGGGAGTCGAAGCGAACGCCCATCCCAGAGCAGGATGGAGCGAAACGCGAGGGGGAGGCGTTGTCCCATAGGGAAGAGCGGTGCCCGGCGTCTTCCGGTCCACGGCAGTATGGCGGTGAGATTATTTTGCTGGTGGAGGCGGAAGAACTGCTGCGTAGCCTTTTAAGCACATTTCTACGGAATGCGGGATACCGGGTGTTGGAAGCAAGCAACGCCATGGAAGCCATCGGATTGTGGGAAGAACAACGAGGCGAAATCGACCTCTTATATACTGATATGACCATGCCTGGGGGGATGAACGGTTCAGACCGTGCGCATCTCAGTTTCTTGCAAGGTAGTGTAAGCTTGGGGCATGAATGCAACATGTCTTGAGCCTGTCGATTCGACCGTCCAACGTGCTACTTCGTCCGAACCGCTCGCGGTGCTTGCGGCCCGTTCGGCTTGTGGGCTGGAACATTCGATCCAGCGATTCACCGCCACCAGCGATCAAAACCTTGGGCATCTTGAAGTGCAAGCCGCTCAGGATGTCCAAAGCTTGCTGCGTGAGGCCGTGCAACGCGGCGCGCAAGCCAAGGCGGATAACACCCCGCCCTTGTGCCCGGTCTGCCAGCAAAAACTCAGCCGCCTCTCCGCCGATCACCCGCGCACCTTCGACACGCGTTTTGGCGCTATCACCGTCAACCGCACGCGCGGCTACTGCAAACGCTGTCGCAAATGGCGCGTGCCCGCCGATACCGCGCTGGGCCTGGAAGAAACCGCTGGCTACTCGCCTGCCGTGCAGGAAATGGCGGCACTGCTGGCTAGCAAAATGCCCGTGGAGGAGGCCCGCGTCGTGCTCGAACGCCTCACGGGCGTCAAGCTTCCCCGCGCCACCTTGGATCGGGAAGCCCGCCGCCAAGGCCAACGCGCCCAGCGGCTGCACTCGCAAATGGACCAACAGGCCGCCACCCAAAAGCCTCAACTGGAACTGACTCTGGAACCCTACCAGATGATCATCCAGATGGACGCTTGGAACATTCGCGAGCGCGATGACTGGGGCCAAAGCGCCGTCTTGCGCCGCCGGGGCCAGGAACCGGAGCGCTGGCACTGGG
>JBKQNQ010000497.1:0-9182 GCA_052145875.1 Thiobacillaceae bacterium
GATACATGCCAGCCGTGTGGATTCCGATTTTGAACCCCAACGCGCGCACTTCATGTAACGCGTCCTCTAGTCCCGCCTGGAGCGTCGGCTCACCGCCGGAAAACACCACCGCATCGAGCAGCCCGCGGCGTCGCCGGAGGAACTGCAGAATGGAGGGCCAATGCAACGGGCGTTCGCCATGTATCGGGATCAAGGCCGGGTTGTGGCAATAACGGCAACGCCACGGGCAGCCTTGACAAAACACGACTGCAGCGAGCATGCCGGGCCAGTCGCTGGTGGACAGCGGAGTGAATCCGCCGATCCTAAGCATTCAGGATCTAGCTCTGGTTACAACGCTCCTCAAGGTAGAAGCGTCGTTCGCGGTGTTCACTCTGCTTGCCCTTGTTAAAGGTCGTCACGGGCCGGTGATACCCCATCACACGGGTCCACACTTCGCAACGCGTGCGTTCAGCGTCCGTGAGCGTGATGGCGGCTTGGACGGCGGAAGGCAGGGTCATGTCATTCATTCAGGTCTCCTCAAGTTGAGTTTAGGCGGCAACCGCGCGCTTGCGGGAAAGGGCTTCCTCGTCGCACTTCGAACAGAATTCATGTTCGCCTTCGAGGTAGCCGTGTTTCGGACATATGGAAAAGGTCGGTGTGACCGTGATATAGGGCAGATGGAAGCGCTCCAGCGCGCGGCGCACCAGTTTTCTGCACGCATCTGCTGAAGTGATGCGCTCAGCCATATAAAGGTGCAGCACGGTGCCACCGGTGTACCGACGCTGCAACTCGTCCTGCCGTTCCAGCGCTTCGAATGCGTCGTCCGTGTAGCCCACTGGCAGCTGCGTCGAGTTGGTGTAATACGGCGCGTCCTCGGTCCCAGCCTGCAGGATGTCAGGGTAGCGTTTGATATCCTCCTTCGCGAAACGATACGTGGTGCCTTCCGCCGGTGTGGCTTCAAGGTTGTACATGTGCCCAGTCTGTTCCTGGAACGCGGCTATACGAGTACGAATGTGATCGAGCAACCGTACCGCAAAGTCATGACCCCAATCGGTGGTGATGTCGTGTTCATCGGCGGTAAAGTTGCGGATCATCTCGTTGACGCCATTCACGCCAATGGTGGAGAAGTGATTGCGCAGTGTGCCGAGATAGCGTTTGGTATAGGGGAAAAGCCCATTGTCCATCAGCCGCTGGATTTCCTTGCGCTTGATTTCGAGGCCATTGCGCGCCATGTCGAGCAATACATCGAGGCGGCCCAAAAGCCCGGCCTCATCGCCTTGCTGCTCATATCCGAGGCGTGCGCAATTCACGGTCACGACGCCGACCGATCCGGTCTGCTCGGCCGAGCCGAACAAGCCATTTCCACGTTTGAGCAACTCGCGCAAGTCCAGTTGCAGTCGGCAGCACATCGAGCGAATGTGGTTGGGCTTCATCTCGGAGTTGATGAAGTTCTGAAAGTAGGGCAGACCATAACGCGCGGTCATGGCGAACAGGCGATCTGCGTTCTCCGATTCCCAGGGAAAATCCGGTGTCATGTTGTAGGTTGGGATCGGGAAGGTGAACACCCGCCCTTTCGCATCACCGGCAGTCATCACCTCGATGTAGGCGCGGTTGATCATGTCCATCTCAGGCTGCAATTCGCCGTAGGTGAACGGCATCTCTTCACGGCCGATCATCGGCACCTGTTCGCGCAGGTCTTCAGGACAGGTCCAATCAAATGTTAGATTGGTGAAGGGTGTCTGCGTGCCCCAGCGCGACGGCACGTTGAGGTTGTAGATGAGCTCCTGGACGCACTGGCGCACCTGCTCGTAACTCATTCCATCTTTGCGAATGAAGGGTGCCATGTAGGTATCGAACGATGAGAACGCCTGCGCCCCGGCCCATTCGTTCTGGAGCGTGCCGAGGAAATTGACAATCTGGCCAACCGCGCTCGACATGTGTTTGGGCGGCCCTGCTTCAACCTTGTCCGGCACGCCATTGAGGCCTTCGTGCAGTAAGGTACGCAGTGACCAGCCCGCACAGTAGCCAGCCAGCATGTCGAGATCATGGATGTGGAGTGCCCCCTGCCGGTGCGCTTCCCCCAGCTCCGGCGGATAGACATGATTCAACCAGTAATTGGCGACCACCTTGCCAGAGACGTTCAGAATCAACCCACCCAGTGAATAACCCTGATTGGCATTGGCGCTAACCCGCCAGTCCTGACGCGACAGGTATTCGTTAATCGATGCCTCCACATCGACAACGGTCTTGCGGTCTTCGCGTAGCTTCTTATGGGTCTCCCGATAAACGATGTAGGCTCGCGCTGTCTTGAGGTGATTGGCCGCGATCAAGCTCTGCTCGACGACGTCCTGGATACTCTCGATGCCAGGTGGCAGTCCTCGA
This sequence comes from Thiobacillaceae bacterium, assembly GCA_052145875.1. Taxonomy (GTDB): domain Bacteria; phylum Pseudomonadota; class Gammaproteobacteria; order Burkholderiales; family Thiobacillaceae; genus DASQBT01. The sequence continues at coordinate 2,362 of JBKQNQ010000497.1, forward strand.
AACTTGTGACTCAACACCTTCACCGCCTGGGCGGTAAGGAGATCTGCCTCGGACTCACCAAATTCACCGGTAGCCTGCCCGGCGCGCAGAACGGCCGAACGGATCTTAAGGGTATCAAACACGCCGCGCCGCCCATTGCGCTTGATGACTTCGCGCGGCAGTGCCACGATCGCTGCTTCCATCCTCGTCTCCTTATTTATCAATATATTGACTTATGCGCTGCCTACATTACAACATATCGTAGCCAAGTCAAGTTTATTTTCAGTTTTCTGTGTCTTGATATCATATATCACAACATGATGTAATTGCGCGGGGGTTTGGTCATCGAGAGCGGCAATGAGCGCCGTACAGGCATGCTGCCAAAGATCGCGCCTGGGTTGCGCCGTTTTATTTGGAAGCGCGGCTTCCGATGCGCCTAAGAACCCTACCGGACACAAAGGCAATGATCGATGCGCAAGCAAAATACGCGTCCAGGCTAGGATCCACATCGCGGCCTGTCCTGCAGGCTGCCGCCGTGTTTCGGCCGCACCTGCTTTCAAGTTCCTGCGGGGCTCGGCAGGAGACTTTCCACACCCATCCTGGAAGCCAATCCGTTATCCGCGGCGCGGGCGCTGTCGGTGGGACGGCGGCCGGATTACTCGACGCGTCCGTAACGAGCTTGTGCTGTGGAAAGCCCGGGCCATCCGGGCCCGGGACGCATGGCCAACCCCCGGCTATCAAAGACCATTGCCGTAGCCGATGAATTTCTCCCAGCCGCGCCGATAGGGCGACTGCCGTCTCGCAGCTCGGCGTCGCCATCTTCTTACCTGCCGGAACCTCGTATTGATCGTCCGTACGCATCGTCGTGAGTCGACGGCGGTTACGCGCATTGCCAGCCACGCGGTACAGATCCGAGCAGTCGAAATTCGCACCTGGTCACTGCCGGAAGTGGGGAGACGCTCAGTGAGAGCGGGCAGGGACGGAAGCCACGTTCTGACGCGTCCGGGTCACCCATCCGACACTGCAAAGCCGACAAAAAACTGTCTTCAATGGAGTATGGAAAGCTTCCCCCTAGCGGGTCAGGGTACGATCGAGATCGAGTTCCAGCTTCTGCAATTCCCAGGTGGCTTCGGCATGGGTGGAATCCAGTTGCAGCACGCGCTGAAAGTCCTTTGCTGCTGCCTCCTTTTGACCCTGATTCAGTTGGGCTCGCCCAAGCGACATCCACGCCTCGGGATTATCGGGTTCCTGACGAGTCCAGTCGAGCGTGACCTTTAATAACCCGCTCCAGTCCTTCCTCGCTCGAAGGTCGCAGGCCACCAGAAAATAATTACTGGAAGCAGCGATGTTTTCCCAAAAGCTGCCTTTACCTGAGCCATTGCCCGGTGCTGTCTCGCCAAGCATTTTCATCCACCCCACCGGTACGGCGAAATGGAACTCGCCGCCGGAAACAGACTTGAATGTGAGGATACCCAAGAGGTGTCCAGTAGCGTCGAACAAGCCGCCCCCACTCGCCCCTGGATCGAAGGGCGCCGACACACGAATCACGCGCCCACCATCGCAGGCGCAAAGGTACAAACCCTTGACATTGCCCGAACTGACTCTGAAGGTTCCATTGGAATACCCTACCGCATAGACCGGAATGCCGACCCGGATTCTCTCGGCGCCCCCAACCGCCGGCGGATTTCCAATCGGTTGCGTCACCACCAGAAAGCAGAGATCACGGTACTCATCGCCCGATTCCAACCTCGCCTCCCAACTGTCACTTCCATGAGACAGCTTTATGGCTCTGGCATCACGCACCACATGGCAATTTGTGACAACGCGCAGCGGGGACAGTATGACGCCCGACCCCATCTCAGTCGTGCCATTCTGCTCAATGACATCCACTTTCACCACCCACCTTGACCAATCGAGCTGGGCATGAGCGGCCGCGTGCACGTGCGTAATGACCACTAAGAACGGCAGAAGAAAAATCAGTCGTAGGAAACGCATCTGATCCTTAATTCCTTGCGTAAGGAATGCATGAGGTCACCGACCAAATCTTGAGCCTGATTGATTCAGCATCGCTTGTCTCACGGTCAATTAGGCTCATCGGGCCGCGCGGATGCTTACTGCTTAGATTAGTACCAGATCTGAAGTTTTCCTTGGATTCCTGCTATGCGAGTAGGTTCAATGTGATCTGGAAATGATCTACGAATAGAAAGCAAGGCTTCATGGGGAGACAGGGGACGATCGCTTTATTTGGTGTCCCTGCGGCGGGCTCGCTAACAACCCGCTGTTATTTTTAATCTTTATGGAGGTTATCGATCATGCAAGTCATAAAATTCACTTCTGCAGTCAGCGTTCTCGCCGCCGGGGTGTTTGCGCTCGTGGTACCGCAACGTTCTGCGGCCGATACCCAGTGGCCTGGCCAAGGCTACGACGTGTTCCACAGCAACGTGGGTGAGCCGCTGCCCACTTACGATCAGGGCTATATGGGCACCTCGATGAAGTCAGCACCGACCCAGGGGTTCGAGATTTACAAGCTTGGCGGTATTGGAAATGTCCCCGCCAGCTATGAAGCGACATCCATGATGCCCACCCCAGGCCAAGGATGGGACGTCTTCCATAGTAGATCCGGCGACCCCATTTAGGTTCTACGCCGAAATAACCCGAGCGCTTGCCCGATCAACGGGTAAGCGCCTTCCCTGCTCGGGTGCGCGCCTGCAGCCGGGGCTCGCGGCGCTGCGCGCGCATTATGTTGACGCGCGACCCGATGCAGGCTCCGCAATTACGCCCGCCAGCGGGGGGCAGGCTAAACCGCTGCATGCAGTTTGCTTCCGTGGCCGGTTCGCAAAAAAGAGTTAAAAAAAGAGTTACCGGCACGGGCTTCGCGTTTAACAGATGGCACGACTTTGCCCTAAGCGAGTTCGCCGAGAGCCGATGATCGCGCTCGGGAAGAGCGATGCCACTAAGCGCGGGCGAGCCCCCAATTGATGGGCGCAAAAGGTTCCGTCACTGTGATCCACCCGCTGAAGGAACGATGCAAACCGAGCCCTTGCATCCAAGGTGGTCACGAAGCCGTCTGAGCATCGCATTCAGTTCCCCACGCGATACGCATTGGGCATGGTTGGCGTCTTGATGAGACTCGAATGTGGCAATTGGGCTCAACGCGATGTGACAAGATTTCTACGGGATCGAAGTCATGAACGCCACCACCCGCTCCGGCAGCCAGTCAATGTTGCCGGGGAAAGGGCCGTTCGGAAAAGCAACATGCCCGCCTTCGTCGGGTTGTTCCAACGTGACGTGCTCCGAGACGTCCTGTGGGCCAGGCAGGGCCGACGCCGGCAGGAAGGGATCATTCTTCGCGTTAATGACCAGCGTGGGCACAACGATGTTTTTTAGTCCGGATTTGCTCGACGTGCGGGTCCAATAATCTTCCGCATCCTTGTAGCCGTGCAGTGGCGCTGTCACCACCGTGTCGAATTGCTTGAATGTGGTTGCGGCAGCGATGGCCTGGGCATCGAGCACGCCGGGAAAGCGGCGTGCTTTTTCGAGTGCCTTGTTCTTGAGCGTGATCAGGAAACGGGCCGTGTAGGTCGCTCGGTTAAACCCGCGATCCAAGGCATGGCCCGCCGCGTTCATGTCCAGTGGTGCGGATACGGCCACCGCGGCCTTGACCAGTGTGGCAGCATGCCCGCCGGCGTCGCCCAACCACTTGAGCAGGGCATTGCCACCAAGCGAGACGCCAACCGCGTAAATCGGTGCATTCGGATACTGGTCCTTTACATGTTTGAGCATCGCCTCGATATCATTGACATCCCCAGCAAAGTAGGCGCGGGGCAGCCGGTTCGGTTCGCCCGAACAGCCACGAAAATGTGGGACCACACCGCGCCAGCCTTTCTTCTTGACGGCTCCCATCAGGTCGCGTGCATAAAAGCTCTGCGAGCTGCCTTCCAGGCCATGAAACAGGACGACGATCGGCGCATTTGTCGGTTCCGCATCCACCCAGTCGGCGTCGATGAAATCCCCATCGGGCCACTCCCAACGTTCGCGCCGATACGTGACGTGAGGGCCATGCAGGAAGGCCGCTGTGTAAAGGGTTTGCAGATTGCCGCCCGGCAGCCAGACCGGCGCGACGTAGGGCTGCAAGGCCATTGCACTGTCGGCCACCATGGTCGCGGCAAGCGCCATGAACAGGTAATTGAAGTGTTTACTCATGAACACGCGTGTCAACGGCGCCACGAATATAAAGAAGGCAGCCCGTTTCGGTTCGGACCCACTCGTGGGGCAGGCCGTGTGGAGCCATGTGGTAGTCCCCCGCCTTACATAGCACGCCATTTAGCGTAACCTCGCCTTCAAGCACGAGGCTTTCCTCATCCAGCGCGTGCTCATGCGGAGGGATGCGGCTGCGCGGCGCCATGCGAACAAGGTAGGAGCGGCTCGATTCGTCCTGGCGTAGTAGCTTCATGTCCACGCCCCTGAGCAGGGCGACCCACTCACCCTGGTGGCTGTGAACGAAGAGATAATCTGGCGCGGGCGCGCGTACACGCTGCATGAGCTTTTCGCGCATACGCTGAGCGGCATCGGGTCCGGGGTCAATGGGCGCTGCATGGCTAGCGAGCGCTTCCATCAGGTCCAGTTCAAGCGCGGCGGTTTTCTCGCTTTTGTCAGTCATGATGCATACCTGGCGATAGGGACAATGCGGCTCTCAGTCCGTCCTGGGCGCGCTTCAAGTGGGACTTTACCGTGCCCAGCGGCAGTCCGGTGTGGTCGCAAATCTCTTGATGGGACAAGCCCTTGTAAAACGCAAGCGCGACCAGTTGGCGCTGAATCGGGGTAAGCCTGCCTAATGCAACATTCAGGAATCCACTCGCCTCGTTGGAAACCAATTGCTCAAGTGGGGAGCCTGCACCGTCCATCGCCTCCACCACCAGCGCTTCGGGGTCGGCGTACGATTCGGCGTCATCCCTTCGGCGCAGCATATCCAGCGCGCGAGAACGGCATATCATCAGAAGCCAAGCCATGACGGTGCCGCGCTCGGAATTGAAGCGTGTGGCCTCGCGCCAAGCCTGCCAGTAGGTCTCTACAACCGCGTCTTCAGCCATGTCGCGACGTCCGCAGACCTTGAGTGCAAGGCCGTAGACGCGTGACAGGGTGGCGTCATAGAGGCGCCCAAGGGCGGTTTCATCGCCTGCGGCCACAAGCAAAACCCAATTGCGTAACTGCATATCAGGGTCGATTTGGGCTTCCTTTCGGTCCAGATAAGGCTCCATTCCCGGAATGTTAACACCGGCAAGCGCGAGGCTTTCCGTGCCGAGATTCCTGGATGCGCCTGAACAGGATACGCAGCCAGGATCCATTTGGATGCGCATCGGAGGGACCTGAGCCCCTGACAAGGATCCTTTGCTATTCGCAAACCCATGTTGGACCCGCTCCGAATAGGAAGGCGACGCGTCCAATGCAGTGGTAGTCACCCAATCGACTCTCCGATTTGTCCGCATCAGCTCTTCCACGTAATGCGGGTACACGAGAACGGGAGTGCACCTTCAATGACTGGGCGATTGCCTTGCGATTGCTCCGCGAATCAACGACGGGGTTCTATGGTGTGCATGAGATGTGAACAAATTTTGCACAGTGATCAGATTTTGCGCCACGAGCCAGACCATTTATCAACAGCTAATCACTTAGAACCCAATCGATAGAGACATGGCACTGTGCTTGCTTAATCGAAGAATACGAGCTCCTGGCATGCAGGATGAACTGGCCAATGCAATTTGCGAACCAAGTTTTCTCAAGGTGCGTGAACAGAAATCAGTGGTCTGAGTGGCTGCTGAGTGCAACAAAGCGCTGAGTCGTTGCGCAACGCGATGCAACGAGCACTTGGACCCAACTTCGACCCGTCTGGGGAAAGGACGTGTTCCGGTCATCGCCCGAATGTAGGGCGATCAAGTGTACGAGGAGACAAGATGAAATCCAACGTCCGAAAGATAATGGCATCTCCCATGCCAAGCACTACCGAGTCAGCGTCCTCCCATGGTGTCCTATTGCACCTGATCGCATTGGAGGGCTATTTAAAGGCTGAAGCTCGTGGCTTCCGGTTAGGTCGTGGACGTGACGACAAGCTTGAAGCTGAACGTGAGCCTGCAGCAGTGACAAACCACGAGGTACCGACAGCATGAAACGCGCAACTCAATTCATAACGACAGATGAATCTTTTCTGGCTCCGCGATGCCCGATTTCGGCGAAGCCACAGCATGCCCCGCAATGCGCCGTTTGGCTCGACGAACGAGGATACATTCAGGACAGCGATGGTCCTGTCGAGCAAATGTTTGGCTATTGGTTTGAGGAATTGAAGGAGCAGCATATTTCTCTGTTGCTGCCAACGTTGGCCGATGCCGAATTGGTGACCCAAAATCGGATCAATTCAATACTTCAATTTCGATGCCATTGCTCGATCCCCTTTCGGGGCGTGAATCGAAATGGACATGAGGACAAGTACCTCGTGTCCATGAATCTGCTTTCGTATTATTCTGGGCCAAGACTTAGCCTGACAATCCGAGCTCATATTCCTTGAGCTCACCCTCGCGGGGTAATTTACCAAGCACATACGCACTTGTAGGTAGACGCCTGTCAGCGAGCCGCAGCGTTGAACGTGCTCGGCTCATCCTGGCAAGGCTTGTACTGCTATCGACATGGATGCGTTCGGCGCTTTTCAGCGGCGGGCCATCAGCCTGGTTTGAACCTGTCCCACGTTATTTTGCTGAGATTCCCTGAAGATAGGTGGTGACCGCAGCCATGTCTGCCTGGGTGAGTCCGTGGACCAGCGGTTTCATGATTTCGCCCGCGGGGCGTTGATT
>JBKQNQ010000498.1:0-3741 GCA_052145875.1 Thiobacillaceae bacterium
AAAGGGAAATAGTGCGCATCATCCAATCCGATCTCCAAATGAGCGGGAATGTCACTGGCCACCACCGGCAGACCGAAGCTCAAGGCCTCCATCAAAGCGATCGGCAAGCCTTCGTGCGAGGATGGCAAAACGAAAACGCCTGCATGGGCGTATAACTCCCGCAGTGCGAGTCCGCTCTGAAAACCCGTCATGACCACCCCGGCGGTCGCCTGAGCGCGCGCCGCCAACGCTGCAGTATAGGCGTCGGGGTTCTCAGAAGCTCCAACCAACACGAGCTTCCATCCATCGAGTTTGGCGTCGGCCAAGGCCTCGATCAGGTCATTGTGCCGTTTCTCCGGCACCAGCCGGCTCACCATCAACACGTATCGGCCCGCCACGAGCCCAAACTTCTGCAGCACCGAAGTGCTCCCCGGCACTTCAGGCAAGGTGATGCCGTTTGGAATAAGGTCCGAGTTCAGACCGTACTTATCACGTACAAGATTCCGAATCGTCTGGGAGATCACGATGCGACCATTGCAAAACCGCATGCCACAGGCCTCGCCGGCACGCAGCGCCAGTCTGGCCAGCGGGCCCCATTTCTCACGTTCGTAATCCGGGCCGTGGTGGGTCACGACAACATGCAGTCCGAGGAACCGCGCGAGCGGCGCCATCAAGGCTGGCCCGATGGCCTGGATGTGCAATACGTCCGGCCGCTGCCATGCCGCCACCAGCACCCCGAGAAACGAATGAACTATCGCCTCGAGACCCGAGCCTTTTGGGGACCAAACCCGCAAGTAGCGTACCCCGTGCCACTCGTTACCCCGGTCAGGGGGCATATAGGAGGAACGAACAATCACTTCGACATCGCAACCCAACTCCCTGAGGTAGGGGCACAAATGCTCCGCGTGAGCTTCCACTCCGCCCTGGACATCGGGAAAGCCACGCAAGCCTAGCATGACCACCCGCAGCAAATGATCTGCACTCACTGCACCCTCCTAATTGTTTGTGAATTCCTTGAGGGGGTATCGAGCGTCGACAGAATCTCTCCCGCGCACCAGCTGGGGCTTTTTTTTGTTCTCCAGGAATGACGTTCGCTGAATGCGCGGAGTCGGCAGTACGTTGGAGTAATCAATGTATTGATCGAAACAAATAGACTTGCCGAGCGCGACTTTTAACTTGTTCTTCAACACCCACGCCAGCGGTCCCATCTTCGGCGCCTGGGGGATCAGCGTCGAGCGCATTGCCGTGCGCGCGGTGGTCACCATCCAGCAATTCTGGCCGCAAGCGTGCACTTTAGCGACCGAGTTCTTGGCCGCGTCACTTGCCAGGATCTCATTCCAAGACTGCTTCGCCAGGTTGCCCAGCGGCAAGTCCGACCGCACATTGCAAGCCCACACATCGGACCAGGGATCGATGAACGCAAAGCCCGTTCCCGCGGTACAGCGTATCAGTCGCGGTTGGCCAAGGATTTTCTTGATCAGACCCAAATTCAAATAGGCGCGAAACCAGTTCTTTGGCTTGCTGCTTTTGAGCATCCCAGTGATAAGCCCTTCCACTTGTCGCGCCACCGCGACGCGATCGTAGAAGTGGTTGTCGTTCTTGTAGAATTGCCACGCGTTGTGCAGCGCCGAAGTTGCGAGTTCGAACCCCATTGAACGCGCAAATTCATAGGTCCGCACGAGCTGATCCACATTCTCGTCTTGGATGACGAAGGCGAACCCCAGATCTTGCCCGCCTGCCTCCTGCAGCATTCGAAGCCCGGCCACCTTGGTGGCATAACCGTCTTTTTCGCCGCGAATGGTGTTGCTGGTGACCTCGTCACCCTCGAGGCTAAAGCGAACCTGGACTGTTGGGTGCTTCTTGATGATGGGGAGGAGGCGCTCGGGATGTAGTCCGTTCGAACTGATCTCTATGATCCGGGCCTTGGGATGGAGCAGGTCCACCATCTCGGCCAGATCCTTCCGCAGGGTTGGTTCCCCGCCGGAAATATTCAGGTTATCGAACCCCGCTGGAAGCTTAGCGAGGGTCTCAAGCGAGACTTCCTCTTTTGGATCGGTCGGATTTTGCCAAATGTAACACATCTGGCATTTCGAGTTGCAGCGATACGTGGATATTATTGTGAGGTCCATTTGCATTCCTCGCCGTCATGCACGCCGCTCAATGGCTCACCAGTGACTGGTAGACGCTCATCAGCTCTGCGTTATGCTTCTCGATAGAAAAGTCCTTTTCCACGCGGATCCTTCCGGCAACTCCCATTCGTGCTCGGCGCGCAGCGTCGTCCATGAGACACTCAAGATGTATTCGGAGCTCTTCCGTGTTTCCGGGCTGAAACAGAAACCCCGTCACCTGATCGGTCACAAGTTCGGGGATGCCGCCTATGCGGGTCGCTATGACCGCCTTGCCGTAGGCCATCGCCTCCAGCACCGACATCGGGCAGTTCTCGCACCACTCCGAAGGCACGACCACCACAGCGGCTTCAGCGATCGCCGTTCTGAATGCCTCGCCGGATAATTGGCCCGCAAACCGGACATTGCGCGTAAACTGCTGCTCCAGGGCATCCTTCAGCGGGCCCGTGCCGGCAATGACGAGTGGCCACTTGCATCCGGCGGCCTCGTGGGCGCGCAGCAAGGTTTCAGCGCCCTTTCCCGGCGCAAGCCGACCGCAATAAAGCACGTATCCCTTGTCCCGGCCGTTCGCCGAAACGTTCGGCACATCCACACCGTTGTAGAGCAGCTTCACCCGGTCCGCGGAGAACCGGCGTAAAACCGAATCCCGCATAAATCCGCTCGGCGCCAGAAAGCGGTCCACCTTTTCGTAGCTTCCTAGCCAGCGTTGAATGACGGCTTCCATGTAAAGCGCGGCGCTTTGCGCTATCGAACCGTCAGCACAACGATTTGACAGGACATGATGGAAGTCTCCGTCGAGACACAACGCACACAATTTGCCAGCGCGCATAAGGGTATGCACTGGACACACCGGCTTCGAATCGTGCAGCGTCAGTACGACCGGAATCCCTCGCGACTTGGCTACACCGACGATCGATGGAGTCATCTGGTGATAGATATTGTGACAATGCATCAGATCTGGCCGTGTTTCGTCGATCAGAGATGCGAGTTTGCTCACGGCCTCGGGTGAGTGGATCAACGAGAGCGCGCTGCTTATCTTGCCGAGACTGCGACCGCTCCGATAATCCTTGCGAGACACAAAATGCGCCGCGTACGGCGATTGGATATTCCGATCGTGCTGCATCGCGAAGTCGACAACTTCTGTACCGGTGTTCGTCAGGAACATTCTTTCCTGGAACATCACGGCCTCTGAGCCGCCGTTGTTGAAGAGAAATTTATTGGCGACCAATACTTTCAAAGCTGCGCCACCTTCATCGACAACCGCATCTCCAAGTACCGAGAGACGGTATCCGTCCAAGTACCGAGAGAAGGTACCAGAAATATGTGCGATGGAGGCTGCGAATTCGGAGGTATACCTACAAGTGAGTACCGGTCGGCAATTGCTTTGACGAAACACTTCGTCAATAATGATACCGCTATCTCATTCTTTTTCTGCCCTCGCCTGCGAAGGCGTTGAATGTCCTGAAATTGAGATCACAACTCTATTCTGAAGATGAACAGTGACGGCGGCCCGCGCACAAAAAAAGATCGTGAGAGATGTGCTCTCAAATCTTCAGGGCGGATCGAAGTGTTTCTGAGGAGGTTAGAATGAAACAGCTTCTCAAAGCCAGCATATTCGAAGCGGCTCGCTGGTATG
>JBKQNQ010000499.1:0-10615 GCA_052145875.1 Thiobacillaceae bacterium
GGCAAGCCGGCGCCCTCGTGCCCCGGCATTTTCCTCCCCCGACATCCCGTCGCCCCTCGCCCCAGGTTTTCCAGAATGCTTGCAGTAGCGACACGTGTGAGTTTCGTTAATTTCTGTATTGACAGAAATAACAGTATAACTATACTGGGGCCATGAAACTCACGCCGATCTCCGAACGCTTTATCCTCCATTGGGGTGAAATGGGCGCCCGCTGGGGCGTGAACCGCACCGTCGCGCAGATTCACGCCCTGCTGTATCTCTCCGAAGCGCCCCTTGCTGCTGAGACGATTGCCGACACCTTGTCAGTCGCGCGCTCCAATGTGAGCACGAGCCTAAAGGAGCTGGTTGCGTGGAAACTGGTACGGGTAGAGCACGTCTTGGGTGACCGGCGCGATCATTTTGACACCTCCAAAGATGTCTGGGAATTGTTCAAACTGATTGTGATGGGCCGCAAGCAGCGCGAGATCGATCCGACCCTCGCGTTGCTGAGTGAATTGCTTAGCGGTAACGCAATGCGGAGCGAATCCGCAGGAACGCGCAAACGGATCCAGGAGACCCAGCAGTTCGTCCACGTCCTCACCCACTGGGCCGACGAGATGCTACGGTTGGAACCGGAAACCCTGATGAAGGTGCTGAAGCTCGGCGCGCGGGTCCGAGACTTCGTACGACGCGACGCCAAGGGCTAAGCGTGTTTTTTTGTTCGTATATTTCTGTTATTACAGTACTTACTGATATTAGAGGAGGCGATCCTGGATAACCAACGTCACCCCGGCGGCTCGATCGATGCGCGCAGTGGCCCAATGACCGGTTGGCACCAGGCCGGCGCTCGCACCGGCGCCAGCCCGCGCGAGCGCCGCGAACACCTGGGTTTCGAGGGAGGTTCGGCCCGATGCATCGCGCGACGCTGCGGAGATCAGGGCGCGAGCCGTGCCATCTGTGCGATGCCCAGAGACGTCATGCTGGTCCTGACCCACGCGTGCTTGTTTGTCCCTGTTCGCGCGCGCGTTCTGATGGCAGGCAACCCAGGCGGCGGGGCGGAAGCATGAACATTCTCCTCTGTGGTGCCGACGGATTTGTCGGTGGTGCGCTCGCCGTCGAATTGATGCGCGGGGGACACCGCGTGACGCGGGGGGTTCATACCCCTCGCCATCCCGGTGACCTGGCCATGGACTACCGGGCGGACACGACGGTCGCCGCCTGGCTCCCGCGACTTGCCAACATCGATGCGGTGATCAACGCGGTGGGCATCTTGCGCGAGCAACAGCCGGACGACTTCGATCGAATCCACCACCGCACCCCGGCCGCCTTGTTCGAGGCGTGCCAGCAGGCGGCCGTTCGCCGTGTGGTGCAGATCTCGGCGCTCGGCACGGCGAGCACCCCCTATCTTTCAAGCAAGCGCGCTGCGGACGCGGTGCTGCGCAAGACGCGGGCAGCGGGCGTTGTGCTGCGCCCCGGGCTGATCTACGGACCGAACGGCGCCTCGACGCGCTTTTTCCTGACCCTTGCCAGCCTGCCGCTGCAGGCGCACCCCCGTGGTGCCGGGGAGGTGCAACCCGTCCATGTCGACGATGTGGTTGAAGCTGTGGTACGCCTGATAGAAGGTGCGCCATGCGGCGGTGGCCTGCTCGAGCTTCCTGGCCCCCGCAGGCTGTCGTACGCAGATTGGCTCGCGACGTATCGGGCTGGCCTCGGTCTTGCCCCGGCGCGGGTCGTGTCCATCCCGGCGCCCCTCATGGCGCTGGGTGCACGAATTTCCGGGCTGATCCCTAATTCTCTTCTGAGTGCCACGACCTGGGCGATGCTACGATCCGGGAACACCGGCGATCCAACTGCTGCCCTGGCGCTGCTCCATCGGCCCCTGACCGCGCCCGAGCAGTTCATCCGGCCAAACGACGCGGAACTGCTTCGCCTGCGCGCCTTCGCCTGCTGGCGCAAGCCGTTGCTGCGGGCGGTGCTCGCCATAATTTGGCTTGCCACAGCCGTGTTCTCAGCAGCACTATTTCCCGTCAACGACAGCCTCGCCCTGCTGGCACCGTTCGGGATCACGGGGGCACCGGCTTTGCTGGTCCTCTTCGGTCTAACCGCGCTGGATTTGCTCATGGGGCTACTCACGGTCCTGCGTCCACGACGCCGGCTGTGGCTCACTCAGCTGGCGCTCGTTGGCTGCTATTCCCTGCTGGTTGCGTGGCGACTTCCGATGTTCACGATTCACCCCTTTGGACCCATACTCAAGAATCTGGCGGTGGCCGCCCTGCTCGTCCAACTCTTGGCCGAGGAGGACGCCCCATGATTCCCTATCTCGTGGTGAAGTGGCTGCACATCCTGTCATCCGTTGCGTTGGTCGGGACGGGGTTTGGCAGTGCCTTCTATCTCTTCTTTACCCATCGTACGGGAAATCGTGAAGCCATCGGCGTGGTGAGCCGCCTTGTGGTGCGGGCCGACACCTGGTTTACTCTGCCAGCGATGATCTTTCAGCCGGTATCCGGCGTGTGGCTCATGCAACGTGCCGGTTGGACCTTGAAGACCGGGTGGATCGCCGGCGCCATCGCGCTGTATCTGCTGGCAGGGGTCTGCTGGCTGCCGGTCGTGTGGCTGCAACTGCGCATGCGAGACCTCGCGTCGAAGGCGATCGCCGATGCAAGCGCCCTGCCGAGGCGCTATTGGCATTACGCGCGCGTCTGGGAATGGCTGGGTTACCCGGCCTTTCTGGCCATGGCAGCCGTGTTCTATCTGATGGTCGTCAAACCCAGCTAATCCAAGCCCATGCGGAACTCGCTCTTAAGCCCCGCCATTGCGACCGCCAAACCCATGATCGCGCCACGCCGCCTGTCCCGGCAACGGCCACTTACGCCGGGCACTCGGCCCGGTAACTGCGCAAAGACCCCCGCCGCCCTCTCGGAGACCACGACATGAGTACCCTCTTCGATCCCGCTCCCGCCCAACTGCGCCAAATCCCCGTGCAGCAGATCCGACCTGACCCGGAACAGCCGCGCAAGGAATTCGATGCCGATGCGCTGGCGGAACTCGCCGCCAGCATCAAGTCGGTGGGCGTCCTCCAGCCGATACTCGTACGTCAAGAGGTGGGCAGCGTGTGTACCATCCTCTATGGTGAGCGCCGCTGGCGCGCCGCCCGTCTCGCAGGACTACAAGCCGTACCGTGCCTGATTCTCCCGACCCGCACGGAGAAACTCATGCGGAAGGTGGTGCAGTGCTCGGAGAATGCCCATCACCGCGATCTGGCACCGCTGGAGTATGTCGACGCGATCAGCGAAATGCTCGCGGCGGGGCTGGGCACGGCAGCGATCGCCCAGGCGCTCGGTAAGCGGGTCGACTGGGTGCGCGGTCACGAGGTCGCGGCCAACCCTGCCTACCGTGCGTTATTTGAGACGGGACGACTGGAGAGTGTAGATACGCTCGCGCACTTTCGCTCGCTGCCCGATCGGGCTCGGCGCGAACTCCTCGACTCCGGCGAGCGGATCACATCGACGAAGTGCGCCCACCTGAGACAGAAGTATCGCACCGCTGGGGCGCCAAGCGGGGAGGCCTCGGCGCCCGGCCAAACACCCAGCGGCCCGGCGGGATCGCCGACGACCCACGCCGCGGCGGCAGAGGACGCCTGCGTTAAGGCCGAGCGTGCACCGGATCCCGCGCCCAGCCCCGCGGCGCGGGATGGATGCGAGGAAGTCACGGCAGCAGGTGGGGACGGCACGGGCACCGGCTCGGTCGATGACCCAAGGCATACGGTCATCTCGATGGCCGTACCCTCGCCCTGGATCCAGGAGGCCGGGGGCGTTGAGGTCATTCGCGAGCTCGCGCTGGCGGCGCTCGCCCAGTGCCGGAACCTGGGATGGCAGGCCGCATGAGCACGAACGCGCTCGACGCGCTTTACGCCGAACTCGACCAAAGTGAGTTGCGAAGTGTTGCGGGATGTTGTTCCCTCTCCATTGAGGACGTACGCCAGGAGGCCCGCCTGCTGTGCTGGTGTATTGTCAGCGACCAGTGCAGCTATGACCCGCGCCTGGGCTCACCCCGGCAATACGTCATGGGACGCCTGTGGGGCATGACGCTCCGTTACCCGGTCTCCGTCAGATTCGACAGCCCGGTCGGGGACGCAGACGGCCTGGAAGCCGAAACGCCCTGGTTGCGGGAACGGCTGCTGGGCTCCCCGCATGTCCAGGAGCCGCTCGATCCCCTGCTCGCCTTGATCACTCAGGAAGAGGCTGCGGAGCGGGACTCCCAGATCCAATCCCTCAAGCGGCAACGGCTCGCCCGGCTTAATCCCCGGGATCGCGCGTTTGCCGAGCTGTTGCTGTCGGTTCCGATCGACCGGGTTGCCCAACTGTATGGAATCACGGTCAGGGCAGCACGCTACCGCCAGGAGGAATTATTAAAGCAGCTCGATGGTGAAGGAATGACCTAAAGGCGTGAGTTCCCAGCAACTCAGACCCACGGGGCCACTCCGCCCCAAGGACGGCCGGTCCCAAACGAAGTCGGGCACGGTCGGCAGAAGCCGGCCAGGGGGCCAGTCTAAGGGCGTCGGGCGCCGTCCCGCGCCGGCTCGTGGTGGGGCACTACGACATCCTCGGCCCGATCGGGCAAGGCCGGGACCAGCCAGCGGAACACGGCGGTGGCGGCGAAGGCGCCCAGGAGTTGGGCGACCATAAATCCAGGCGCATCCTGTGGCCGAATGCCGGCAAACGTGTTGCTGGCGGCACGGGCCAAAGTCACGGCAGGATTGGCAAACGAGGTGGAGGCGGTAAACCAGTACGCCGAAGTAATGTAGAGGCCGACCGCGAAGGCCACCACATTGGGTCTTGTACGGACGCAGCCCCAGATGACGGCCAGCAGCCCGAACGTCGCAACAAACTCACTGAACCACTGCGCTGGACCTGCGCGAGCGTGTTCGGAGGCGGAGAACAGCGGTTCACCAAACATCACATGTGCCACCATCACCCCTGCGAAGGCACCCAGGAACTGCGCTGCCACGTATCCCGGAACCTCGCGCCACGGCAGCCCCCCTTGCCAGGCGTCGGCCAGTGTGACCGCCGGGTTGAAATGGGCACCCGAGATGGGCCCAAAGGTGAGGATCAGGACCACAAGGCCCGCTCCCGTCGATACGGTGTTGCCCAATAAGGCCAGAGCCACGTTGCCCGCGGCAAGGCGCGCACCCATGATTCCCGAGCCAATCACCACGGCGAGAAGAAAGGCGGTGCCAAGGGCTTCGGCAACGAGTCTTCTGGAATAATTCATTTCAGGCCCTCGCCGACATTCCGCGGCTGCGCGCTGCAGCGTCCGTTCCTTGGTTTTGTCGATCGTTGAACCCGGAGAGACGGCATGGACGGGACCAAAATTGCGCTAACCGTGCCCCCCGTCTTCCGTTCTGCCAGACCCTGCGCCGCATCCCACCGCCGCCAAGGTCCGCGCCTCGATTGGCCGGGCTTGTGCACCGGGCGTCCTCGGTGCAAAGGCTCACAGGCCGAGGGCCTCACGCACCGCAGGCACGAGGCGGGCGCGGATGTCGTCGCGCACCTGAATGAAGCTCTCGATCGGCTCACCGTGGGGATCGTGAAACGGCAAGTGGATGCTGCGCACCGCCTTCGGGAAGACAGGACAAGACTCCTTCGCGTTGTCGCACACCGTGACGACCAGGTCAATGCGCTGGTCCATTACGGCGGCCACGTCTTTCGGATGGAGGTGTTCGGTGGGAAGTCCCAGCCGCTTTAATGCGGTAATCGCGCCCTCGGCGACACTGGGCTGAGGCTTCGTGCCGGCGGACAGGGCGTGTACATGGTCGGCCAGATCGTGGTTAAGCAGCACCTCCGCCATCTGCGAACGGCACGAATTGCCAGTACACAGGACGAGGACGGTTTTGTGAGCGGACGTCATCACGCGATTTTCTCCTTATTGCATGCAATCGATTGCGGTGCGCAGGCCGCAGCACTGCTGCCGCAGCAGTTCTCGCTCAAGTAATCGATGAGGCCATGCATGGCGTCGAAATCCGCGACGTAACGAACGAAGCGGCCTTCCGGGTGACCATGGACCAAACCCGCCTGAGCGAGGGTTTTCAGGTGAAACGACAGGGTGGCCGCTGGAACGCAGAGGGTTGCGGCAATCTGTCCCGCCACGAGGCCCGCTGGCCCCGCCTGCACCAGGAGCCGAAACATCGCAAGGCGACTTTCCTGGGCAAGTGCCGTGAGCGCCGCAACGGCAAGAGTGGGAGTCGTTTTCATAATTGCAGTAATATCGAATTAACGATGACTTTAACCGAACCCATCGGGCCAGGCAAGCCCCGGCACACCGCTCAGGATCACCTGGCCACGGGAGCGCATCCCGGGCTTGCGCTGCGCCGCCGCTTTGCGGCGATTGCCTCGCCCGGGGCTAACACTGGACGCCCGCAGCCTCCCGCCTCGCGCCCGACTTTCTGATAATCGGCAACGGCCCCTCCGGGTCCTGCAGTGCCGCGAGAACACGCCCGCACGCGGGCCACATCGGCTGCCGGGCGTGCTGCCACGATTGAAAGATCTCAATGAAGTTGCAACGGAGGAACGCGTTCGGGCCCCCGCAGAATCCTGCCGGACAATCTAAGTATGCCCCCTTACGCGCGATCCCCGCGAAGCATCGCGCCCATTGGCGGCGCCAAATACCTCATCCAGAGGGGTTGCGATGCAGCGTGTCACGCGGTTCAAGGTTTAGGTAACGGGCCTCGCGTTCCTTGAACCTCAAATTCAAACACCTGCTGGTTGGCGCCATTGATCGTCACTTCGATGACGTAATGTCCTACGGGATCGCCGGGAGCCACTTCCCAAACGTTCTCAATGACGCCGTTCACCGGCGTCACTTCACCTTCGATAATGGATGTCCTCCGGTCTGCGGAGATGCGCTGCACGGCGCCTTGCAGATCGCCCTCCCAACTCGTCGGGGACGAAGGCAACGTAAGGACTTCGCGCCATTTGATCTTTCGCTGGGTGGTTCTCAACAGGATGGACCAGCCATATTGTTGACCTTCCTTGAAAGGAACGACGCGTGAAGGATGGAAGGCGAGTTCTCCGGAATCCGTGTGATTAAACAGGCCAAACTCGGCACGGATGATCTCGATATCCGGCTGCGGCGGTGTCGCGTCGATGGACGCACACGCGGGCGCATTCCCGAGCATCATCCAGATACATGGTAGCCAGGGGTAATGGCGGATAAACGAACGCGAATTTAGCACGCGGGACTCCCCCAGTTGCTCAGCCCTATCCAAATAGCCATTCTAGACTACCGTGAACTCCCCGATTACGGCGCGAAGGCCAAAGCGGCAGCGCACGTCACCACACCACGGCGCATGGTCCCGGTCTTGCGCCCGGTCTGATCCGATCGGCTGGGCACAAACGTGTGGCGCCGCTCGGTGTACAGCCCACCCGGGGCCCGTGAGCGTTACGTGCCGGTCAATGCAGGGTTAGGCAAAGCCGCTTCCTGCCGCAACTGCAGCGAAGATGACAACCAGCCAAGGGGGAACCTTCCAGAACACGAGCAGTGCAAACGCGATGACGGCGAGACAGAAATCCTTTGCGTCGGTTACCGCACTCGACCAGACGGGGTTAAAAAATGCCGCCAACAGCAGACCGACGACCGCCGCATTGATTCCGAGCATTGCACGGCGCATCGCTTCGTAACGGCGCAGGTGCTCCCAGAAAGGAAGCGCCCCCAGTACCAGCAGGAAGCCGGGCAAAAAGATCGCGATGAGGGCGATTCCTGCGCCTACCCAACCGGACGGGGACTGTGACGAAACCGCTCCGAGAAATGCGGCGAATGAGAACAGTGGACCCGGAACGGCCTGCGCGGCCCCATAGCCTGCCAAGAAATCCGAATTCGATACCCAGCCGGCCGGCACGACTTGCGCTTGAAGCAGCGGCAGCACCACGTGACCGCCACCGAACACCAAGGCCCCGGCGCGATAAAAGCTGTCAGCCAGGTGCAAGGGATAGCTTGGGCTCTCGGTTGCAAGCAGGGGCAGCCCAACGAGCAGAGCCATGAACGCGACCAGAAAGACTGCCCCAACGCTGCGGCGCCCGCCCATCGGGGCAAGGTCATCAAGCGGGCTCGCCGGCAAGACGAGAAACCGCCAACCGAATACGCCCGCGGCGACGATGGCGGCAACCTGGCCCCGGGACGAGGGGAACAGGCTCGCCACCACCAGGGCCGCGACAGCGACGGAAACCCGCTCCTTGTCAGGTGTGAGACTGCGACCCATCCCCCACAGCGCCTGCGCGACCACGGCAACCGCCACCACCTTAAGTCCATGCAGCCAGTCCCCTCCGATCCAGCCACTGAGATCATGCAGCCCCAACCCAAAGACCACGAGCAAGAGCGCCGACGGCAGCGTAAACCCAAGCCAGGCGGCCACAGCGCCCCCAATGCCTCCGCGCAAATAGCCCAATGCCATGCCCACTTGGCTGCTCGCTGGGCCAGGCAGAAACTGCCCCAACGCGACGAGGTCAGCATAGGCGTGTTCATCCAGCCAGCCGCGTTTTGTTACAAACTCGCGGCGGAAGTAGCCGAGATGGGCAATGGGTCCGCCAAAGGATGTGAGGCCAAGCTGAAGAAAGACCCTCAGAATCTCCCAGAGGGTCGGTGCCCATCGTCGATGGCGCGTCGCGCTGACCAGATTCATCGGGAAATCGACCTGAAAGGGGGCAGGAAACAGCATTCTGCTTTTCCTGCGCGAGGCACACAATCCCTGAGTCGTGCACACGCCCCGAGCAAACCAGACAAATCGACTGAAGGAATTCAGGCCCCGGCGTTCTTGGGGCTCATACCGGATGGCACACCGGGTTTGGGTCGGCTAGGCGACTGCCACGGGTGCAAGCACACGCAGCTGGGCATTTTCTCGCACCCACGCTTCGAGTTTCGCGGCCGGAAGCGGTCGTGAATACCGATAGCCCTGCACAAACTCGCAGCCGCTGGATCGTGCCAGGGCCAGTTCACCATCGGTTTCAACGCCTTCGGCAACCAATTCCAGCGCCATGCTCTTGCCGAGGGCTGCAATCGCACGGACGATCTCGACGTTGACCGGCTCGCGATCGATATGACGGATGAACGATTGATCCACCTTCAGCCGATCAATGGGAAACCGCTTCAGATAGCTCAGGTTTGAGTACCCGGTTCCAAAATCATCGATGGCAAGCTTCACCCCAAAGTCGTGCAGTTCGAGCAAGATCCGAAGCACCGTCTCCACATCATGCATGAACAGGCTTTCAGTTAATTCAAGCTCGAGCGACGACGGCCGCATGCCGCTGTCCGTAAGCAAGCGACGAACCATATCACTGAAGCCGGTCTGATAAAACTGCATCGCGGAGATATTGACCGACATGCGCATCGGTTCGAGGCCGCTTGCGACCCATACCATATGCTGTCTGCACGCTTCCTCAAGCACCCATTTCCCGATCGGTACGATGAGCCCCGTCTCTTCGGCGATATCAATGAAGTGAATCGGGGTGAGCAGTCCGCGCTCTGGATGGCGCCAGCGTATCAGCGCCTCAATCCCAACGGGCCGACCGGTTTCAAGTTCAATCTGGGGCTGGTAAAACAGTTCGAACTCTTTGCGGGCCACCGCCCCACGCAAATCGGTTTCAAGCGCCATGCGGTCCTGCGAATAAAGATGCATGCCGGACGCGTAATGGCGATACGTATTGCGACCGCTACGTTTTGCCTCATACATCGCGGCGTCGGCTTTGACCAAGAGATCAATGGGCTCATTATCGGCATCAGGATACATCGCCGTGCCGATGCTCGCGGTGATAAAGACTTCGCGACCCATAATCGATAGCGGTTGTTTCATCGCCGCCAGGATGCGTTCACATAATGCATCCATATCCGCCACGCAAGCCAGGTTCTCGATCATGATCGTGAACTCGTCGCCGGACAGGCGTGCGACACTGTCACTTTCGCGCGCACATTTCGTCAACCGGGACGCAATCAAGGTGAGCAGGACATCTCCAAAGCGGTGCCCCATCGAGTCATTGAAGTGCTTGAAATTGTCGAGGTCAATAAACAACAGCCCGAGCGGCTTCTTCTGGCGCATCGCATCCAAGACTGCCATATTGAGGCGGTCCAGGAAAAGCGCACGGTTAGGCAGCTTGGTTAACTGATCGTAGTGCGCAAGATAAAAGAGATTGGCTTGTTTGCGCTGCGTGATCTCGTTCAGCAAATCGTGGCCATTCGCGATGCCCAGGTATTTACCATTATCGGTGGCAATAAAGCCGCTCACCATGTGTTGCATACCCGCATCGATGATAATCCTTGCGACATCGTCGATGGCGGCCTCCTTGTCGACGACAATTGGGGCCGTATTCATCAAACTCGACACTGCCCTTTTGCCATGAATCTCTCTGGAATACGGTTTGATAAAGCGCTCGATGAAAGAATGACGTTCAACGATGCCAAGGGGAACCTTGTCCCCGTTGACGACGGGCAGGGCATAGAGATCTGCACTCGCCTGAAATCGCTCAAGGACCCCCAGACAGGGCTCGGAAGCCTCCACCGGCGGAATGTAGCTGAGCAGCCGCATGACGGTCGGATTGCCGTCGCTTTTATTAAAAATGGTGGGCCAAGACAAGCACAATCTGATCCCCTG
>JBKQNQ010000500.1:0-7546 GCA_052145875.1 Thiobacillaceae bacterium
ACAGGCGAACGTGTCGACCCCTATCATGGCGGCCGTGGGACAACTTTGCCGGGAGATAAAGGCATCGATCCCCGGGGTCAGATTGATCCTCACAGGATGGCATCCGTCGGCGCTCCCCGAGCGCACCTTGAGAGAAGAGGCGTGCGATATGCTTATCCAGGGAGAGGGTTTTTACGCCCTCGCCGACGTGCTCGCCGGAAGAAGGTTCCCGGAGATCCGCGGTCTGTGGTGGAAAGAGAGACCAAGCCAGATGAAGACGAGGACAACCCCGAAGATTGTGGAAAATCCCAGTATGCGGGCAATAGTTTCTAAATTCGTTTTCATGCTGATTTTCCTCCATCAACAAAAATATTTTCAATTCATTTGGGTGGGTATCATGCCCGGTTAGCTCGGAATTGCAACCTCAAGATAAGAGTGTGGAAGAATCGTTGCCAGTGAACCCAAGGCCTGGCAGTCGAATCCCGCCGGCGACACCTATTGATAAATGCGCAGGAGCAAAAGTCGAACATATCCAAGATCACGGGGATTCATCGTTTCCCGCCTGCAGATTCAGGATTGCAACAGCCCCCCTCGATTTGAATCGGCGGGCAGGGAACGTCGCCGTAGGAACAGAACACGCAGCAGTGTCCGGGGAGCGACTTTAGCAGGTTGTGGCAGCCCATTCACTCGCAAGACCACTGGCACGCGTTGGTCGGCATGCGCTCGATCTGACGATGGCCACAGATCGGACAGGTTAGCGTCGAGTCCAGGATCGGGGGGCCCATATCTGCTTTCAGACCGATTTCGCGTTGGGCAGTCATCGCGTAATCTCAACGGCGACTACTTTCGCTTCGCAAGCAAACGCAGGATTTCCAAATAGAGCCAGACGAGCGTCACGAGCAGTCCGAAGGCGGCATACCATTTCATATACTTCGGGCTTCTGTTGGCCACGCCTTGTGCTATGAAATCGAAATCCATGACACGGTTCAGTGCCGCAATGCCGATGACAAAAAGGCTGAATGCAATACCTATGAACCCGCCCTCATGGATAAAGGAGATGGGTTTCCCGAAAAACATCAGCACGATATCGATCAGATACAGCACTGCAATTGCACCCGTTGCAGCGACGACCCCCATCTTAAATTTTTCCGTGACTTTGATTAAACCACTTCGGTAGGCAACGAGCATACAGAGCATCGTCCCGAAAGCGAGCCCAACGGACTGAATGGCTATTCCCGGGTATTTGACCTCAAGCACCGTGGATATTCCCCCGAGCGCAAACCCTTCGAGCAACGCATAAACCGGGGACGTATAAGGAGAAGCGGCTTTCTTGAAAATGGTGATCAGCGCAACGATAAAGCCGCCGATTCCGCCAGCCAGGAGATAAGGGGTGATATCAGCCGCACTGTGTGATTCGGAAAAGACATTCCACACCCAAGCGGCGCCGATCAGGGTGATCGCAAGCAGAATGGCGGTCTTGTTAATTGTCCCAGGGAGGTTCATCGGCTCGGCCGAAGCCGCTAAACCATCAAACGTGGTACTCGAGAACGCTGGGTTACCTGATTTCATGTGGTTTCCGCCCTCATGAACATTACGCGTAAGCACTCCGGCGCAGGGCCTAAGCGGACTAGTGCACCCATGTTCACGGATGAAAACTTGCTGCTCTTTTGTCCGTCGGCGCATCTACATTGTTAACGGCGCGAGCCCAATTGGCAATCATGCGATCTGGATCTTTCAGCGCGATGACGCAGGGCTGTTCGTAAAGGCACTGTCAGCAAACGGATCTCCGAAGGCCAACAGGCGATGCAATGGCCGCTTAAGCCGGCTGGCACGAACGACTGAAAACTAGGGCCGTGGAGGCAGATCTCCCTTGCGGCATTGCGCCGCTTGCGAAATTCGCCAAGAACACGCACTTACGCAAAGATAATTTTATCGGTCAGTTTTTCGCGCGTTCTCATCATAGGCGTGATTAGTTCTCAGTTCGTATGTCAAACTTGCGCGCAAGTCATTGATTTAAAGTAGGCGTTCACCTTATGCGTCATCAAGAGGCTGGTACTGAATCCCATTTAAAGCGTGTGAGGAGACTGGCGACGCATGGCCCCGTCACTACCCGGCCTTGGATTGCTCCTCGCTGCCTCGCGCATGCGCCGGTGAGACGATCCGATGCTGGGTCAGGAGACTGTCCAGAAACTGACAGGCAGCGCCCAACGATTCTTGCTTGGAACCATATACGGCATCACTAAAATGGCGGTCCGCCAGAAATCTTCGGGAATCCGATGGCCAAATCTGGACCCGCCAGGTGCGTTCCGATTCGATCCGGCTAATCTGAGGATGTCGAGCGGGCGTCGGCACGGGTTGCGCTACCAAAGTGCTATGGACGATGCCGAAGCCGGACGGCGGCAAGGGTACCCGAATTCACGATCGCGGGTCTTGAATGTGTCGGCAAGGGGGCTTGGTGCTGTCATCCTGGGTTCAATCGACCAACGGCATTAATATTCGTAATTGCACTATCGGTTAAATCGCGCTTTAGTTAAGGCATGGTAACGAATGGAACATCAGCTGAGGGGAGATTGATTAGCTGCTGCCACCTACGTCTTGCGACAGAGATGCTTGCGCGCCCGTGTCTTCATGAGATGCCGCAGCTGCCTGCCCTGGCTGACAGCCCGAGGCGGGGTTGTCGAGCGTGCGCCTATTAGCGCAACGGGCAATAAGCAAAGCCGGCCCCTATCTTGTCCGGTGCCTGGGCGCGGCAATGCTCAAAAAGAGGTTCAGGTAGATAATTCCTCCATCTGGCTCTAGAAGCTGGGGGATGATCCTCTCACGGTTGGTGAACTGTTGGCGCGAATTTCAAAATCAAGGGCCAGATCACCCCTTCGGATTGCCCGTCATCAACGCTAGCGTCGCGCCACACTTTAAGCGGAGCAACGTTACGACTCACCCAAACCCGCGATGGCTCAAACCAAACTCAGGTCGCCTTGAGCGGCCCCTGCCGCAGGGGCTAGCTTGACCGGGATAAGCCCGGCCCAGAATCGAGCCGGCACCGCATTAAGCCTGCCAAATGGCGATGCAGGTCTTGCGATTCGGTAGGTTCCTGGGAACGCGGATGGACCGGCAGCACGCGCTCCCCGTCTTCCCTGGTAAGCAAACACTCGAAGCGTACGACCTCAACTTAACCCGCGTGGTGGACCTCAAACATGAAGCGGTGCGGCCTCGAGACGAACTTGCCCGGAGGGCCAACAACACCCCACCATCACTTGGAAGGGGGTTGCCCACAATCCCAAGCGGCTCTGCCGCTAACTTCGGGCCACGGAGTCAGGAATGGGGCTGCGCTGACCTCGTTGGCCCGAACTCTTGACACCCCATCCGGCGCGCACGTGGGCGCTAGCGGCCAATCATCATTCTCATCATGTCCTGCAGCACATCCAAGCGCTTTTCCAGGGACTGGACGCGGGCTGCCAAGGCTTCATCGCGCATCCCCGCCATGCCACCGCCCATCATGCCCATGCCACCCATACGCCCCATCATGCCCATCCCTTCTATGCTACCCATGCCGCAGTCCCTCTTTCCCGTCATGCCCATGCCCTCCCGGTCGCAGCCTCGCTTGCCCATGCCGTCCATCTCGCACGACTTTTTACCGCCCATCATGCCCATTCCCGGCCCCATTCCCATGCCCATGACATCGCGGGCGAGCATCATGGTAAGCATCATATTTTCATGTTGAGCGTTCATGTATTCCATCATGAGCTTTTGGCGCTCTGCCGAACCCGTAGCGTCTTTCAGCTGCCCGACCAAGGCATGCATCTTGTTCAGGTTTTCATCCACCTTCTGGAGTCTCGTGGCACCGGCATCGGGCATAGGCATTTCCATCGCCATCGGTACAGAAGTTGGGGCGGGCGCCGCAGGCGTAGTCGTATCCGCACTGGGAGCATCTGCCCAGACCGACGTTGCGAGCATCATGCCGATGGCAACAGCAATTGATTTAGCTTTCATGGTTTTCTCCTAAAGGGTGAGGGTGGATCAACAGGATGCGCCTGCACGTTTACACAGCCTTAGTCCCGTAAACGGGAGATTGGTTTCGCCGGTGAGTAATCGACACGGCGCCACGGACCCCATCGCCCCTGAAATTGACGTACACATCGGGCCACCGCGCTAGGAATAGACTCAATCACATCGCGGCGAAATTGGTCCAGCCTTGGATCTACGCCAAACTGTGAACAGCCACGCCGCGAGTAGACTGGGTGCACTTGACCTTAACCGAATGGGACATGCCCAAGTGGACCGCGGTTACCGGCGAATGCCGGTCATTTCCTTAGCCGTACTCGTTCCCATGGATATTCCGTGGGTCAGGGGTAGGTTGCCCCTCACTCTGCCGTGCATTCTTTAGGCTCTTAACAAAGTCAACGGTCCATTTGTCTGACACCATCTTGCTCCAAGGATCGTCATGATGTTCCTTCTTCCAAGCATCTGCCACTTCTTGGAGTGAGGACTCACCTCCATTCATCCGTGTCCTAAGGTGCGTCACTTTCATCTCCTTCAAATAAGAAAGCCCGCTTCCTCAAACAGAAAAAACATGGGCTCATCTCCAAAGTAGCAAATTTGACGTCGGTAGGGTGGCAATTGGCTTTCGCCGCTGCGCGTTGGCCGGGAACACGGAGTCGGGAACTGGACTGGCCGGCTTGACCTGACGTGGCCTCGCAGCGCTTCATTACCATCCGTTCCGAAAAGGTCACGCGGAAGCCATCCTGCTTGAGCCAGAAGGCCGTTCTTAGTAGCCCAATTGGCATCGCGCCCTGTAACCACTCACGGGACGCGCGATATTTCGGGGCTTGCTTCGTTCTGAGCGCTCCCAAGGCGTGGATTGAACAGGATCGTCCAGGTCCCGGGTGCCAGGGACGGCCGGCGTCGGGGCTAATCGTCGGTACATGGCATCGTGGCCTACCCTTGCCTGGTTCCGGGCCGCCGTTCTAGGGTCGTCCCGGAATCGGCAAGTTAAGATCCGCCTTGGGCGGGTCCTCGCGATCCACCGAGCGGCCGAGGGCCTCGCGCAATGGCCCGTTCGGCGGCTTGAAAGTGGGTTACGCGCAGGCCCTAGCCATGTTGTCCGTCAACTCAAGCCACCGGGACGGCACCTGCGTCAAGCGGAGTAATCGGCGTGGGGCACCTGCCGGCCCACCCTTGATGTTGCGATTGCCGCGCAGGAGCACTCGAAAAGATGCATTCTTCTGGATTAGAATACGGGAGCCTCTACGCGGCAATTGCCTAGCTCAGGCCGGTGCGCTAGACAGATGTGCGCTCCTACAACGCGTGAGAAGTGCGGGCCCCCGAATCAAGCGGCTAAGTGCGATATGAGGCAGCATCTAAAACAATCGGAGTGGACAACGTGCTTCGTCAAATTCGTGGCCGACATATCCTCATTGAAGGCTTCTTGCAACAGATCGGCAGCTGCATTTCGCAATCTGAGTGTGCATCGTGCCTCGCAATATGTTGCGATGAGAAATATTGCAGAGAAAGCACGGACAGCAGTTTTCTGCGCTACATCTTGGGAACCCAAGCGCAAGAGTATGACCCCATTGTTGGCTGGCATCGGAACGACACGGGATGCACCTTGAAGTACGGTCGCCCGTTTGTTTGCTACGAATACTTTTGTTCCAGATTTCGCGATACATCCGGCGTATCAAATTTGGGAAACCTGGCTCGGTTATTTAGGCAGTGTTATGCAAAGGCGCTCGGAAGCAGGCACATTCTTGCGGTCGACAAGCTGCAAGACATTTCGGCTGGCAAGCTCGCAACAATTCTCTTCAAGCTCGAGCGTGTGGAGGAATTAGCGCGCGCGGCGCTCCAAGGCACGCGGCGTCAGACCTGAAGCGACGGGTCCTACTGCCGACGCGAGTTCGCCTAGGGACGCCTTAAGTGCCCCCGGATCCGGGCGCCCGGAACATTGCGGCTTGGCTTGGGCAAACGCCGGCAAGCCCCCCGCATTGGGTTCCAGGCGGAATCTGGCGTCGCGTAAGCGTTGGGCTACGCGTCGTTCTCAGTCGGGCAGTTCTTGTCCCCGTGCACCGTCCTGCCCTCAGTCTGGAAAGGATGCGGGTATTCTCGGGGACACGCGAATTCGCCCTTCACCTTGGTTGTGTGCGCATACGAGGCCGGAATACGCGGGGTCGCTTCGTGATTGGACTTAGGCGAACGGCAACGCCAGCCAGCCCGCTCAAATCACATGGCAGGCGAGCCGTGGGGCTATCGTGAACTACGAGGGATCTGCCGATACCGCCGATGGCTGTGCTGGGGCAGGCCCCTTTCGTCGGGCCAGGCATAGCAGCCCTCCGATGGACGCCAAAGCCATGCAGCTCACCAGGACTATGTTACCCAGGAGGGCGCCTGCCATCGAGCACAGAATGAGGCCTATCCCCGCCCCCTTGGGCCGCCTGAAAGCCAGCCCACCAAAGACAATGACCATAAAGGCAAAGAACACGCCTCCCCAGCCCGCGGCAACGGCTGCCTGCGGATTATCGATAGGGAAAGCCGTAACCAATATCCCAAATAGCTGCGTCATCGCCGCTTCAAGTACGCCACAAGCGCCGGCGACGATGCCGATGATTGCTCCTACCTTGCGCATTGCTTGCCCCTATTGCGTGAAAAATTGCAGCTTGCCCGATAGAGCTGGGCTGAGTGGCGTTGCGATAAAGCAACGCGTCACCGAGCCCCGTCAACTCACTGAGCCTCGGCCTGCCGACTCTAGAAGTGCCAAGTCATTTAACAGGCAGCTGTTTGAACCTGATGACATTATGACACGTCTCGAGGGTTTCGTTCGTCGGCTACCGAGGAGGCCTTCCTGGGGGGGGCATACCCCTGTAGGACGTATTCGCTCGGTCCTCTCAAGAGCCCTGCCCAGAGCCATTTGATCGGACCGTCATGTCGCTCAGATTTTGCCCTTTTTTGCCTTGGGGCCCCCTCAAGTAATTTGGATTCCAGCCGATACAGGCAATGAGGGTCGAGCAGACTGACTCGCAAATTCGAGGCGTCGCTCATTAAGCAAACCTTTACGTTATGCTTGATTTATATATTAGCAAATGATAATATAAGCATACGGTAATATACGTCTTGTCTATTACTAGCGACACTTGTGATTGGAGTTATTATGAAAAAGTCTGTTCTTGCCACGTTACTTATGGCCTTGGGCCTCATTTCCGTTAGCGCAACGGCATGCGGCCTGTCCCGCAGCGATCGAATGTTCACTGACGCCATTAAGACCAATCCGCATAACGCGAGCGCTTACGACGCCCTTGGCCGCATTCAATATATGAAAGGTTGCGTTGCCGAGGCTCGTGAAAACCTGCTAACGGCCGTGCTCCTGGACCCGAAGACCGCCCGGGCATGGATGAATCTGGGCCTGGCCGACTTTAAGCTTGACCGCATGCAGGAGGCGGCCGCAGCGTTCAAGATGTCCAAGCATTTGAAGCTGGCCAGCGCCAAGTAGCACGCTTCGGGAACGGCGCAAACCGCGCGCGTCGGCCCCGAACCCGGCATCGGTCCCACGAAGTCAGCCCAAGACCTCCTGGCACTGCGG
>JBKQNQ010000501.1:0-4429 GCA_052145875.1 Thiobacillaceae bacterium
GGCAAAACGGACGTAGCGCCCACTCGAGAACGTTCCAAAATCCAATCCCGGTGCGATCGCCACTCCCGCTTCATCGAGCAGCTTATTCGTAAAGGCGTAGCTGTCATCAGTGAATCGGCTCACGTCGGCATAAACATAAAACGCGCCTTGGGGCAGTACAGGCACACTGAGACCGAGCTCCTGGAGCGCAGGCGCCAAGAAATCCCGGCGCGCCTGCAGCTCCAGTCGGCGCGATTCCAGAATCTGCAGGGTCGCTGGCAAGAATGCCGCTGTCGCACCCCATTGAGCCGGGGTGGGCGCAGCGAGAAACAGGTTCTGCGCCAATCGTTCAATTCCACCCATCGCCGCTTCCGGGGCGACGAGCCATCCGAGCCGCCAGCCGGTCATCTGAAAATACTTGGAAAAGCTGTTGACCACCCAAACGTTGCCCGAATCTGCAAGGGCAGTGGAAGGCGCATCCTCATACACGAGTCCGTGATATATCTCGTCGACAATAAGCGTCGCACCTCGCTCCTCACACAGCTTTGCGATACCCCGGATATCGTCTTCCTTCGCAAGCGTACCGGTTGGATTGGACGGGGATGCAATTAAGATGGCACGGGTGTTGTCAGTCCAGCATTGTTCAACCCGTCGCGCCGTCAACTGGAAACCATCCTCGGGCCCAACTGGTATCGAAATCGGGTTGGCACTCACAAATCGGGCCAAATGCCGGTTGCACGGGTAGCCCGGGTCGGCCATCAGGATGTCATCGCCAGGATTGAGGAGCGCGCCGACTGCCAGCAGCAGCGCACCTGAGGCCCCGGGCGTCACGGCAATCCGCGACCCAGGTAGCGCAAATTGATAGCGATCCTGGTAAAAACGCGCAATCCCCTCTCGCAACGCGGGCAGGCCCAAAGCCGCAGTGTAGTGCACGTCGCCACTCTTCATGGCCGCAAGTGCCGCGTCTAGAATAGGCTGCGGCGTCAAGAAATCGGGCTCTCCAATTTCAAGGTGAATAATGTCCCTGCCCTGCGCCTCGAGTTGGCGGGCCCGTGCAAGGATCGCCATCACGTGAAAGGGTGCAATGCGCTTGAGCCGATCAGCCAGCGGACTGCGCATCGACGCCGTTTTGATTCAGAAAATCGCGCACCCAGTGCTCCGACTTGGCGCCATGCCAGCGGCTTTTTTCTTCGCCATCGATAAAGAGCATCACCGTAGGAAATCCTCGCATGCTGTACTTCCCGGCCAGCTTCATGTTGTGGCCGTCATCCACTTCGACCTTGGCAAGCAGGAATGTGCCATTGTAGGCGTGCACCACGCGCTCCAGTATTGGCGTGAGCGTCGTGCAGGGGGGACACCAGTCGGCCCAGAAATCCACCAAAATGGGGACCGATCCGGAGGCCTCGATGACCTCCCTGTGAAACTGTTCGTAGCTCGTGTTGAAAGTGAGGATGTCGTGCTTTTTCGGAATCATGTGACCACGGCGTTATTCAGTGTCGGTTAAGACCGGTTGCGATGCCTGAAGATGTTCGAGGTCCACCGCCTCAATGCGTTTGAAATGTTGCGAGAGCTTGTGGCCACTAATCTGTATTTTTTCTGTGTCTTCATGGGCCTGGCGAATGTGCGCAGCAAGCTTATGCAATCGCTCATCGAACAGGTTGAAATCCTTGCCAAGCTTGGCCAATGCGTCCTTGATGATATGTATCTGCTTGCGCGTCTCGACGTCCTTTATAACCGCCCGCGCCGTATTTAGCACGGCCATCAACGTGGTTGGCGAGACGATCCAGACCCGCCGTGAAAGTGCATAGTCCACCAAATCCGAATGATTAGCGTGAATCTCAGCGAACACGGCTTCGGCGGGAACAAACATCACGGCACCGTCGCTGGTCTCATGTTCGATGATGTATTTCCCCGCAATGTCATCGACATGTTTTTTGACGTCACCCTTGAACATCCGGGCGGCTTGGCCGCGCTCTGCCTCGGTTAGGTCGCGACCGAACATGCGGCTGTAATTCTCCAGTGGGAATTTAGAGTCGACCGCGACCTTCCCAGTTGGATCCGGCAGGACCAGCAGGCAATCAACTCGGCTACCGTTCGAAAGCGTCTGCTGAAACGAATACGCGGTCGGCGGCAGGATATTGCGCACCAGGGCTTCCAATTGCACCTCGCCGAACGCACCACGCGAGCGCTTGTCGCCGAGTATCTCCTGTAAAGTGACAACGTTGGTCGTCAGCCCATCAATCTTCTTTTGCGCCTCGTCGATCGTCGCCAGGCGCTCCATCACCTTGGCAAAGGTTTCGTTGGTGTTCTTGAAGCCATGGTCCAACCGCTCCGCCACCCTTCCCGAAATTTCCGCAAGCCGCGCATCGACTGTCTTGGCAAGCGCCTCGATGGTTGCGGTAAGTTGCAAAGCGGCATTATTCAGGGTGTTTTGGGTGAGCTCCTGCTGTTGCTTCCCCTGCTCTGAAAACGTCTTTAGCGTCGCGTCGAGAAATCGGGTCTGCGACTCAGCCTGATGCTGTTGCAGCGTCTGCAGGCTGGACTGGGTCCGCCCTCCTTCACGGCTTAGGGCCTCGTGCAAGTCCTTAAGCATGTCGCGATGTCGGCCTTCCATAGTGGTGTTGAGCAGTTCCGGAAGACCCTGCTGCATCCGTTGGAGCCCGATGAGTCGCATGCCTATCCCGACCACCGCCAACAATACGAGAACGAGGCCGGCCAACAACAGTAGTTCGATCGCGGTCATGCCCGAATTATATCTCTCGCCTCATAGCCTCAGGCGCCCCGCGCTGAATTCCCCAGAAGCGTCCGTTCCGCCGGGGCGCATTAACCGACACGGCATACGGAGACCAAACCCACGGATCTGGCCAGACCGGAAACCGTTACCAAGGTAACGGAGTCTCCCTACCGATTAGGAAACAGGGAGAATGCCATGCCCACTCCGCGATGCCAGCCAGTGCCTAGGAGCTCGCAACCGAGGCTCGCCGACCTCGATTTCCGTTTTTTTTGGGTTGCCGGCTGCAGCGCGGCCGCAGTATCGGGATGCGCAGCTTTGCAATTGCGGTTTGACGCGGTCAGTGTCTGCGCTCACCCCAGCGCCACTGGTGTCCAGTGCGCGGCTGCAGACAGCAACTTCTGGCAGTGGCGAGTGAGCAGGGATTTGAACTGCCGCGATCGGTCGGTACGCGTCGTCACGGCGGCATCGGACCTCGGGTACCGCCGCGGTTCGCCGGGAGGCCCGTTCGCGGAAGCCTGAACTACACCCCCACACGACCGATCCCAGTCCACGGCGACATGCCGAAGGCGTTCGAGCGTTGCCGAGCCCGAGCTTTCGTTTGGGCGTCGGTCAGGGTCGAATCAATCGGTTATGCAAAACCTGGGGTGCACGCACGGTAACGGGCGGTGAACGCTCGATTCCATTATCGCAAGCGCTCTGCCAGCCTAGCTGCCTTCTCGCTGCGCCCGCCGACGGCCATGCTCCTGCAGATGGCGCTTGCGGATACGAATAGACTTAGGCGTGATCTCGACCAATTCGTCATCATCAATAAACTCCACTGCGGATTCGAGCGTGAGCTTGATGGGCGGGGTCAAGCGCACAGCCTCATCGGTTCCGGACGCACGCACGTTGGTGAGCTTCTTGCCCTTGATTGGGTTGACAACGAGATCATTGTCACGACTGTGGATGCCAATGATCATGCCTTCGTAAAGTTTATCGCCAGGGCTCACAAACATGCGACCGCGATCTTCCAGATTCCAGAGTGCATAGGCCACGGCTTCGCCATTTTCCTGGGAAATCAACACGCCGTTGTGACGCCCCGGCAAGTCCGCCTTAACCGGTCCATATTCGTCGAACACATGGCTCATCAGCCCGGTTCCGCGCATCATGGTCATAAAGTCACTTTGGAAACCAATCAGGCCCCGTGCCGGAATTCGGTATTCAAGCCGCGTGCGCCCGTGGCCATCGGATTCCATGTTGGACAGTTCGCCACGCCGGCGCCCGATCTCTTCCATTACGACCCCCTGGGTTTCATCATCGAGGTCAATGCTCAGCATCTCATAGGGCTCGCATTTCTGACCATCCATATCCTTGAACACGACACGCGGCTTCGCGACGGCCAGTTCAAAACCTTCCCGGCGCATGTTTTCCAGCAAGATGGTGAGGTGCAGCTCACCCCGCCCAGAGACCCGGAATACGTCAGCGTCCTCCGTGTCCTCGACCTTCAGAGCAACGTTAATTAACAATTCCCGAGTCAGGCGATCTCGAATCTGGCGACTGGTGACGAACTTACCCTCCGTGCCGGCCAGGGGTGAATTGTTCACCATAAAATCCATGTTTAGCGTGGGTTCATCAATCTTCAGCATGGGCAGCGGCGTGGGATTGTCCCGATCGGTCAGGGTGACCCCAATTCCGATATCCTCAAGCCCGTTGATCAGCACGATGTCGCCCGCTTCA
>JBKQNQ010000502.1:0-3497 GCA_052145875.1 Thiobacillaceae bacterium
GACCAATCAGGGTCAGCGGTGCAAGCCAGATTAAGGTCCGGTCCTTCTGAATGAAGCTGCCATCGAGTAAGGGCTTGAACAAGGCCGACAATGCGGGCTCGGTAGCGGCAGCAACGGCCAGGCCCAATAGCGCGGTCACCAGTCGTTTCCAATAGGGATGCACGTAGCTCAACAGCCGGAGATAGATCGTCCGGGTGTTTTGTTTGCCGCCGATCGGGTTAATCGCGGTCACTCGCGGATGCGGGCAGGGAGCCCGATGAGGCGGCGGAATTTGGGAGGGGCCGTGATGGAAGCAAGTGCTGGGGCGGGTCCGGGGTTGTGGTCGGGCTCCCGATCGGAGTGGTGCGATCCCTGGTCGCAGTTGCCGCCCTTCTGTTGCCCGGCGGGAGGCCAAGTCGCCCGCTTCGGAGGTATTGGACAGGTTCCGTTCTGATCTTGCCGGCGCCACGTGCGGTATCGCGGCCCGACGGAATCGATGCTTCCATGCCCCCGACGCCGGGACAGGGCGTGGCCAATTCGATTCGCAAGCGTGACGGATCAAGCCCAAGCCCGTCTCCAGCTGCCCGAACAGCGGCCGGGTGCCCTCCTCCTGTCGCACGGTTATTGTCTGTGTTTCCCCGCTCGGCGATCAACGGCGGGCCCATCGGATTCTTAATCGCCGGCTCCGTTACCTCACCACGCAGGAGCACCTGCTTCGGCGCAACGGCTAGACGTGCGGGCAAGATCGCCAACGCCCTCGGGGGCTCTTCTGGGCGATCCAGCTTTGTGTGGATAGAGGCGAATTCGACTAACATGGCGCCACGCGGTAACGGTGGCGCGATTTTAACCTGCTAAGCGGGCGATGCGCGGATTATTTGGGGACTTGCACGTAGTGCATCCGCGCTGCAATTACGGCAATCCGATGCTGGTATTTGCGAGACGCAAGGTGATCTTCATACCAGCGGGGATTTGGCACCATTGCGGCGAGCGCAGCCGCCTGTTCCGCGTTGAGATTGGCGACGGACGTCTTGAAGTAGTGCTGAGACGCAGCCTCTGCGCCATAAATGCCATCACCCCACTCGATGATGTTGAGATAGAGCTCCAGAATTCTTCGCTTGTGCATTACATTCTCGATCATGAGCGTAATAATTGCTTCTT
This sequence comes from Thiobacillaceae bacterium, assembly GCA_052145875.1. GTDB lineage: Bacteria > Pseudomonadota > Gammaproteobacteria > Burkholderiales > Thiobacillaceae > DASQBT01. The sequence continues at coordinate 1,138 of JBKQNQ010000502.1, forward strand.
CGCCCTTGCGCAGCAAGCTTTTTCTCCCGGAAAGAAAGAGATTCTTCGCCAACTGCTGACTGATGGTTGAACCCCCAGCGACCAAGCGGCCCTTCTTCAAGTTCTTCTCCGCCGCGTTCTGAATGCCCTCCCAGTCGAAGCCTTCGTGGTCGAGAAACTTGCTGTCTTCTGCGGCCACAATGGCGCGCTTGAGCTGGATAGATATCTTGTCGTAGGGCACCCATTTGTGATGTAGCAGCGCAGTGGGGTCAGTCTCCTGCAGGCGCGCAAGTCCAGCCTCCATGAAGGAACTTGAGGCGGGGTTGTGGTCAACCCACCACAATACATGCGCCATTAGCCAAAGCTGATATCCGATAAACAGGGCAAGCAATACTAAGGCGCCGTTACGGGCAAGGCGCATCGATGCACGGATCATGAACTGCGAAGGCGAGCGATAACCGGCTGGGTATCAGGGTGTATTCCACGCCACAGCGCGAAGGATTCCGCAGCCTGTTCGACCAGCATCCCCAAACCATCTGCTATCGTGCTTGCATTGCAGGCTTTGGCCCAGGCCATGAAGGCTGTTTCCAATCCATACATCATGTCGTAGGCAAGCGCGCCGGGAGCGAAAACCGTGGGAGGCAGTTCAGGCACGTGCCCGGTCATGCTGGCCGAGGTGGCGTTGATCACAATGTCGAAACTCTGTCCTTCGAGGTCAGGGTAGCTGCAGGCGGTAATCTGCTTGTCAAATTGCTGCGCGAGTTGTTTGGCTTTTTCAGATGTGCGGTTTACCAGGACCAACGCAGCCGGGCGTTCTTGCAGAAGCGGAGCGAGTACGCCACGGGCCGCACCGCCTGCGCCCATCAACAGGACGAATTTTCCGTTGATTGGGACCCCCAAATTCTGAGTCAGATCACGCGCTAGCCCAGCGCCATCAGTGTTGTCGCCAAGGACCATGTCATTGTCAAATTTGAGCGTGTTGACCGCACCCGCCGTCAGTGCGCGCGCCGTCTTTTGTGTTGCAAGTGCAAAGGCCTGCTCTTTGAACGGTACGGTGACGTTTAGTCCGGCGCCGCCCCCCGCCCTGAAGGCTGCAACCACTTCGGCAAATCCATCTATCGGGGCGAGCAGCTTTCGGTACTGCAAATCCTGCCCGGTTTGGCGCGCAAATTCGCGATGAATTGTCGGCGATAGGGAATGGGCAATGGGGTGACCCACAACGGCGTAAAAATCGGTCATAGCACGATCAGATGAGTTCGTGCCATTCTAACTGAACCGGCCCGGAGTAGTTCGGTAAGGCCTCCGATCAGGGCACCTGTACCCAGGGGAGACCTCGTGCTCTCCAACCATTAAGTTCACTGCGATGGTTCGTGGCCTTGTTGTAGTCGCCTTCGAATCCTTCGGCGACGTTATAGCTGTCGTGCCAGCCCGCTTCACTCGCCACAATGGCAGCATGGTGCGAACGCGCCCCGTTTCGGCAGATGAACAGCGTCAACGCTTCCGGGTCAGTCAGTTGCTTCAGCTGTGTAAGGAAATGAGGATTGGGGACCCAGCCTGGAAAATGACGGAATTCTGCATGGACCGCATCGGGTATCATCCCTACCAGGTCAAGCTCGGCGCGACTGCGCACGTCCACAAGCCGGGCTCCCGGCGCCAGTTCGAGCAGTTCTGCCGCTTCATGGGGAAGTAACAGGCCTGCGTACGGCAAGCTCCCAAGGCTTGCCCGATCTTGTGCGCTGCTTAAGATTTCCGTGAGACGACCCATTGTTGTTCCCCTATCCGAGAGTTTGGATTCTGGCATTTTCAGTATAAGGCCCGCATCAAAAGCAGCAACTGCACCAACATGGTGCATGCTGATTGTTCGCCGCACCGTTACGGAGCAATCGGAATTTCATGGCCTCGCTCGAGTTCCTTATGGCACAATCGTTTGGCTGAGAAGGTGGGGTGGCACACAATCTGCTTTTTTCGGTTTTGCTTTTGAGAGTTTGACGTTATTAATCTTTTGGACTGGGAGATTCACATGGCGGCAGCCGATGTATTGAAGATGATTGAGGAAAACGAAGCCAAATTCGTTGATCTGCGATTTACGGACACCCGGGGCAAGGAACAGCATGTTTCGATTCCTTCCCGCATTGTGACTGAAGTGTGGTTTGAAGATGGTCATCCATTCGATGGATCTTCGATTGCTGGTTGGAAAGGGATTCAGGCCTCTGACATGCTGCTCAAGGCCGATCCGGATACCGCTTTCATGGATCCTTTTTTTGATGAAGCAACGCTAGTGCTGACCTGCGATGTTATCGAACCTTCCGATGGTAAAGGCTACGACCGTGACCCGCGCTCAGTAGCGCGCCGTGCGGAGGCCTATCTCAAGTCCACCGGAG
>JBKQNQ010000503.1:0-3687 GCA_052145875.1 Thiobacillaceae bacterium
GGCCACCATTGCATAGACGCTGCCCAATACCAAACCATTAATGAGCTGCTGGATGAAGATTTCCACCAGACTTAATCCGTTTCTATTTCAAATTGGGCACACAACGCCCACGCGCATGCTACGCGAAAAGGCATACAGTCAAGGGAGAAAGGCCGCGAAAGACAACCCAATCAAGGCCTGCACTAAGCACATCACTCGCCACTCTTCACCGTTTCCAGAACGTCCCATCTCCCATTCTTAACCTGATAGAGGGTAATCGAGCCGCCCGCCAGATCGCCGTTTGCATCAAATCGGATGTGGCCTGTCACCCCCTGGTAGTCGATCTTGGGCAGTTCATCCAGATACTTGGCCGGATCGGCCGAGTTGGCACGTTGCATCGCCTGAACCAACACATGGACGGCATCGTAAGCATAAGGCGCATAGTTCTGGATCTGGCCATACTTTTGCTCGAACTTCTGCTTGAATGCGATCCCCCCGGGCATCCGTTCGAATGGCAGGCCAGGCATGGAAGCAATGCTTCCTTCGGCGTCGGGCCCTGCGAGCTCGATAAACTTTGGCGTTTCAGCCCCATCCGCTCCTAGGAATTGCGCGTTCATGCCCAGCTGGTGCATTTGCTTCACCAAGGGTGCCGCTTGAGGGTCCATGCCGCCAAAAAACACCACATCTGGATCCTTCGCCTTAATACTGGTGAGAATCGCCATGAAATCGCTCGCCCGGTCAGTGGTGTATTCGCGTGCCACCACCTGCTCTCCGGCGGCCTGGGCCGCCTTTTCCACCTCATCGGCCAACCCCTGGCCGTACGCCGTGCGGTCATCGATGATGGCAATCTTCTTCCCAAGCTTAGCCGCATAGGCGCCGAGCACCTTGCCCTGCTGCTCGTCGTTGGTCATCACGCGGAACGCTGTCTTAAAGCCTTGCGTGGTGTATTTTACCGCGGTCGCTGACGGCGAAATTTGCGGGATCCCCGCATCGAAATAGACCTTGGACGCCGGAATCGTTGCACCGGAATTGAGGTGGCCGATTACGCCTACCACACCTTCGTCGACAAGACGCTGCGCAATCGTGGTCGCCGTTTTTGGATCGGCTCCGTCATCCTCGCTCACCAGTTCAAATACGACAGGCTTGCCACCAAGGGTCGGGTTGGTGGCATTGATCTCATCAATCGCCAGCCTGGCGCCGTTGTCATTATCTTTGCCCAGATGAGCCTGTGGGCCTGTCAACGGCGACGCCTGGCCAATTTTGACCACCACCTTGCCAGCTAATGCCGCATCCTGCTTCTTGCCACAAGCGGAAACGGACAGCGCGGCAATCAGAGCAACGGCGACGGCAGTCCACTTCACGGAATATCTCCCCAAAAACATTGAAACGCTTGAATCTTACACCACCGGCCAACCAGACAAAAAAATCCACCGGCGCTCAAGCTCGTTGGGCTCATGACCCCGTCCTAATCGACTACGCGCGGAACGCAACAACAGCGAGCATTCCTTTGCTTTGCCTTGGGCGACACGATTAATTCACCTGGGTGTGCCGGCCGATTAACTGCCCGAGCCAGATGAGCCCGTGCGCGATGTGGCCCAGTCACAGGCTTTGTAAAATTGTCATCAGTTGGCCAACGCTCGCAACGGGCGGAAGGCAGCGCTGCCCCAGGCATAGCCATGCCCGGGCGTGGTCGCTAGGCGGCTTGTTGAGGCTACCCGGCAGCACCCCCAGTTCGTTGGGCAGGACCAAGGCGATCACGCGAGACAACTTTCCCAGCGCTGCCCTCCATTCGGTTAAGGCCGTGGCCGGCCCTCTGACCAGAACGACTGCCGGCGCGGACAGCTGCTCGCTTAACGCCATCAACATACGCGTGTATCCCATGGGTCCCTGCCGCATGGCGGGCCAGAAGAGCGCGAGCGTGCGTCCGGCTGCTCGCACGTATCGGGGCTCGTCTAAGAGCGAGCCTAATCGAGCCAACGCCCATGCCGCGACTGCGTTTCCAGAAGGCGTCGCATTGTCGTAACCGGGCTTGCTTCGATGAATCAGCGGCTCATGATCATGTGCAGTGAAGTAAAACCCGCCCCCCTCCGGGTCTTCGAAATGGTCAAGCAAGGCATCCGCAATGGCGCGCGCCCAGTTGAGGTCATCCAGACGAAACTCCGCTTGCATCAGTTCCAGAAGTGCCTCAAGCATGAACGCGTAGTCGTCGAGGTGACCGGGAAGCTTGGGACCCGATGATGTCAAACTGCTATAAAGCCGGCCGTCGGCCCATACGGTATTGCGAAGATAGTCCAGTGCAGTCTGCGCCTGACGCACCCATTGATCGCGCCCCATTACTCGCCCTGCGCGCGACAAGCCGGTAATCATCAGGCCATTCCAGCCGGTGAGTATCTTGTCGTCGCGACTGGGCGGCACACGATTGCGGCGTGCTGCGAACAATTTGCCGCGTGCCGACTCAAGCAACCGGGCCAGCTCGCTCTGTGTTTCGCCGGTGCCCTCTGCAAGAGTTTCGAGCGACACAGGCTGCTGGAGATGCCAATGTTCCCGTTCAAAATTGGCAGATTGATCAAGCGCCCAGGCAGGCGCCGCCACCTCCCATTCTTCGGACGCCAGTAGCGCACGCGCCTCATCGGTCGTCCAAATGTAGAACTTGCCTTCAACATGCTCCGAATCAGCGTCCTGCGCCGCATAGAATGCCCCCGACGGCGACGTCATCTCTCGCGCAACCCAGCCTACGGTGCGCTCCGCAACGTCGCCATATAGGGTATCGCCGGTCAGTTCCCACGCATCGGCCATCAACCCAAGTAACGGGCCGTTATCGTAGAGCATCTTTTCGAAATGCGGGATCGCCCAGCGCTCGTCTACGGAATAGCGAAAAAATCCGCCGCCGATCTGATCGACAAGGCCTCCCCGCACCATACGTTCGAGCGTGAACAACGCCATGTCGCGGAGCTTCGCGTCGGTGCAATACCGCAGCAGGAACTCCAGTTCGGCGGGGCGGGGAAATTTGGGCGCCTTCGAAAACCCGCCCCAAGCGGGGTCAAAGCTTTGGCGCAGTTGGGCCTGAGCATCGTCGAGCGGCTGTCGGTCAAATGAGCCCGATGACGACGGACCCTCCGGCTCCTGCGCCGCCATGGCAGAAAGCAGATACTGATTCTGCGATTCAATTTCATGACGACGCTCGCGGTAGGCGTGCGCTACCTGCTCCATTAAGTGAACAAAGCCAGGTAAGTTGTAGCGCGCCTCCTTTGGGAAATACGTCCCCGCAAAAAACGGCTTTTGATCCGGGGTAAGAAACATCGTGAGCGGCCAGCCGCCACCCCGACCGTTCAATATCTGGTGTGCCATTTGATAGATCTGATCAAGATCGGGACGCTCTTCGCGATCAACCTTGATACTTACGAACAATTTATTCATTACCGCCGCGACCTGCGAATCCTCAAAACAGTCGTGCGCCATGACATGACACCAATGACAAGTCGAATACCCAATGGAAAGCAGAATTGGCATATCTTCCGCGCGTGCGCGGTCCAAGGCCTCCGCACCCCATGGATACCAGTCGACCGGGTTATCCTTGTGCTGTTGCAGATAAGGCGAACTTTCACCCGCGAGTCGATTGGACATTCATTCCACCAGAATCGGTCCCTCTGCCAGGTGGTGCGACAGATTGGACCGCACGCCCCCTCAAAAGGCCCCTCACGGCAGGCC
>JBKQNQ010000504.1:0-3243 GCA_052145875.1 Thiobacillaceae bacterium
GGACCTCTCCCTGAACATTGATGTCAGTAACTTGACTGGAATTGGGAATGCCACCATTGGCCGGCGCATTGATGAAATTGGTGAGTCCTTGAAGGTCCGAATCGCTATAGCCTAGAATTGACAAGGACGTTCTAAGCGTAGTGGCAATGGCCACGGTAGCGGAATTCGCAAATGGGGCTTGATCAAAAGTTACCGCCGGCAAGTTGAAAAACACCGCCATCAATGACGCCAATCCACCGCCAAGTGAATGACCCGTAAAACTGATCGTCGCTCCAGGGTTGGCTGTTTTGACTTCAAGGTAATATTCCGCAGCTTGTTCAAGCTGAGTAGTCGTTACTCCGAAGGCACTCCCAACATTCGCCAGCCAGTCAACTGCGGTGCCTGTTCCTGCATAGGAAATGACAATATTGCTTCCTTGTTTGAAAGAAACAGCTTCAAAGCCGCTATCAAGCGATTCGTATTTGGAAGGTGCCCATCCTGGTGGTGCTGGCAATTGGTTTACGATATTTCGAGTGGAGACATAAACAGCCCCTGCCATCAATGCATACTCAACCGTGGTTATCATGATCATTTCCCATCAAAAATTGAGCGACATGGACACGAATCAGTATTAACCTTTTTTCGTGTGCAGAATTTCAAACAAGCATCCAGTGACGGTTGGTCCGTGAACCAATCAACGCTTAACCACCCGCCTTCGATTCGTACTAGATTAGGGCAACGGTTTTCTTCAATTGCAAACGGCTTGCGGATAATAGTCTTGTATCCTTCCGCACGAATATCCTGATTTTGCTCATTGACTTGCTCAAACGTATAAAACGATTTGAGTAAATCGGTGGGTGGGCTACCCACTATGACGTTTATCTTAATGAGCACTGCCGGAAACTCATCCATGGAAATATGATTCCAAACACCGCCTGCATACTTAAAAAAGATATAGGGTGGATTGGGACGTTTCCACTTGTTAAACCCAATACAGCCAGCAGGTCTGGCGGCAATATAAGGGGTTCCCTTAACAACATCCAAAAGCTGTATGCTCAGGTCATTTGGTTCTGGTGTGGTGTCATTAAACTCAGTCCGCCAAGTAATTTTTGAATTAGACCCGGGAGGCGTAAAAGTTATTGTTTCATCGAGTTCTTTGCGCTCTGTGCTTTCTATCGTGGCCGGGCCAAGATTAAAATGGCGCTCAATGACCATCTTCTGCCCATCATGCAAAAGCACTTCTTCTTCCCAGCTCTTCGTTGCTGAGCACGCACTCATGCTTATCCCCAAGGCCAATGCCAGGCCGACTGTTTTGACTGCGTTCACTCTTCCATTACCCTGGTTCATGCTGCTTTCCTCATAGATTCATTTTCATGGCATGCATCGTTTCTGCGAATTCAATGCTGCCCGTTAATGGCGTGGGTTTTCTCAAATCAGATTGACCCTGCTTCATTCATTGCACCCCGCCTGCGCCACCGTAGTCAGGCTTCCTGCCCCTATCCTCACCACTTCATCCACCTGCAAGTTCTTCGGCAGTGCATGGGCGATGAAGAGCATGGTGACCTTGCCCCGAAGTTGGTTGACCGTCGTGGCAAAATGTTCGGAGGTCTGTGCGTCCAGGCCACTCGTTGCCTCGTCGAACAAGAGGATCTTCGGTTGCTTGAGCAGCGCCCGGGCGATAGCGATACGCTGCTTCTGCCCACCGGAGAGTCCCACGCCCCGCTCACCGATCTCGGTCTGGTAGCCCTGCGGCAGCTTCTCGATCGCTTCATGAATTTCCGCCATTCGGCAGGCACGCACGATGTCCTCGAAGCTCGCATGGGGGTTGGCCATTTGGAGGTTGTCGTAGAGGGTGCCGGAGAAGAGGATGGTCTCCTGAGGCACCACGCCGAAGCTGTGGCGCAACTCATTCGCGGACAGATTCCGGATGTCGTTGCCGTCCAGCCGGATGGTGCCGTCAACCGGCTGATAGAAACCTTGCAGGAGTTTGGCGAGCGTGCTCTTTCCTGAGCCCGAGGGTCCCATGATGGCTACCACCCGGCCAGGCTCGACGCATAAGCCGAAGTGCTGGTAGAGAAACGGCAGGGTATCGGCGTAGCGGAAGCTCAGGTCATCGATCTCGATCCGCCCCCGTCCTTCGCGTACCCGGCTGGGGAGTATTGAATACGGTTCGGGCGGTGCATTCATGATGTCGCCGAGTCTTGCGACCGAAAGGCTCGCCTGCTGGAACTGCTGCCACAAGCCGACCATCCTGAGCATGGGCTGGGAAACGCGGGCGGCGAACATCTGAAAAGCAACCAGCATGCCGATGGTGAAATCGATCCGGTGCATGACGATGTAGGCTCCCACCACCAGGATCAGGAGGGTCATGGTCTGCTCTAGGGCATTGGCGACCACGTTATAGGTGTTGGCAACCTGGCGCACGTCAAAGCCCGAGCGCAGGTATTCGGCGAGGTAGTCGCCGTAGCGGGCCTTGATCTGCGGCTCCATTTGCAGGCTCTTGACGGTTTCAAGCCCCGCCACGTATTCGGTGGTGAATGCCTGGTTGCGGGCGCCCAGGAGAAACTGCTCGTTGAGCCGGGTGCGGAACACCGGGGCCATGACAAGGCTCAAAATGACGATGACGCTGATGATGGCAAGCGTAATCAGAGTCAGGTCCACGCTGTAGTAGAACATGATGCCCACAAAGATCAGCAGAAAAGGCAGATCCAGGATGAGCGTCACCGCGGCGCTGGCAACGAATTCGCGTATCGTTTCCACCCCGCGCAGCCGGGCGGTGATCACCCCGGTGGGCCGGTGCTCAAAATAGCGCGGCGGCAGCTTGAACAGGTGCTCGAACACGGCGGCACCGAGCACCGCATCGACCCGGTTGCCGGTATGCAGCACCAGATACTGTCGCACCCAGGAGAGCAAGGCGGTGAACAGGGTAACCACCACCAATCCGATCGCAATGACCAGCAGCGTGCTCTCGGTGCGGTGCACGACCACCTTGTCGATCACCACCTGAGTGAAGATCGGGGTGCTCAGCGCCAATAGCTGCATGATGAGGGACGCGATCAGGACATCGCGCCACACCGCTTTGTGCTTGAGGAGTTCCGGAACGAACCAGCGGAAACCGAATGCCGGCCGGCTGGTATCGGCGCCATCGGGGTCCTGAAGCGGGCTGGTTGCCAAGGCGAGTTGAAAGGCCACGCCGGCATACCGTTGGGCGAAGGCGTCCGGGGTGAGAATGGAGGGCGTGTTGGTGCCAGCTTCAAACAGCAC
>JBKQNQ010000505.1:0-8363 GCA_052145875.1 Thiobacillaceae bacterium
CAGTGGTGAAGCCGTGGCGGTTGAAGCCCTTCACCGAGCACCGGTTGTCACGGTGATGGGTCATGTCGATCACGGAAAGACCTCACTGCTCGACTACATCCGGCGCGCGAAAGTAGCGGCAAGCGAAGCCGGTGGGATCACCCAGCACATCGGCGCCTATCACGTCGAGACGCCCAAGGGCATGATCACCTTCCTTGATACACCGGGACACGAGGCGTTTACTGCGATGCGGGCGCGGGGCGCAAAAGTGACGGATCTGGTGGTGCTCGTTGTGGCCGCCGACGACGGTGTCATGCCGACCACAATCGAAGCCATTCATCATGCCAAGGCGGCGGGCCAACCGATCCTCGTCGCGGTCAACAAAATCGACAAGCCGGACGCCAATCCCGAACGAATCCGCCAGGAACTCGCGAGCCAACAAGTCGTGCCTGAAGAGTGGGGCGGCGACGCCATGTTTGTGGATGTCTCGGCCAAAACCGGCCAAGGGATCGACAACCTGCTCGAGGCGATCTTGCTACAGGCCGAAGTGCTCGAACTCAAGGCACCGACGCTTGCGCCGGCCAAGGGTGTCATCATCGAAGCCCGTCTAGACAAAGGTCGCGGCCCGGTTGCCACGCTGCTGGTGCAATCTGGGACCCTCAAGCGCGGTGATGTCATACTGGCTGGACCGGCATTTGGGCGGGTTAGGGCCATGTTCGATGAAAACAGCAAGAACATCAACCAAGCCGGACCCTCGATCCCTGTTGAAATTCAGGGGTTGTCCGAGGTGCCCAACGCGGGTGATGACGCATTGGTGTTGCCGGACGAACGCAAGGCGCGGGAAATTGCTTTATTCCGGCAGGGCAAATATCGTGATGTCAAGCTCGCCAAGCAACAAGCGGCCAAGCTGGAAAATATGTTTGAGCAGATGGCCGAAGGGGAGGCCAAGCAAATGCCGCTCATCCTCAAGGCTGACGTGCAAGGCTCATACGAGGGTCTGGCAAATGCCTTGCAGAAACTCTCCACCGCAGAGGTCAAGGTCAATATCATCCATAGTGGCGTTGGCGCGATTACGGAATCCGATATCAACCTGGCTCTGGCCTCCAAGGCAGTGGTCATCGGATTTAACGTACGCGCTGACGCCCAAGCGCGCAAGCTGGCAGAAAGCGCCGGTGTTGAAATCCGGTATTACAACATCATCTACGAAGCGGTGGATGAGGTGAAGGCAGCGCTCGCCGGCCTCCTCTCGCCTGAGAGAAAAGAGAACGTCCTTGGCCAGGTCGAAATCCGCCAAGTATTCCAAGTCCCCAAGGTTGGTGCAGTGGCAGGCTGCATGGTGCTTTCGGGCAGCGTCCGGCGTGGCGCTCGGGTGCGCCTGCTACGCGACAATGTCGTGTTGTTTGACGGCGAGCTCGACTCTCTGAAGCGTTTCAAGGATGACGTGAAGGAAGTGAAGGAAGGGTTTGAATGTGGCCTTTCACTCAAGAACTTCAATGAAATTAAAGAAGGTGACCAATTGGAAGTGTACGAAATCGTTGAAGTCGCACGGACCTTATGACCGGTGCGAGGGACGCGAGCTTTGTCAAACAGCGCGGGGCACGCCTCGTGCCTAAGTCCTGACGGCGCCCCAGCGCGTACGTATGCCCAAAGAATTTCCTCGCTCCCGCAGGGTTGCCGACCAGATTCAGCGCGAACTCGCCCAAATCATACGGCTTGATCTGAACGATCCGCGTGTCAATTTGGTGACCGTGACGGATGTGGTGGTCAGCGCTGACCTAGAACATGCCAAGATCTTTGTGACGTCACTTAACCCGTCCATCGATCATGCTGCCGCACTCACCTCTCTGCAGCGCGCAGCTGGGGTTCTCCGCAGCCGGTTATCTCAGCGCATGAGGCTGCGTCTCGTACCTGCCCTGAGTTTTGAATATGACACCTCGGTGGAGCGTGGTATGGAGCTTTCGCACTTGATTGATCAAGCCATTGCTGAAGACGCGACGCACCCGAAGGACGAGTGAGCGATTCCCGTCTTAAAATCGACGGCGTCGTGCTGCTCAACAAGCCCGTCGGTCTCACTTCCAATGCGGCATTGCAACGAGTCAAACGGCTTTTTTTAGCGGCCAAGGCGGGGCATACCGGAACACTCGATCCATTCGCATCCGGATTGTTGCCCATCTGCTTTGGACAGGCCACAAAATTCTCCCGTTATGCCCTGCACGGCGAAAAGGCTTACCGGGCTGTGCTCAAACTGGGCACCACCACAACCACCGGGGACCCCGAGGGGGAGATTGTTGAAATTCGACCGGTGGATGTGTCGGCCGAATCCGTCAATCAATTGCTGCCCCGATTTACCGGAACGATTCAGCAGGTACCGCCGATGTATTCCGCGCTGAAACTTCGTGGTAAACCACTCTACGAATACGCACGTGCCGGTATCACGGTCGCGCGCGAGCCGCGCACAGTCCAGATCTTCCAGCTCGATATGGAATCATTGCATGACGGGCAGCTCAGTATCATCGTGCATTGCTCGGCGGGGACCTACATTCGTACCCTGGCTGAAGACATTGGGCATGCACTCGGCTGCGGGGCGCATCTGATCTTGCTGGAACGCACCGCCAGCGGGACCTTTTCTATCAACCAGTCCATCCATCTGGAAACGTTGGAAGGGATGGGTGGCAGCGCACGCATCGAGCGACTCCTGGCGCCCGATGCTTTGGTAGCACAGCTGCCCCGGATCAATGTCGATCCAGAGACCGCAGAAAAACTCATGCAGGGCAAACAAGTCAACAAGCCTTTGGAATGTCGGGCAACCGGGCCCATGCGCGTTTATGCGTCTCGAGGATTTCTCGGGTTGGTGCAGGCCGGCGAGACCCTTACGCCGATTCGACTTATGGCAACGAACAACGCCTCGCCCCCTGCCTGATTTTCTATCCCTGGCCCTGCCGATTTTTCCGCTATCCGCCCCCAACTGCTTGAGATAAAAGCCATTTTGGGTTAGCATGTTCGGCTCTTGAACGAAGTCCATCCAGCCATCGGGCTTCGCGATTTTATAACCTGATTTTTTGGGAGAACGATATGGCTGTCACTACTGCCGTCAAGGCACAAATTGTCAAGGACTATCAACGGGCAACGGCCGATACCGGCTCACCCGAAGTGCAGGTGGCCTTGCTCACGGCGCGCATCAACCATCTTACCGACCACTTCAAGGTGAACGCCAAAGATCACCACTCCCGCCGTGGCCTGCTGAAGATGGTAAGCCGCCGTCGCAAGCTGTTGGATTATTTGAAGAGCACCAATCTGGCCGCCTACAAGACGCTCATCGAGCGCTTGGGTCTGCGCAAGTAAGTGCAAGCCGTTAACGTGCCGCTATCGAAATAAAATGATCGCCCCGCCTGATAAGCGGGGCGATTTTGTTTGGAGAAAAGGAACAGCATGAAAGTCACCAAATCTTTCCAATATGGTCGTCACACTGTCAGTCTGGAAACCGGGGAAATCGCCCGTCAAGCCGGTGGCAGTGTCATGGTAAATATGGACGAAACCGTGGTTCTGGTCACCGTCGTCGCCAAGAATGAAGTCAAGCCCGGCCAGGATTTCTTTCCGTTGACCGTGGACTACCAGGAAAAAACCTATGCGGCGGGTCGCATTCCTGGCGGTTACATCAAACGTGAAGGCAGACCATCCGAGAAGGAAACGCTGACATCGCGACTGATCGACCGACCGATCCGTCCCTTGTTTCCCGAAGGCTTTTTCAATGAAATTCAGGTCATTGCCACTGTATTGTCGTCTAACCCTGAAGTGGACTCCGACATTCCCGCCCTGATTGGCGCGTCCGCTGCGCTGACTCTGTCTGGGGTCCCGTTTGACGGCCCCGTCGGCGCCGCCCGTATCGGATTTATCAATGGCGAATATGTATTGAATCCGACTGCCACCGAACTGAACGATTCAGCGCTTAATCTTATCGTGGCCGGTACCGAACAAGCCGTGCTGATGGTGGAATCCGAAGCCATGGAACTTCCCGAAGACATCATGCTTGGTGCCGTGGTCTTCGGTCACCAGCAAATGCAAATCGCCATCAATGCGATCAACGAGCTGGCCGACGAAGCTGGCGTGGATGAGTGGGAATGGCAAGCTCCTGCCGTCAATACCGCTCTGGTCGAAAAGCTCGACAGTCTGGCCACTGCGGGTCTGGAAGCCGCCTACAGCATCAAGCAAAAACAGGGTCGCATGAGTGCGGTGGACGAAGTCCGCAACCAGGTCTACGGTCAATTGATCACCGAAGACATGGATACGCTCTCGGTCAATGAAGTGAAGGACGAATTTCACAAACTGGAAGCCCGGATTGTCCGTAACCGTATTTTGTCTGGCCAGCCCCGGATCGACGGCCGCGATACGCGCACCGTGCGCCCCATTACCATCCGCACTGGAGTGCTGCCGCGCACCCATGGTTCTGCCTTGTTCACCCGTGGTGAAACCCAGGCACTGGTCGTGACCACCCTAGGCACCGGCCGCGATGAACAGACGGTTGAGTCACTAATGGGCGAGCATTCCGACCGCTTCATGCTGCATTACAATATGCCACCCTATGCCACCGGCGAGACCGGTCGCGTTGGTTCGCCCAAACGGCGTGAGATCGGGCATGGCCGCCTCGCCAAGCGAGCCCTGCTCGCGGTGCTGCCGAGCCGCGAGGAGTTCGGCTACACGATGCGCGTGGTGTCCGAGATCACCGAATCCAATGGTTCGTCTTCCATGGCCTCTGTATGCGGCGGTTGCCTCTCCATGATGGACGCGGGCGTCCCGATTAAGGCTCACGTAGCCGGGATTGCAATGGGGCTCATCAAGGAAGGCGGAAAGTTTGCCGTGCTAACTGACATCCTGGGTGACGAAGATCATCTGGGCGACATGGATTTCAAGGTGGCAGGCTCAGAAAAAGGTGTGACCGCGCTGCAGATGGATATCAAAATCAACGGCATCACCAAGGAAATTATGGGCGCCGCCCTTGCCCAGGCCAATGAAGGGCGCATGCATATTCTCGGCCTGATGAAACAGGCGGTGGGTGGCGCGCGCGAGGAAATGTCCGCCTACGCACCGCGGATCCTGACGATGAAGATCAACCCGGAGAAGATTCGCGACGTCATCGGCAAGGGCGGGGCGGTCATCCGCGCACTGACCGAAGAGACCGGTACGCAGATTGATATCGGCGAGGATGGCACCGTCAAGATTGCCTGCACCAGCATGGAATCGGGCGAAGCAGCGAAGAAGCGGATCGAGGAGCTCACGGCAGAAGTCGAAGTCGGCGCCGTATACGATGGCACCGTCATCAAACTGCTGGACTTTGGCGCCATTGTCAACGTGCTACCCGGCCGAGATGGACTGCTGCATATTTCCCAGATCGCGCATGAGCGCATTGCGACGGTGGCGGAACATCTCAAGGAAGGTCAGCAGGTCAAGGTCAAGGTATTGGAAGCCGATGAGAAGGGCCGCCTGCGTCTTTCAATGAAGGCCCTGATCGATCCGCCCAGGAAAGAGGAGACCCCGACGCCGCCAGAGGAAAATGCGTCCGAGTGAAACCACGCCGACTCCAAAGCAAACCGCGCCCAGGCGCGGTTTTTTAATTTCAGGAATAAGCGAGATGCATGGACACTTCCAGCCCACGGCCGTCCTTCCCGAGGCGTGCGTCCGCATCGCCGCCATGCATTTTGGCAATTTGCTTGACGATCGCGAGCCCCAGACCGCAGCCCTCGACATGGTTGCCAGGTATCCGGGAGAAGCGATCAAATATCTTGTCGAGCATCGTTTCGGATACCCCCTCCCCGTTATCTGAAACGACCAAGCACGCTTCGCTCGCCCGGGCCTCGACACGAACCGTGACCGCTTCGCCACGCTTGGTATATCGAAGCGCGTTGTCCAGCAAATTCGACAACGCTTCAATCAGGCTGTTCCGATCGCCACGCACTTTGACCACCGCCTGGGACGCCTCAAAAGCCAAATCAATACCACGCTCAAGGGCGCGTGGCACCCAATCAGCCGCGACCTCGCGTGCCATCTGCGCCAGATCTAAAACACTAAAATCTTCTGCCTTGATTGCACTCTCAGCACGCGACAACGCGAGCAATTGACCGACAAGATGGCTTTGGCGGTCCAGCGCGACTAACAATCCTTTAAACATCTCGCGCGTACTGTCATCTTGCGCGCTGCCCAAAGCCAGCTCGATTTGTGCCTTAAACGCCGCCAGCGGGGTGCGCAGCTGATGCGCTGCATCCGCCAAGAATCGTCGACTCGAGTCGTGTAACGCCTCCACATCCGCCATGAGGCGGTTCATTTCGGATAACAATGGCTCGATTTCACTTGGAATGGCCACATGGAGCGGACTGAGATCCTGTGGGCTGCGCTCACTCATCGCGGCATGTAACGAGTGGATGGACTTGAGGCTGACATCGATTCCCTTGCTTACCCCAAATGCGATCAGTCCGACAATAAGCAGCATCGGCAACAGCATCGCGGCAATTATTTCCTCTGCAAGACGGCTCCGTTTGTCCTTGGTTTCACCCGCCATAACCAGCACATTACCCATCGCATGGGTGCCACTTAATGACATCAGCAGGGCCGACGCGCGAACCGGATCGCCATCAATCTCAGTATCGTAAAAGAACGCCTTTTGGCTCGGCGCGCTCGGCAGACTCTCGGGCAATGGGAAATCCGCGTTGCCAACGAGATCCTCACCTGCAGGGCCCATCACGCGGTAATACAGCACATCAGTTGAATCAAACTCCAGAATGTCGTGGGCAGATTGCGAAAGGTCCACAACGGCCTTTCCATCTTGAACCTCAACCTGGTCCGCCAGCGCATAGACCCGCCGCGCAAGCGACCGGTCAAAGGCCTCATTCGTATAATGATAAGTGACGAAATATGCACCAATCAGTATCACCACCACCAACGGCAGCAGAAACATCAGCAGCCGGCTCATCAACTGGCGCCGCAGGCTGTACGGATTCGCCGGGTTACTCACAAGCAGATTTTTCCAACACGTAGCCCAGGCCTCGTAGTGTGCGGATTTCAATGCCGATCACTTCCAGCTTCTTGCGCAGCCGGTGAACATAGACTTCCACCGCGTTTTCGCCAAGCTCCTCATCCTGCGACAGGTGTTCGGCAAGTTGCTCCTTGCTGACCACACGGCCTAATCGGCTTATCAGCAAGTCCAGCACGGCGACTTCCCGCGCTGACAGGTTTAACGGCTCAAGATCTGCAAACGCTTGTCGCGATGCCTTATCAAGTCTAAGACGACCCGCCTCAAGCCAACCGGAATGCTCTGCCCGGGTACGGCGAAGCAGGGCATTAAGGCGCGCATCCAGTTCCTGGAAATCGAACGGCTTAAGCAAATAATCATCCGCGCCGGCGTTCAAGCCCGCGACCTTATCGGCCATCGCGTCACGTGCGGTTAGGATCAAGACCGGAACCATGGTGCCTCGCTTGCGCAAGCGCTTCAGCACATCCATTCCGGGGAGTCCAGGCAGGCCAAGGTCCAACACCACGGCATCGAATTTCCTGACTGACAGAATCGCGTCCGCCTCGCCCCCATCTGCAGAGAGTTCGACAACAAATCCCATTCGCCTGAGCCCCTGGCTTAGGCTGGCTGCAAGTCCAGGGTCATCTTCCACTAGCAATACGCGCATGTGTTTATTCTAATCGCCTGGGCGTCACAGCGTAAGCATCCCAGACGCAATGCGGCCACGCGCAAGGCCACGGTGCCAGGTCGTCTCGGCGCCAAGGGAACCCCCCGGTGATCCAACGCGCCGCTGCGATTGGAACTGCCCAAGGGCAAGCGGTTGATAGACGAGTCGTCGCTCCCCTCATGGCTACGAACGTTCCAGATCATCGCCCCCAAACATCAGCGCTTGCCGCGCATCGGGTTGGCTGCTTGAAGCGCCGGGAAGGCCTCCCGGGCCCGCAGCGGCCTTGTATTTTGTAAGGATCGCGTAAGTTTGCGCCGGTATGATGCACCCCTGAAAGAGCAAACTTTCTTGCCTTTTGAATCCCTATCGACCTTAAGGAGAACTTAATGAACAAACTGATCCTTGCGCTGATCGCTACCGCTTTCGCTGGTTCCGTCATGGCTGCTGATGCACCCGCTGCCGACGCTGCTGCTGCTCCTGCTGCTACTGCTACTGCCGCTGAAAAGCCCGCGAGCGCCCCCAAGAAAGCGATGCACAAGAAGCACAAGAAAGTGACCAAAAAGAAAGCCATGGCCAAGAAAGCAAAAGCAAAAGAAGCCGCTCCTGCTGCAGACACAGCTAAGTAATTCCCGTCCGCACAGCAAAAACGCCCTGCTAAGCAGGGCGTTTTTTTATTTCAATGGAATGAAATTTCAACTGCCAAGTAGCGAATTCCAC
>JBKQNQ010000506.1:0-3759 GCA_052145875.1 Thiobacillaceae bacterium
ACAAACAGCCACACAGAAAGAAGTTAAGAAGCATGGGGAGGTTAGCAGCAGTGGCGTCGAATTGGCGTGCGCGCAAGAGCGCTGAGCGCCCGTCGCCAGCATTCCCAGAGGCCAGCCTTTCCACCGAAGATATCGTCTGGGCCTTGGGCAGCTTCTGCGCCTTAAACCGCAAGCCCTTTGACCCTGAACTCCTGGTCCGCCAGTTTCCGCCACCTTACTCGGCCGATTCCCTGGTCCACGCCGCCCGTGCTTTGGGGTTTCGCATCAAGCGCAAGGATTGTACTGCACCGGCCGTATCCGGCTTAAGTCTGCCCAGCCTCGTCCTGCTCGATGAGGTGTCCAGCACACCCGAAGTTTCAGCCGTCCGGCATCCGGTGCTGGGTGCCGAAGCAGTGACAGATCAAACGGTGATCAAGCGGCGACCTGCCATCGTCATCCAGGTGAGCGATACCCAGGTCGTGCTGTTTGAAGCTGGCACCAACACGCCCTCCATTCTCACCCCGGACGCCTTCGCCCAACGGTATGCCGGCGTGGCCTTTCAACTCGCCTTGGCAACCAGCCCGCTCCAGGATCCCGACGGCGCCGATACCAGTCGTCCGGCGTTCGGTTTCCGCTGGTTCATTCCCGAGTTGCTCAAGCATAAAGAGGTGTGGCGCGATGTCCTGATCGCGTCCCTCATCATGCAGCTATTGGCGCTGAGCACCCCGATCTTCACTCAGGTGGTGATCGACAAGGTGGTCGTGCACCGCACTGAGAGCACCCTCCTGGTCATTGCGATCGGATTGGTGGTCGTCACCCTCTTTACCGCGTTGCTCTCCTGGGTGCGCCAGTATCTGGTGCTGCACACGGGGAATCGGGTCGATGCGGTGCTCGGTGCGGCCGTGTTCGAGCACCTGTTCAAGCTGCCGCCGCGCTATTTCGAGCACCGGCCCACCGGGGTGATCACGGCCCGGCTGCGCGGGGTGGAAACGATCCGCGAATTCGTTGCCAGCGCTGCGGTCACCCTGATCCTGGACCTGCCTTTTTTGCTGATCTTTGTGGGCATCATGTTCTACTACAGCGTGGACCTGACTCTGATCACGCTTGCCATCATCAGCGTCATCGTCATCTTGAGCCTCATCATGGCGCCCGTGTTTCGCACCCGGCTCAATGAGCAGTTCCTCCTCGGTGCCCGCAACCAGGCCTTCACCACCGAATACGTGGCGGGGCTTGAAACCGTCAAGAGCCTTCAGATGGAGCCGCAGATCAAGGCCCGATACAGCGATTATCTGGCCGAATACCTGCGCTCGGGTTTTGACGTGCGCCAGGTCGCCAACACGTACAACGTGGTCGCCAATGCCCTGGAGCAGACCATGACCCTGCTGATCCTGGTGGTCGGGGCCTACATTGTTATGCACCGGATCGATTTCACCATAGGCATGCTGGTTGCTTTTCAGATGTTCGCGGCCCGCGTTTCCCAGCCCATGCTCAGGATGGTCGGCTTGTGGCAGCAGTTCCAGCAGGCGAGCCTCTCGGTCGCACGGTTGGGCGACATCATGAATGCACCGTCCGAACCGTATTCAATCCTTCCCAGTCGGGTGCGCGAAGGTCGGGGGCGGATCGAGATCGACGACCTGAGCTTCCGCTACGCGGACACCCTGCCGTTCCTCTACCAGCACTTCCACTTGAGCGTCGAGCCCGGCCGCGTGGTGGCCATCATGGGGCCCTCCGGCTCAGGCAAGAGTACGCTTGCCAAACTGCTGCAAGGGTTCTACCAGCCGGTTGACGGCACGATCCGGCTGGACGGCAACGACATCCGCAATCTGTCCGCCAATGAACTTCGCCACAGCTTCGGCGTGGTGCCGCAGGAGACCATCCTGTTTTCCGGCACCCTTTACGACAACCTGCAAATGGCCAACCCCCACGCGAGCTTCGAGGACATCGTGCGCGCCTGCCGCATGGCGGAGATCCATGAAGCGATCGAGAAGCTGCCGCAGGGCTACCAGACCGAGATTGGCGAACGGGGCGTTGGGCTCTCCGGGGGACAGAAACAGCGCATCGCCATTGCGCGGGCGTTGTTGAAACAACCCAAGATCCTCCTGTTCGACGAAGCCACCAGCAGCCTGGACGTGCAGACCTCAGAACACTTCGCTGCCACGGTCAACCAGCTTAGGGGCAAGGTCACCATGCTCTTCATTGCCCATGCACTGCCGAAGAATTTGCAGGTGGATGAGGTGGTGAGGATAGGGGCGGGGAATCTTACTGCGGTGGCGCAGGCGGGGCGGAACGAATGAAGTCGAAGCAACGTCAGTTGGAAAAGCGAATCTCAGATCTTGGCGGCCTTGAATCCGTTTACAGTAGATCGGTCGATGACTTTGTCGTAGCGTCGAATGATAGTGGAGACTCTGTTTATGTCGATAACTGCAGCAACAGGATTTTGCCGGGCTGCGCAGGATGAATAGGTTCAATAGTGTGATGAACCAGGGATGGAGGAATTATGCGAATTCACTCGGATAGGAGTGCAGTATGAGCCACGAAAATGGGCTATTGAAGGTATTCAAAACAACCGGCTTGGTATTGGCCTTGGGGATGAGCATGACTGCGTGTTCTGCGACAAAAAGTTGGAAAGAGGAGGTTCTGTTACATGATGGCAATAAGATCATCGTCAATCGGTCGGTCGAACTTGGCGGGCGGCATGAGATCGGGCAAAAGCCGCCTTATAGAGAGCAGAGCCTCACCTTCACTTTGCCGAACACCAGCGAGCGCATTACTTGGGAGGACCACTTCAGTGAAGCTTTGGGAAGTTCAAACTTTAATCCAATGCTGCTAGAGGTCTTCGGTAACACGGCCTATGTCTTGAGTTCTCCAGCGGGTTGTTTCTCTTACAACACGTGGGGTAGACCCAATCCCCCCTATGTAGTATTCAAATACCAGGACAAAGTGTGGAAGCGTATTCCCCTGCAAGAGTTGCCGGCGGAAATTAAGGTGCCCAATCTAGTAGTTTCCTCACCGGACGATGTGGCAAGAAACGTCAAGTATGGCGTGATCACCGCAGAAATGATCAGGCATGAGAACGAAGCATTAGATCAACCCGAAGACCGGACCATCCTGCGCACGCCTGAAACGACGGGGATGGTAGGGTGCCCAAACTTAGAACGATACAAAGGCGGCTGGCGAACGCCAGGCGGGCCAAAACTGGCTTATCCCATTACGCCACCTGATGCTAACAGCAAGAATAAACCGTAGTTGCCACAACGATTCTTCAATCTCAGAAGGTGAAAATCTTGGCCACACCCGCACAACAGCAAATTATTGACGATGCACTGATGGCAGGTGCTGCTTATGTATCCACTCGTGGAATGATCAATCAAATACCCGTTCCAACGGGCTGGAAGCCAATTTACTATCAGTCCTTTTCGCTTAGCGGATTTGAGGCTGCTGCATTTCAAAACGGGAATAATATTGTCATTTCCTACGCAGGTACCAACCCAACCTCTGGACCCGACTGGGCAAATAACGTACTTTTGGGTAGCGGGATCGGTGGCGTGTTATCGCCTCAGTTATATCAGGCTGCGGAGTTTTACCTTCAAGTTGCAGCGCTTATTGCCAACAATCCAAACGCAACCATTAGTTTCACCGGCCATAGCTTAGGTGGAGGATTGGCAGCATTGATGGCGGTATTTTTCAATAAGCAGGCAATCACATTTGATCAGGCGCCGTTTGCATTGTCAGCCAATTCAGTAGTCGCAACTGTCCTCGACGCATATTTACAACTCCAAG
>JBKQNQ010000507.1:0-2633 GCA_052145875.1 Thiobacillaceae bacterium
CCGCTCAAGTTCATCATTCGTGGCATGGGCAGCTGCTTCAGATCGCCTGCGCTCGGTGATGTCGCGAAGAAAAGCAAAAAAGCGGCCCCCAGCGGCGGCCCAATACGCGCAAACAACCTCGACAGGCCAAATCTCACCGTCCTTGGTTCGTTGCAAGCTTTCAAACTGATCGTTGCCATGGCATCGCACTTTCTCAATGTGAGCGCGAACCTGCTCGGGCGATTCCTGCGCTTCCAGATTCGCGATGCACATTGTGAGCAACTCCGCGCGACTGTATCCCGAACGACGCACATAGGCGTCGTTAACCGCGAGAAGGCGACCCTCTTCATCGAGCATCCAGAACCCGTCCACCGCCGTCTCAATCACTGCGCGATATTGGGCTTCCTGCTCGGAGAGCGCCAATTCGGCCCGCTTGCGCTCGGAGATGTCCCAGATGCTGCTGCGCCGACCCATGAAATCCCCGCGCTCGTCATAGAGCGATTGGCAATGATGGGCAACCCACTGCTCACTGCCGTCTCGGTGCATGACCCGGTATTCCAACGCAGTTTTCCCAATGTGCGGTTGGACCTCCTCAATATGCTTGAGAAACGCTTGGCGATCGTCGGGATGCACGCCCCTCGCCAGCAAACCGGGGTCGACGATGAACTGCTCGGGCGCGTTGCCGAACAACGTCTGGCAGGTAGGGGAAGCATAACGGACGTCACCGTTCGGGCCGATCCAGATCATGCATTCGCTCGCGCCGTCGGATAGCAGTCGATATCTGCGCTCGGAATCGCGGAGCGCGTCTTCCGCACGACGCAGCTGTTCGTTCTGCATTTCCAGCGCGATCTGCTGCACCTGAAGCTCCTGCAGCAACTTCGGCAAGTCGCCCGTGTCCGCCCTCAATTCAACGGACTGACTAGTCGGGCGCGATTCGGCGCCTTGGCGCAACAGGGAATGCTTGGCAGGTTCGGTCGGCTGGGTCATGTGTCGCTTATCCGCTGGCTTCAAGTGCATGCATGGCGTTGCGCTCGATGCTCGCTTTCTCACCCGTGGTGGCATGAACATGCGTGATGCACACGTCCATTGTCACCGGTTTAAGCGTGGGGCAAGCCATGATGCTCAAGGCGTGCCCGCTTCGGCGATTTGACGGCAACGAAGGCCATCGCGGCGTCGGCAGGGGCGATTGAGAAACCTGTCTCGGGCGTCTCCATGTCCCGGGTTGAGCAGTGGCTATCGGCAAGGAGTGGCGGTGATGGAATGGCCCATTGGCGCCGCGCCAGATCGCTGCCGCTCGCACGCGCTGGCGCGACTGCCGAATCGGGCGGCGATTCTTCTGGCGCAATGGGCTAGCAAGTTTGGTTGGTTTCGCCATGGGGCTCTCTGCGCCGAAGGCGCCAAACGATGCACTCTACCTGAATGGCAATACTGCCGCTAGGGCCACTTGGAAACTGGACCGGTTCCTCGCCGAACGTTTGAGCCCCATTTGCGAAGTTTTGAATCTGCTATGTTTAATCACCTAGGCCTCGCGATGTGGCCGCGAAGTCGAGGAATGGCCGGCATCGTCGGCGTGGGCTGGCCGGGAGCTTAGTGGGCCCTTTTTTAAAATGCAGATCAAGGAGATAGGACGATGAAGCTCAGCTTCCTGATGCTAAGAGTGGCGCTTGTGTGTCTGGCGCTGGTCCTGGGCAGTGCCGCGTCAGCGGCCGATGTTCACAAGCGTGGCGGTGCTTATTACGTCTACTTGCCGGCGACGCTTGATTTTGACCAGGTCGTGGGCCGTCTCCAGACGGAGATTCAGGCAAAGAACTGGGAAGTCCTTAAGGTGCAGGATGTGGACCAGGGCTTAAAGGACAACTACCATATGATCATCCAGAACAAGGTGATCTACGCCTGCAAGTCCCAGTACCTGGCACGGGCCATCAAGGAAGACCCGAACATCACGCTGATTGTTCCCTGCCGGTTCGCGGTGTACCGCGTCGATTCCCGGGGTAAGGCTACGGATGGAAACCCGGAGCGGGGAGGGAAAATAGTCGTCGGTATCGTGGATCCGGCCGATGAGGCCCGTCATTTGGACATTAAGCAAATGGAAGCGGCTAAGATCGCCGGCAAGGAGTTGGAAGAGGTTCTGGAGAACTTGGCTGACTATTTCAAGACCAAGTGACGCTACTTGAAGGACCGTGCGCCATGGCGAGCGTGTCAAGGTGAGGTTGTTTCGGACCAAGCGTTTCCGCTGTGGTCACATTCACCGTCCTAAGCCTGATCGTAAGGCTGAAGGGAATTGATAAATGAAGAGGCGGCCTTCTCACCCAAGCGTGGTCGCTCCTTCCACGGCGCACTGACTAAGGGAAACGCCGGTCCAGGTTCCTGAAAGCGTCAGGTTGCTCGCGGTCTCATGTGGCGGCGATGGTGCAGTCGAATTGGAAGGCACGACTCCATGACACCCCTCAAAAGCTCAGGGGTGCGACTATGGACTGGATTAGGGTCTTTGGCCCGCGGCTACGACGTTTTCGCCCCCCGTGACCCTGAGCCGAAATTTCTCGATGAGGCGTGTCCAGAGCCGGGACCAGAACTGCAAAGCGAGGACTAGGGCATGTTCGGCGGGCCACGCTACGCTTGCTCACTCCGGGCGGCGCACCCGGGGCGTCCAGCGC
>JBKQNQ010000508.1:0-18112 GCA_052145875.1 Thiobacillaceae bacterium
GTCATGCGCGATCTCCTAAGTCTCAGAAACAATTGAAAGTTGGCTCACCAACATGGCGGCATCAAAGCCTTTGATCCAGACGGTTTCACTTTAGATGTTTCTCTTTGCCGATGCAACAGCCGCGGCACCATACCCATGCGGGCTATGTGCGTCAGCAGAGCGACTGCGAAAGCGATTCGCCCTATATTGACCCCATCGAAGCCAACATGTGCGCGATCTTGCATCCTGGCAAAGAGCAGTGCTTGACCGGCACGGTTTGCCGATACATGACTTTCAAGTCACACAATGTATTACAAAGAGGTAATCCCATGAAAAGAACCCAAAGATTCACACTCCCCGCAGTGGCCGCAGTCATGCTTCTCGGCTTGGGCGGCTGTGCCGGGATGTCGGCGCGGGACAATAACACCGCGATCGGCGCCGGAGTCGGGGCCGTCGCCGGAGCCGTTCTCAGCGGTGGCAGCGGCATCGGAACCGTTGGCGGCGCCGCCGTTGGTGGTGTCATCGGCCACGAAGTCATCAGGTGACGATAGGCCTGCACTGCGTCTGCGAGCCGCTCGGTGCACCCCGCGTGTTCATTTCCCTAATCCTATATCGCGGGGGACAACTGTCGCAAGAGACGTAGATGCGCATCGCACCAGCGGGTCCGGATTTTCCAACAATGCCTTTATTTTCGCGTGCCCATTCTGGGAGGACGTATTAGCCATTCTCCGCGCAAAAACTATCGTAAGAGAGTGGATGGCAATTACTGAAGTTCATCTGGTCTGGTCGGTCAAGCATCGCCTCATGGAACTTCGATATTTTTGAAAGATTTCGTTCCTTCGCGCAGCGCGACGCGGAGCGATAGCAAGCACGCCTAACCTACGATGACCAAAGGCCTCGGCTTCAAGGCCTGTGTTCAATGCAGAAAATAATCGTTCGAGGAGGGAGATTCAAGTGATTTATGGCGCCATCGTCCACGGGGATACCCAACTAACACTTCCGGATCGCCCTCAAACAATCCAAGAATAGACCACCATCCGGCCCCACACATGGCATTGTCTTGCTGTTGGCACGGGACTAGGCTCGAATTTTCATTATCAGCCTCAGCGTCTCTGCCTCTACACTGATGTTATAGCGCAGCTCGGCGACCTCCCACGCTCCCCCCTGGGCCAAGTCAAACGCCGATGCGAGAGGTTGGATCACAGCGCGATCCAACTGTTCACTGCCAAGAGATATACGCCTTCGCACTCGGTGCCGCCGTGTATGGCGCGTGGGGTGGACGCTTTTCGGTCTATCTGAGGGGCTTGCCGCCATCGGGCTGACACTCAAGGCTCTTGACAAAGTGTCGCACCCGCTGCTGCCCACTGCCGCTATCTGGCGCTGGGCTGGCCTGGGTGGGTGAGTACCGCTGCCTCCTGCTGGAACATGTTTCCATCGCCGCGAGGCCTGGTACGTATTGAAACGCATCGCATTCGCGCCGGGTCCGAAAAATAGGACATCCACCGAATTACTGATTTAGTGAGCGTTGGGTACCCTTCCGTTCAGTGCCGGGCGTTGGATCAATTACTGATTCGCTGCCAAGAGCTGTTGGCCGATCGCCTCCTTGTGCACGGCTGCCTCTTCGGCTTTGTTTTTCAACAGGATGTTCTTCGCCGTTTCAACTTCTTGCACGCTTCCGTGGACAATGAGAATGAACTTGTCGGCCTTGAGCGCGGTTTCGTATTGAATTACGCTATCCTTTGGGATACCAATGCCTACCAGCGCGCCGCCAACGGCAGAGACGCCTCCGGTGAAGGCCGCGGTCTCAAGTGCGCCGATTATCCAGCTTACGAGCGGGCCGCCGACCATGATCGGACCAAGCCCTGGAATAATAAAGAACGCGGAGCCAAATAGGAGTCCCCAAACCCAGCCCCAAAACAGACCGTATTTTCCCCACTTCGCCATGCGATCGCCGGTGTTGTAGAATCCGACGACGTTTTCTTCGGTGTGATAGTCCTTCCCTACGACAGAAAGCTTTTTCATGTCGTAGCCGGACACCTGCAGTTCCTTCACTGCACTTTCAGCATCCTCGTGGCTGCTAAAGATTCCAACGGCAGAGCTGTTTTTTTCAAGCATGATATGTCTCTCCATAGTCTGTTGTTACTGAATGAGGTGGGCGACAAACCGCACAATGCCGGTCCTTTCCCACGTTTCGACGGGGCGTCCCAACGGCCCGCTGCGCCTACCGTCGCCTTGTCAGGCATGCGCTGGCTTGCGCAAAGCTGAGTAAGCACGCAACATCGCAAAGCACTATAGCGTTGCGGGTTGGTGGGTATGATGGACCGGGAGTGGCCCCCATTCTGTTCGGTAACGAACGCAGGCCCGCTTTTTTATATGTGCGCTGGCGCACAACAATGGGCGCCGCGCAGCGGCAGACTTTGAAGGGCTGGGACAAGAGGTCTCGAAAATGTGGGCCCACAGAGCGTGGGCACCAAGAACGCCGAGTCCCTCTTTGGCCGCCCGCGATCTATACAAGAACAGAGCAGAAGCGCCCCGACAGATTCATGGAAAAACGCGATGAATCAACTCGTCACCATGCTCGCGCAGTACGGCTTTTACTTAGGCATTCCCCTGGTCTTCCTCGCGATTGTGGTCTGGATCTACCGATCCAGTGCAACCAAGCGCTACGAAGACGATGGGACAATTCCGTTTCGTGAAGATGAACGCGTTGACAACTCTAGGCGGGGCGGGCATTGAGAGCCGTCTCTCCCCAAAATGTGCAGCGGATTCCCCTCTCCTCCGTGAGGGATTGTGCCCTGGCACAGCTTGCGGTTGGCTCATCCTGGCTGTGAAGCCTGAAGCTCGTGGGACCGCGGTGACGGACAAGAGGGACGGCGAGGATAGACTGACCCACTATGTTTGCGCCTGCCAAGGGAAGGCGCCTGTTGGCAAACCGCATTTGACACCTTACGAAGCACAACAATTGCGACATTTGAGAAAATGCTCATCTCCTGAACGCGATGCAGACAATTGCGCCCAGCGAAGTCGCCGCAGCATGACGGAAATGCCCGTGCGGTTTCGCCGGCGCGCCGCTTGCCAAGCTCTTGATAGAGAAACTTCTCGCCGAGACCGCAGGCCAGGCCGACCCAGCAGCGATCTTGATTAACGCAGCCAAGCATGGAACAACACCTTTCCTGGCACAGTCTGCAACCCAAAGGTCACAGTGAACCACTCGCGGCTCTAACGCACCGCACGAACTTGCATTCGGCGATCGGCATGCGTCCAAGAAGGTGCTAGCGATGGCGAATAAGACCCGATTTGGCCATGGTTGGCTTGGCTCGTGTTGCAAGGCGGGAAGCTACAGGTCGTCAAGACCTGTAACGCGCACACTTCGCTGAGCACGGGGCGAAGCCGTCGTTGGCCATCGACGCGTGGGAAGACTACCTCAGGAGCAACAGCGCGACACAGCGTCTGCGACCTGGACCCACAACGACTTCATGGCCGCCTGCTCAAATTGGTCGATGCCTGAAAAGCTCGCGCCAAGACGTTTCCGATTTAGTCTATGTGTGCCACCGAACAGAGGTCCTCTGAGGATTGCAGCATCATTAGTCCCTTCCCTCGTTAAACAAAGGACACACGATGAATATCAAACTTGCAACAGGCGCTTTCATCATTGGCAGCTTGCTTGCCCCTATGGCAGCTCACGCCGAGGATACAGACTCGGACCGAACTCACCCTGTGACATTTGTCAAGGACTCGGTGATAACCACCAAAGTCAAGGCCATGCTGGCCGACGAGAAAATGAACAGTCTCATGCATATCAAAGTCGACACCGACCGCCATGGCGCGGTCGTCTTGAGCGGCAAAGTCAGGACCCAGGAACAAGCCGACAAGGCTGTTTCGATTGCGCGCGCGATAGAGGGCGTAACCTCGGTAACGAGCAATATCCGAATCCGGAATGACGATTAAGCCTCTGTCTCAAAGCAGAGACCGCGCTTGGCCAGCTGTGCCAAGCGCATAACTATTTTCGCTCTGTCTGAACAGAGCCCCGACGGAATCACGGTTGCGTGCTTACAAGAAATTCGTTGCTTGAGAACTAGAATAGCGGGACATCCAAGATGAAACGCTATCCGATCGTAGCGGCTGTGGCCCCGGGATATGCTGGAGACGTTGGCGTCTCACTCAGTATTGGTCAGCAAAGCTTTTGTGGCTGACTCGATATTGGCGAGCCTCTGCACCCGCAAGCGATTTATCCTCAGCCTATAGCCGTCGAGCGAGGCCACACTGCGTCGGAAAACTCATACAAATGCGAGTTAGGCCCACGTTGCGGAAACAGCTTCGCAACTCCTAGGACGCAGGTCGTGACGGACACAGGAATGCAATCCTCGCGGTGACATTCACGAGCATGACGTTGATCACTAAGGCAATGCCGCAACAAGGACCCGGCTCATTTCTCGCGCAATGTCACGCGGACAGTTTTGGCCACTACCCCGAACGTGGGGTAGTGGCTCAAGCGCCGCGAGGGGCGTTCTTCTCTTAAAAGGTTCGCAAGCGCGCCAGTTCGGTCTGCAGCCACAGGTTGCTTGACACCACTGCGCCGCCATTGCACTTCACCTGATACGCTTGCCCGCCAAGACTGCTTTTCGTAGCGGCTCTTTCTACGAAGTCTTCAGTGGTATTGATCAGGTTTCTTGCCGCCAACCATTTGTACTTATCACGCAAATGCGCTTGCGCTGCTTTCGAGTCATGCCAGGTACCGTTGCGATAGAACGCACAGCCGGACCCCTCGATATAACCAAGCAAAAAACTGACTTCCAGTTGCACCGTTATCGGGGGCTCAGCACGCGCAACGGGTGCCACCAAGAGTCCCAACGTCAGCACCGAACCCACTATCAATCGTATGTTCATAGTTCCTTATCCAGTGGCAGCAGCGATAAGATATTGACCTCCAGCCTTTGCGAGTCACTGCGGGCCGGTTCAGTGTCGTACTCAATGGCTTTGCCGCCTTCCTGCGTACGCCACACCAGACCGGGCGCTCCTCCCGATTTGTTTGGCCGTAATGCCAGACTATAAGAGTTGGCCGGCTGCACCATGGCCTCGAAGCGCGCAGCGATTTGTTGAGCCAGCTCGAGGCTGTCAATGATCAACCCAACCTCGGTATTAAGGTGCATCGACCGCTGATCGAAGTTCATTGAACCAATGAACAACTTCTGGCGGTCGAACACAAACAATTTCGCATGCAGGGAGTAATTGCCATAGCGCGATATTGCTTTCGTTTCACCACTTCCTTTGCTGTTACCCAGAAGTGATCGGATTTCATAAAGCTCTATGCCATCCTCCAGCAGGGGTACCCGATAATGCATATAGCCGGACTGCGCGAGCAATACGGTCGATGATTCGAGTGAGCTGGTCAGGATGCGGATCCGTACGTTGCGCTTACGCAAGTCCTTGAACAACCGCATTCCTCCCTTCCCCGGTATCAGGTAAGGCGTGATCATCAGCAACTCGGACTGCACCGCGGCGGCGACATTGGCCACCGACCGATGCATCAGCCTGCCCACCATTGTTCCATTCTCCACTTCCTTCTTGTCGGGGCTGTCACAGACTACATCTGCGTGTGCCCAGACCAAGGGCAGGCGGCCAGAGATGATCCCGTCAAATGGCTCGCCGGCCGCAACCCGTTTCACGTAATCAAACCCCTCCGCTTTCAACTGCAGGCTCGGTTCGCTAGATTCCTCGCGATGCTCCCTTAAGGCAGCATGTGAAGTCTCTTTCCTTGAAAGGGCCTGTGCCGGGATGGCCAGGGGGCTGTTCCAGTACTGGTCGAACGTGGCCGAGAGTTTTTGGGCGATGGGGCCTGCGGAAAATACGTCATCGTCGGCAACTTGGGACTCAGGGTTGATTTGAAAATATTGATCACCAATATTGCGCCCGCCTAAGAGAGCTACCGCGTTGTCCACAACGAGCAGCTTATTGTGCATCCTATAATCGAGCCGGGAGGCGTTGAACATGAATTCGATGCCTCGAAACAGCGTGGCATGGCCACGATAGGCAAATGGATTGAAGATCCGAATTTCGATCGAACGATGCGCTGCAAGTGCTGAAATCTGCTCGTCACCGGGTTCCGTCTCGCCATCGTCGACCAACACCCGAACACGTACCCCCCGATCGGCGGCACGCAATACAGCATCAGTAAGCAGCCGGCCCGTGTCGTCGCCACTAAGAATGAAGTATTGAAGATCGAGGGTGCGCTCTGCGGCATTAATCATCTGCATGCGGATCAGAAAGCCATTGGCACCTACCGGAATGATGCGAAATCCGGAATTACCCTTATGGTCGCGCGCCGCATCTTCAAATTGTCGACCTAGCCGGGTCTCCTCCGGATGAGCAAGCGCCGAAGACGCGAGTCTTGGAAAACTTGAGCCTGGAGGAACCGCGGCGCATCCACCGAGGACTGCGACCATCAGTACGACAAGCGGACGGTAAATCCCCGCGATCATCGCTTTGCTCCAGCACGATTGCTCCACGTTCACGCCTCAATAATGTTAGGGACCCCCTCGGGCTGCAGCAAAAAGATTGGTTGTAAAGAAGCGCATGCGGGGCTCAATTTAGAAGAGTACCGATGTTCTCTGGCCAGTTCTGTGCTGTAACGAACATAGTCCAAGAAACCGTACACCGCCAGTGCCGTCTTGAACACGCTCGCGTGTTCTATTTTCTCGATCGCGCCGCGCAGAATCGCGTGCTTTTTGCCTCTTAATGCCCCCGATTCGAATAAGGAACTCTGCGTGGCGCACATAGCTTGCCACCACCCTTGTCCCTGCTAACTTGCTTGTTTACAAAGAGATTGTAGCCCATTCGGCGCATCGCCGGCGCTAATCGCAGAACGGGCCGGGAAGGGAAACTCACCTTTTCCGATAGCGCGCAGTGCCTATAGTTCCACAGACAGGTGGGGTTATACGCGCCGCTTTACCGGACAAACACTGTCTCGTACGCTTTGTGATGTCATCTATTATCCGAGCTAGGTCATTCAGGAGAAAGCCGATGCAAATCGATCCAGCCCTTCACTCTAATGCTGACAACTACAAACTGCTCACCAATCTGGTGGTGCCCCGTCCAATCGCATGGGTCACCAGCCAGAGTCCCAATGGCGTTATCAACCTCGCGCCTTTCAGCTTCTTTAACGCGGTTGGCAGTGACCCGCTGTACGTAATTATTAGCATCGGCAAGAAGGATGCCGGCGAACCGAAGGACACCGCCAGCAATATTCGGGCCGGCGGAGAGTTTGTTGTAAACCTGGTGACTGAGGATCTCTTCAACGCCATGAATATTTCTGCCGCGGATTTTCCGGCAGAGCAAAGCGAACTGGAAGCGGCGCAATTGCATGCGGCACCGTCCGTTCGTATCAAAGTACCGCGGGTGGCGGAGGCACAGGTCAGTCTAGAGTGCAAACTGTTCAGGGAGCTGTCGCTAGGTGCAAATACCCTATTTATCGGCGAAGTTGCAATGTTTCATGTCGCGGATCACCTGATTGGTCCGCGCCTGTATATCAATAACTTTGCCCCAATCGGACGGCTCGGCTCGCCTTCGGTTTATTGTCGCACGACCGATCGATTTGACGTTGCGCGCGTCAGCTACGCACAATGGTTGAGGAACAATAAATGACGGGATACCCAGCCGCCGTTGACCGTTCAAACGGGTACCCTACCGGTCAAGCTCCGTGCGACGTATTCATCCATCGAATCTATCGGGACGAATACACTGTTGAGTTGCGGTTTACGACTGAAGCCGTCGGCCAATTGCCAATTAGCAGGGCTTTCAGATCTACTACTACACTTAGCAACGTTGCAGTCCCGACCCAGTATAGCGCTTGTCAGACACGCCTCTCCCAATAGCTGTTCAGCAGTGGCTAGCCGGTGGCAACTCCCGTGAACTGGCCTTCGGGCGGATGTCGGATTCAAGGATTGGCGATAGATCTTGTCGTTATCAGACTTGTCGACAATCGTGTCCCGTTCTCTAGCGCAGGAAACTCGCCCTCACAGTGAACGGCAAAGCGCCGCAGTGGCCCGTCGCAGCAATTGCGGGGTCCGACTTTAATTTCGCTCCAATTGCCCGTCGGTGGGCGGCGCATGCGGCACATGCTGCGGGGACCATCAATACCCCCTGCGGATTGGGGATTGCCTCGATATATATTGCCGGAGCTGAGCAGCGCACTCCGCCGAACATTGTGGCAAAGGCCGAGTCAGCCCCATCAAGGCCGGTGCCAAAGCGCACAAAGCCCATCGGGATGGCAACGCCTGAGGGGTCGAAAATGTGGCAGCGGTCGCCCAGATACGCCTCAACATAGGCATGAAAGTTGGTCGGTCCCAGGGCCGATCGGAGCCATAGTCAATGCCAGCGACAAAGCGAGCCGGTATGTTGACCGCGCGGCACAGGGCAATCAGCCGATGGGCGAAGTCGCGGCAAACGCCAACTTCCTCCACCAGGGCATCAACTGCGCTGGTGTTGCCGGTGGAGGAGCTGGAGAGGAAGTTAACACGATTCTTCACCCAGTCGCGGATCGCCTGCACGCAGCTGTAACCCTGACACATATGACCAAACTCCTTGACCGCAAGTCGCTGCAGTCGGTCCGACTGGCACTACCGGCTGGGGTAGAGCAAGTGCAACACCGGCCCCGGCAGGTTCGGCGCAGCTACCTCGCCAAGCTGCTCCCGTTGCGCGGTATGGCGGTCCAGGTCCACGGTGGCTTCGTACCGCACCCTCAACGGTCCGGCAAAGGCCTTAAAGACGCAGAAAGCGCGTGTGCGTCACCAGATCGATGTACGAACTGGACGGCGGGCTCTGGCTGATATTCAGCGACTCGCTCACGACGATCTGATGTGGGGTTTGCGCAGCATGGATGCTGAAAATAAAATCGCGGCCGGGTTGGTCGATTTCGTAATTTAGCTTAATCGAGAATTTAAGTCTGACCCTTGGAGTCCTTCGGCGGATTTGGGTCGCCAGCAAGTATGCACATAGCCGGCAGTAACCGAGCATTATAGTTCGCAGCCAAATACATCACTAAGTCACGTGCCCCTGAACCAGAAGTCTTGAACATTGCAAAGTGGGAAATCCAGGAGATTTTTTCAACTGGAATAAAAATTGGGTGACGACCGACGCTTTTCAAACTGCGCTGAACGATTTAGCCAATCTGTTGCATCGACCGGTTGTATCCGCAGTAGACAGGAGCCGCGCTCGGCCACTTTAGTTCGCCCGACCGCTGTTGGCATGCATGGTGGTTAGGCGGCGCCCTCCACTGGGCGAAAGCCCCGACCGGCAAATGCTCCAGCCGGAAAGCACTCTGGAACGCTGCTGTCGCAACACATTCATAGCACAATCCGTTTATTCTCTGCCACTATCAGCTATCAGGAAACTTGCCGAACCCTCACTTTCGGCCAGGAAACGCCCGAGAATCCTCCGGATAGGAGACATTCACAACTGCCCAGCATTTCTTCTCAGGTATGATCACTCGGCATGGCAGAAACACCCCATGGACCAAGTGCTCCTTGCAGGAAGAATTGCTTAGGAAACACGTCCTGGATTTGCTGCTTCAGACGATAGCATCAAGACGTCAGACCGCACGAGGGCAGAGCCCTGGGATTCTGTTGGCGTGCAATAGCCGATGCACCGCCAGCTCAGCGTCATCGCGCGACGTCGATTTTCAAAGGAGGCTCTCTCGTTCGGCTTATATCGTGGTCCGCCCAACACTCGCCTGCCCAACAAGGCCGGTTGCAAAGACGCAGTCCGTCCCTCGAATGGCTTAGCCAAAATAGCCGAGTATCACCCCATGACACCCTATAACACCCGACTCACTACACGCCCCCCAAGAAACTCTCGACTTCGGGGAGAAGTCGTTGCAAACGAAATACATCCGAAAGCGGTCCATTGCTTCCGAATTCGGGGGAAGGGCAAGCCCCCTCCATCTCCCTTGATTTTCAGGGATTACAAACAGTCGAATGGACTGGCGCCCGCGCAAGTCTCCTCAGCGACCCAGCGTGTCGTACACTTACACTCGTCTTCGGTTCCGCATCCGTAATTCTGAGCACGAAGCCTCACACAATTCCACCAGGGAAGTCGCATCCAATGATGACAAACACGGTCCATAAGTCCTTTTCCATGATTCGAGAATTCCACCTGGCGGACTGGTTTACTCTCGCGAACGCCGTGTGCGGCGCAGGGGCTCTTTTTTCTATCATGACCTATCTCGAAGTAAATGACGTCAGGCACGTTTACATTGCGTGCGGGCTCGTCTTCGCCGCGTTGATATTCGACGTTTTGGATGGCCGCATCGCCAGGTGGCGGCAGAAGACATCAGCGATGGGACAGGAGCTTGACTCTCTCGCGGATGTCATCTCCTTCGGAGTCGCCCCGGCGATAATTGGGTATGGCTGTGGCATGCAGGGTCTATACGACCGTATCGTCTTGGTCTACTTCATCGCCTGCGGCGTCTCACGCCTTGCCCGATACAATGTCACTGCAGAATCCCTATCCGAGGGAACCGGCAAGGTGAAGTATTTTGAAGGAACGCCAATACCAACATCGATCCTTCTCGTCTTTCTTTTGGCAATGGCGGCATGGTTCGGCGCAGTGCGTCAAAACTTGTGGCTCGGCGAAGTCACTCTGGTCGGCTTCAAGCTTCATCCGCTCGTGCTCATGTTTGCGCTCTCAGGCTCGCTGATGATCAGCCGGCTCCGTATAAGAAAGCGATGAAACGCTGGAACTCGATGCAGAGAGCCAACCCTTTCCATTTAGCCCCACCAAGAGCAAGGAAACGGATCGATGGGTTTGGCTTTTTGGAATTGCGTGCAGTCGTATATCAGGCATCTTGCGGGGGTTCTCTTTGACTCGTGCCGACATGGAATCTGCCCACGGCGCGCCAATCGCGACAAGCGACAGCTTGAGTGCCGGAGGGGTTACTGCCATCAGTCCGCGATGGGGCAATCATCTGAGCCATCATGGGCGATCACTCTCTTCGCAAACGCAGGGGGTTCATGCTCGTTTCCGTCCTTGCTCAACACGCGACGGCACACGCCCAGAGGTTTGTCTTATTGTTATCCTCCCGCACACTGAGCTTCCCGTAGGGCTCACGATCGCGCAGCACCGCATAACAGGTGCGCGCCAGTTTTGTTGGCCAGGGCACAGGCAACCTTGTTGTGGTTGGTATTGCTTACTTGGCTGGAGCAGGCAGGGCCGCAGGAGCAGCGGGAGGACCAGTCCGGCTACGTTGCAGGTGGGAATGACAAAAACGCCAAGGCAAGAGGCGATGACATTGCATCTTGCCTTGTTTTTGTGGAACGTGAGCGCGACACGGACTTGCTGTGCAAGTCGACGCCGAACCTTAGCGGTCGTTCTTGATTTTGATGTCAGTCCAGACCGATTTGACGCCTGCGGTATCGCGTGCCGTTGTGACAGCTTGGCTTATTTCGTCCTGGGAATTAGCGGTGCCGGTCAACCATACAACTCCATCTCTGTCGGTATCGACTCGGATATGCTTCATGCTGCCCGGGTGATTTGCGGCCAGTTTGGCCTTTATTTTTGTTGTGATGACCGAGTCTTTGACATAGGTCATGGGGTGTGAACGATCTGCATCACGATCCTCGGCATGGGCTAAAACGGGGGCCAGCAAAGTTCCAATTACTAAAAAGGATGTCGCGAGTCTGGTTTTCATGGTCTGTCCATTGTCTAGTGAGCGGAGAAGTGGGTATGGTCCACTCATCTTCCAGAAGTATCTGTGCGCTACCACACGTAGCGTAGAGCGAAACAATCCATCACTTCGCCATTGCGGTAATGGGAAGTAATCCCCCTCTATGTTGCGGATTGCGCTGAAATAGTGATTACGCGTTCCGCTTAGTGGCGACCACGTCTTTGGTCTCGATCGTGGCCATGGCGGTCGTTATGGGCCGCGCCGATCATCAGTCCCTTATTCGCCCCGGCGGCCACCCAAATTCCCCCACTTGTGGCCACCCCAAATTCCCCCACCTGAGCATGGCTAGCTGAAGCTGAGCGGCCCGGCGACGAGACGTTAACCTTACCCCTCGCAACCGAGGGGAGGAAGGATGAACGTTTTGAAACCAGATTTACGCATTTGCATCCAGACCCTGCTGGACAAGGGCGCCACGCAGCGCGAGATTGAACGGTTTACGGGGGTGGACCGCAAGACGATCCGCCGTTACCAGCGACTTGCAAATTCCCCCGGGGTGGCCACCGGCTCGGAAGCGGCGGGTGCTCAAATTCCCCCACCCTGGCCACCGGCTCCGGTAAGCGCGACGACTAGGGAAACCACGCGAGTGACGCCCTCGGGGTGCGAGCCGTATCGGGCCTGGATCGAACTTCAGGTTGGACTCGGTCGCAACGCGGTCAGCATTTACCAGGACCTGGTCGAGTCTCACGGCTTCACCCACGCGTATAACTCGGTGAAGCGCTTCGTGTCGAAGTTGAAGCTTCGGGCTCCGGAGCGCTTCGATGTGTTGGAGTTCCTGCCCGGCGAGGAAGCGCAGGTGGATTACGGACAGGGCGCACTGACGCTCTTCCGCGCCGGCCAGTATCGGCGCCCGTACCTGTTCGTGATGACCCTGAAGTTCTCCGGCAAGAGCTTCCGTAAGGTAGTGTGGAAGACCAGTCAGGAGATCTGGGCGCGCCTGCACGAAGAGGCGTTTCGCGCCTTCGGCGGATGTCCGCAGTACGTGGTGCTCGATAATTTGAAAGAGGGTGTGATCCGCCCCGACATCTACGCCCCGGAACTCAACCCGGTCTACACCGCGATGCTTTCGCACTACCGGGCGGTGGCGGATCCATGCCGCGTACGGGACCCAAATCGCAAGGGTACCGTGGAAAGCGCAATTCAACATACGCAGGGCACTGCGCTCAAGGGGCGCAAGTTCGAATCGATCGAGGCGCAGAACACCTGGCTTGCGCACTGGGAAGAGCGTTGGGCGGCATTGCGGATCCACGGGCGCAAGAAGCGTCAGGTGCTGGAAATGTACCGCGAGGAGCAGCCCCACCTGCGGGCGTTGCCGCTCGAGGGGTTTCGCTACTTCAAGCAGGAGACCCGCACCGTCGACGACGCCGGGCTGGTCCAGGTCGAGCGTTGCTACTATGCCGCGCTGCCGGCCGCCCCGCACAGCGAGGTGACGGTACGTATCTTCGAGCATGCCATCGAGATCCTCGACGCCACCGGCCAGATGCTGCGCCGGCACGACAAGGCCGCCGGCCAAGGCAAGTTCATCATCGAGCACGCCGATCGCGTCTTCAATCCCTCACGCGAGAGCGCGCGACTGCTCGCCAAGGCAGAACGGATTGGACCGAACGCGGCCGCCCTGGCGCGTGAACTCTTCACCCGCCTCGGGCGCCCCGGGCACCGGGCGCTCTATGGACTCGCGAATCTGGCCCGCCACTACCCCTGTGCCGACATCGAGCGGGTGTGTGCGCGGCTGCTCGAGGCACACTGCTTCTCCTACGCCGCGCTCAAGCGTGCCCTGGAACGCAACACTGCCCCCGCGCCGGCTCCGAACCTGACCCAATCCGGATCCCACATCCGCGCAATGACCGAGTACCAATCATTCTGGGAGAGCCACTCCCAGACTCACCCCCAGGAGGACTCCGATGACAATGTCTATCACTGAACTTGAACGATCGCTCCGTGCACTTCGCCTCTCCGGCATGGGCGCAACCTTGCAGGCCCGCGCGCTCGCCGTGGCCAGTCACGAAATGGATTTTATTGAGGCCTTCTCGTGGCTCGTCCAGGATGAACTGGACCGCCGCCGCTCACGATTGCTGGATCGCCGCTACACGCTCTCCCGGCTCGACGAACGCAAAGACCTCAAGGACTTCGACTGGGGCTACAACCCGACCATCCCCAAGCGCGCGGTGCTCGAGCTGGCGACGCTGAAGTTCGTCGACGCGCGCGAGGATGCGTTACTGATTGGCAAACCCGGTACCGGCAAGAGCCACATCGCCAAGGCACTCGCGTTCAACGCCGTGAACCGCGGCTACAAGGTGCTCTACCGCGAAGCCCACCAGTTGATCGAGGACATCAACGAAGCCCGTGAACTCGGCGAAATCCGCAAACTGCGCGCCCAACTCAAAAACCGCCGAGCTGCTGGTGATCGACGACCTGTTCCTGCGCAAGCTCCCACCCCACGCCGGCGACGAACTCGCCGACGTGCTCATGAGTCGCTACGAGAAAGCCTCCACCATCATTACCTCGAACCGAACACTTGATGACTGGGCGACGCTGCTGGGCGATGTCGTCGTCGTGGCGCCGCTCCTCGACCGCATCATGCACCACGGTCACCTACTCAAATTCGAGGGCAAGAGCTGGCGATTGAAGGAGGCTGCCGCGCGCATTGCCAAACGCGGTTCAACCGAATAAAGTCACCCTGTTTCGTCGCCGGGGGTGGAGGAGTTTGACCCGGCCACAGGTGGAGGAGTTTGAGGTGGCCGCCCGGGTTATTCGACGCAAAGCCTACGACGGCGTTCCTGATAACCCGAAACATGCGCGTGCTTGAGCAGTTGACCTACACGAGATCGACCCGCCCGATATCGATTGACTTACGATAGATCAATTTCGGCTACGGATTTGCATGTCCTTCCATACATCCTGCAGCGCGTGCTGAAATGATGAAGGCAATCCAAATGTCGCAGCATGAGGGCTGGTTTGCCTTATTGGAAGAGCGACGCCATTGGAAGAGCTACGCCGCTCTAGTCAGCGTCAAAGACCTTTAGACCTTGCCACAAACGAACACGTCGTCGTTGTTGTGAAACGTTTGCATGAAAAGGTTTCCACAGTTCTACTGATACCAGGGAGACCGCGTTTCCGGACAGCCTCCCCCCATCGCTACAGGGCGCGTTTGTCAAAAGCCACTCATAGTTGCCTGTGGGGCGACATCCACAGGAAAGCGTAACTTTGTCACGGCGCACATCCTAAGGCGGTTCGGGAGTTGGTCAGCACAACGCCCCGTTCCCTGTAAGCCCCTCGCCGAAGCGTATCTTGGGTTTCCAAGCTCATGGCGTACCACCAACCCTCGAAAGTCCGCTCCTGCAATGGTAATCGGTCCGCCAAGAAAAGATGGCTCTTTGTTGAGCGGGTGACGCGGCGATTGGCGCGACTTATCAGAATCATCGCCGCACGAATATTCCGCTTTCTTTACTTCCGTACGCCAGCACACAGACGGTGCCAGGATCAGTATATATTCTGTGCATATGGACCTGTCAATAATCGCAGCGACCTCGAACCGCATCCAGTCGAGCAGTTCAAGTCGGCAAATAGACTTTCTTATCCGTCCCTTGCAGCTTTAAGGATCTGATCTTATCAGGAGGTTAGTTATGAAATGGGCAGGCATGTACCTTGTTGGCTTTGTTGTCTTCGTTTGTGGCGTTCTCGCCGCCCTCTGGAAATTGGGTATCCTGGCAAGCATCGGCACAACGTGGACTTTGATCGGAGTCGTGATCCTAATCGGCTTTGGCATCATGATCGCGGTGTCCCATAGCGGCAGTAAAGAAAACATCGAAATCGATCGAAAGTGAGCGGTTCGAACACGGGAGCCGAAGGGCTGAGACGATCAACCGTACCCTGGGGTCACGAACCTGCAGGCGACCGTCGCGCAGAGGGCTTTATTGAAAAGCGCCGGATGCGGGACCACAAGGCACTCTGTCCACCACCATTAAAGCCGATTCATAGACAGATGGCTCCATCACGCCAAAAAAAAAGAGTAAGCTCGCGCGAGGTTCTTTACGAACCGCAATCTCGCGCAAAACCGCAGGCTGCAGGAAACATAAGCGAAGTAATCGGGCCGCGGCCGCAAATCGCCCCCAAGAAACACGTGGGGGTCATGCTGTGGCAAAGTGGAATGCGGTGCCACGGAAGACCGATCGGACAATGGTGCGTATTGCCCGTACATAAGCGTGGTCCTGGGTGACGTCATCGACATTGGTGAATCGGTTTGGCGGCAGGCAGCCGCGAGGCCGATATCCCGTTTGAGACAGTGAGCAAGACGACGTACCCGATGTGGCGCCATATTCCAAAACAAATGATGGGGCAGGCCATGCCACAAGGCTATTGCCGCATGACTCTCAAGCCGGGGAAGGCACGACAGACGCTTACCTTAGTGCACCGCTCGGTGGGATGACGAAGGTTGGCGCTGACCTCGTTCCGGTGACGGTTGGCCGCATCGAGATCGACAATAGCACCGCCGAGCGTTCCATCCGGCCCATCGTCCTAGGAGCGTCGCAACTACCTGTTCGCCGGCTCCGACGGCTGCGGCGAGAGTGCGGCGGCCGTGTACCACCTGATCGGCACGACGCTGCTCAATGGCATCGAGCCCTATGCCTACCTGCGCGAGGTGTTGGTCCGCATCGCCGATCACCCGATTAATCGCGTTGACGAACTACTGCCCTGGAACCTCGATCTGGCCGAGGCCAACGAGCGACAGCGGGCCTGATCCCAGGATGGCGACCCAGCCTTCCCTGCGAGCAATGAAGGCTCCCGCCCCCGAATTCCAGCTGCGTGTCGATCTCTTGCATCCATCCCTCGCGTTATGCGTGCTCCTTGCCCAATTCTGTGTCGTAACGAACACAGCCGAAAAAAGCCTGGGGCAGGACGCCTTTCCTGGAGTCCGGTTCGAGGCGCTGGCGCACGCACGGATCCCTGGCGCCGACTGATCTGTGGCGTCGACCATGGTCGCATGTGCGCCACCGTACAGATAGCGCTTCAATTTGCGGTTAGCCTTTAGCCTGAGATAGAAGTTTCCATAAAACCCGTCACCTGCGCGCAGCACTGCCCTATTTGCGTCCTACCGTTGCGCATAGCGCGCTTGTGCCGGGAGGCCGGTTGGTCCCCGGGATTCTGGGTTGGCAGTTTTGCCAAGCTAGTTCCGAACCAAAGGAGTTTAATTTGAGCTGGGATATCGTTGAAGGAAACGGGAGGCAATCTAAGGGCAAGCTGACAGCACAGTGGGGCGCGCTAGCCGACAATCACCTCGACGCGATGGCCGGGAGGCTTGCCAAGCGGGGCGGTACGCTTCAGGAAGCCTACGACACAGCAAAAGACGAGGCCGAGCAGCAAATTCAGCGCTTCGATGAACTCAACAAGGATGCCCCTCCGAAGGATCCCTCTTGAGCCGTCCAGACAAGCCCTTCTTACAGGAACTTCAGTCATGACAAGCTATAGACGCTTCATCCCGCCACTAGTGCCGATCGATCGGGCCGCGGCCCGATCCGTCTTTCCCTCGCTTATGGCTGAGCGCCTTCGCAATCAAGAAAAATCGCGACGAAAACCAGCACTGGACGACTGGGAGAATGACGGTGGAAGCATAGAAGCAACCGACGCGGCTATTACGAGGGTCGCGATACAGGTAGGCGATAAAGCTGCGCCGAGTCGGTTCCGATCGACAAAGAGTCCGCCGCGCGAGATGGTCGTTGGGGAACATGCTTATGAGGCAATGGATGCCATGAGCACGCCCGATACAGATGGCGGTGACCGGCGCTATGCCTCTTACAGACACGCATGCCCCCGCTGCAACGGCTCCATGTATCGAGTTCCGCGCCGGTTTGTAGATTTGCTTTTGAGCAAATTCGTGCGCGTCCGTCGGTACCGCTGCGATTCAATGGGTTGCACCTGGGAAGGAAATCTGCGCGAGAAGCGGCATTCCCAATTTATCCACAAGCCACGCTAAGGCATACGACGAACGATCATATGTATGCGACGACCTCCTCCCAAACATGCCGAGGCAATCCTTAACGGAAACTCCCCAAGCATTACGAGAGAGCAATGTTCAGCGTTGGTTATCACGAGCCTGTAGAGGCCCTGGCCCCTGAAACGCCTGCCATGCACCAAGCAATTGTTTTATTGAAACAAGAGGTGGGGGCCGATTGGTACAACCAGCACGTCGATGGGTGCAAGGACGCGCAACTTACCGCCATCATCTCGCAGAATCGGAACAAGGAGAAAGAACATGCATCCATCCATGCTGCTTGGGTAGATTCGGCGCAACGACCCGGAGTTTTTCGAGCAGCTCAAGGAATCCTTTCTCGCCGAGGAACGGATAGCGCACCAGCGAGGATAGCCAAGTGCTTGTTGCAAAGCCCTGCTTCCGCCTTCGCTATACTCAAGCCAACGATG
>JBKQNQ010000509.1:0-10812 GCA_052145875.1 Thiobacillaceae bacterium
CTTAACTTCTTTCTGTGTGGCTGTTTGTCTTTATTTTTGTAGTTGTTGAGAATTGGCTTTGACTAGTGTGAAGCACGGTAGCCGCCTCACCCTACCGTGTCAATACGTCAGAGGCAGTTATCGAGCATAGCGAACAGTTTTATTGACGGGCGCCGGTTATGACACGCGACGGTCATCCTCAATTAACAAATAGTTCATAGTTCGACAGCAAATCCGGCCTGATCCGTCCCCACCCTAGAGCCACCCTTTCTGCGGATAAAAACGATCCGGCTACAATGGCAGGCCGACCTATGCCCACCGCGACAAAAATGGGCGCGGTTTCCACGCCGAACCGAGACACCATGAAGGTTTTATTCGTCCACCAGAATTTTCCCGGCCAGTATCTGCATCTGGCGCGTGCGCTGGGTGCCCATCCGGGCAATGAGGTGGTCTTCATCACGCAGCGTGAGGACGCCTCCCTGCCGGGGGTGCGCAACATTGTCTACAAACCGCATCGGGTGGTTACCCAGAATGTGCATCATTACTTACGTGAAACGGAAGCCGGCGTCATCAATGCGCAGGAGGTGGCTCGCGCGGCGTTGAACCTCAAAACTTCCGGGTTCGTGCCTGACGTGATGCTCGGCCACAACGGATGGGGAGAGATCTGGTATCTGAAGGACGTGTTTCCCACGACGCCGCTGATTGGTTACTTCGAGTTCTTCTATCGCTTCCTTGGAGCGGACGTGGGGTTCGATCCGAATGAAGAGGCGATTTTTGATACTGCCCCCCGCATCCGGACCAAGAACCTGGGCAATCTACTAGGCCTCGATTGCGTGGACCTTGGCCAGTGTCCCACCCGTTGGCAGCACTCGCTGTATCCAGCCCGCTACCAGGAAAGGCTGCGCGTGGTCCACGAGGGCATCGATACCCGTCTGGCCGCCCCCAATCCTCAGGCACGCCTGAAACTCCCGAGCGGCCAAGAGCTGACGCCTGCCGGTGAGATCGTCACTTATGTAGCGCGCAATCTGGAGCCCTACCGTGGGTTCTTAAGCTTCATGCGCAGCCTGCCCGCGATATTAAAACGGCGTCCCAAGGCCCAGGTGGTGATCATCGGCGGTGACGAGACGAGTTACGGAGCGCGGCCTGCCGATGGCACGACTTACCGGCAGCAGATGCTCGCGGAGCTGGGGGATGCACTCGATCTGAAGCGGGTGCACTTCCTGGGCAAGGTCCCTTATCCGGTCTTCATGGCCACGCTGCAGGTATCCAGCGCCCATGTGTATCTTACTTTTCCGTTTGTGCTTTCATGGTCCATGCTGGAAGCGATGTCGGCCGGGTGCCTCGTGATCGGCTCGCGCACGGCGCCGGTCGAGGAAGTGATTCGCCATGGGGAGAATGGATTATTGGTGGATTTATTTTCGCATGAAGCCATCGCCGAGCAGGTTGTAAGCGCGCTCGAAGATCCCGGTGCCTATGAATCGTTGCGAGAGAATGCGCGTCGGACGGTCGTTGACTCCTACGATCTGCACTCAATTTGTCTCCCCGCCCAAGTCGGCTTGCTCAAGGAAGCTGCGGGGATGAGGCGGGGCTAGGCCAAAGGCGAATACGGCCGTTCAGTCTGCGACAAAGTTGGAGACCGTCATGCTAATTACCCAGTTAAGGAAATGCCATTCAACAGGGATTTATTCATTGTCATCCACCAGCAACCCGCTCCACCATTTCAGATGTTCCCTGAATATACTTGCCAACGGAATCCATCCCTCTCTTGTCCCGGGTTGCCGGCACGCTTCGCCGCTTGTCGCCATGATTCTCCTATTGTCCGCAAATCGCGCCCGTGCCATCGCGGCATTCTCGCGCTTCTAGAGGGCAACCGTTGACAACAGCGGATTTTTGGCGGATGACGGAGGCGTGTGGATGGAAGATTTAGTACAGGGTAAGGGGTGTCCGTACACCTGCCACTTCGCCTTTGGCTTCGTTCGGTGTGCGTTCATCCCCCTGGTCAGGCTCCGCCCGACACCCGAAGTGCGTCTCGGCTTCGCCTTGACTATCTTTCGTATTCACGCCACCTTTTTCCCCGACCGTCCGTATACGTGATCCCCTACGTGATGGGGTGACATATGGGCACTACCCCGCCAAGGTAATGGCCCACTCGACCCGGTATGAATTTCTTCCTTGGGCTGATGAACATCTTGTCATCCTAGAATCTTGTTCCCCCGTAGGTCCATGAAGTTGCTTATCATGAAAGACGCGACTAAGGTGACCCTAGTCGCAGGTCATGAAGGAACCGCCATGAACGTCAATGCCGCCGAGTTCAAAGCCAGGTGCCTGAAACTAATCGATGAGGTCGCCACCACCCACAAACCGCTAGTCATTACCAAACGCGGTAAGCCGATGGCCAAGTTGGTGTCCATTGAAGTTGAGACGCCGACCAAGCTATTTGGCTACATGAACAATATCTGGCAAATCCTGGGGGACATCGTGGATGTCCCCCATGACCGCTTTGCGGCCGAATCCGGTGAAGAGGATGACCTTTACACTGATTTCAAACCCAATAAAGAGGGTTGAAATGGGCAGTCTGTTCTTAGATACCCATGTCTGGCTTTGGCTGGCTTTTGGTACCACTGAAAAAATCAAGCCAAGTACGCGCAGAGGACTGGAG
Organism: Thiobacillaceae bacterium; assembly: GCA_052145875.1. Taxonomy (GTDB): domain Bacteria; phylum Pseudomonadota; class Gammaproteobacteria; order Burkholderiales; family Thiobacillaceae; genus DASQBT01. Next base: position 2,639 of record JBKQNQ010000509.1, read on the forward strand.
AAAGCCAGCGCGGAGGAACCGCGGCTCATCTCGATCAGTTCTGTCTGGGAAGTTGTCCCGCTGGAGGCAAAGCAATGCTTGAGCCTGGCTATGACCGTGGAGGTCTGGGTCGAACGCGCTTTGGATCGCCCCGACATCCGCCTGATCGGCTTTAAGAACTTGCGAACAGTTATTGACAGTTGTCACTTACCGGGTAATTTTCACTCTGATCCACCGAATGGTCTGCTGGTTGCCACCGCCGACAGTGAGAACGGGGTTCTCGTCGCGCACGACACGAAGATTCTTGACTATGGCGGCGCCGGGCATGCCAAGGTTCTATCGACTTGCTCAACCATCAGCAGTTTTGCCGCGCACCCCGGGTTTGAAATGAGCACACCACATTGAGCAGACCCGACGACCTCTACCGGCTGCATCGTCTGCTTGATGGCCGCCGTAGTGTCATCAGTCGGCAAACTTTGATGGCCAAGTTGGAAATTTCCCGCTCCAAACTCACCCGCCTCATCGCCGACTTGAGAAACCAAATCGGCGCACCCCTCATCTTCGATACAGCATTTAACGGCTACCGCTACGACACTGACGATGGCCGCCACCCTCTTCCTGGGCTGTGGTTCACCAGCGAAGAACTACACGCCCTGATTACCCTCGACCACCTGTTGCAAACCCTCCAACCTGGCTTGCTCGATTCTGCGCTGGCACCCATCCGCACTCGGTTAGACGCGCTTCTCAAGACCGAGCATCTCGGCAGCGGCGCAGCACAAGAACGCATCCGTATCCTGACCATGGCGGCACGCAGCAAAGATATGCAGCACTTTCAGGCCGTTGCTTCCGCCGTGTTGCAACGCAAGCGCCTTGTCATCGACTACTACAGCCGCGAGAGGCACGAATCCAGCACCCGAGAAATCTCCCCACAACGCCTTGCTCACTACCGCGACAACTGGTACCTCGACGCCTGGTGTCACAAAAGAAAAGGCCTGCGCATCTTCGCTGTCGAGTGCATCCATCGCGCCGATACGCTAGATAAGCCAGCCAAAGCCGTCCCCGAGTCCACCCTCAATAAAGAACTTGGCAGCGCCTACGGCATTTTCGCCGGCACGCCCGTCGCCACCGCCGTGTTGCGCTTTACCGCCAAACGCGCCCGCTGGGTCGCGGATGAAACCTGGCACCCCGAGCAACAATCTCGCTGGCTCAATGACGGACGTTATGAACTCAGCATCCCCTACTCCAACGACAAGGAACTCATCATGGATATCCTGAAATACGGGGCAGATGTGGAGGTGATGGCGCCGGAGGAGTTGAAAGAAGCTGTAAAAGATCAGCTTGATGCGGCCGCAAGGCAATATCAGTGCGGCCAGACGCAATGCTCAGGTTTTGAGCCCAAGTCCTGATAAAAAGTCGACATGCATAACGAGCAATCAAAACACGCCCCCATACCTCACTGTTGGGGCAAAGCAGACGAAAACTATGCCGGCACTCAAACCTGGCATCCGCTGGCTTATCATTGGACGTAGCTTGGCTAACAATGGATAGCACGCTGATAAATATCTGGGCGAAAACCGGCAAGCCAGGCGATGATCAATGGCATCCGCTCATCCTCCATATGCTGGATGTAGCTGCGAGCGCTGATGCCATTCTGGCGCGCGAACCAGAATCAACGCGCAACAGGATTGCGAACATTCTTGACATGAAATGGGAATACGCCCGACCGTGGCTGTTGCTCGTGATTGCCTGCCACGATTTGGGGAAGGCCTGCCCAGGGTTTCAATGCAAATGGAAGAACCTTACAGGAATGGATGCCGGAAGGAGCCCCAATACCCAGATCAACCATGCGTTCGTAAGCCAGATTGACCTGGCGGCATTGCTAATGGACAGTGGCTGGCCTGATGAGTTGGCAGAACAGGTCGCCGATGCTGCGGGATGCCACCACGGCGAACGTGCATCCCCCAACACCCTTGACCACCTGATGGGCGACAGACGTGCTCTGGGGAACAGTGTATGGACTGAAGCGCGTCGGAGCTTGTTGCAGGCGCTGCTGGGCGTGTTCAAACCCGGCAACGCCCCAATAAGAGAAAAACTTTCCGGCCCGGACTTCATGCTGCTGTCGGGGCTGACAAGCTTTGCCGACTGGATCGGATCCAATGAAGCGTGGTTTCCATTTGGGAGCCCGGAAGACTGTGAAGACCTCGAAACATGGTTTCACAAACGCAGAGCCAAAAATGCGGAACGGGCGTTGCATGCCGTTGGCTGGGAAGCGCGGACGCCGCTGGTGTCCGTGCCGAAATCCTTCGAGCAGGTATTTGGCTTTGCCCCTCGGCCGTTGCAACAAGCCGTCGCCGATGCTCTGACTGATATACGGAAGCCTGCCATCCTGTTGGTGGAAGCCCCCATGGGAGAAGGGAAAACCGAAGCGGCCTTTTACGCGCATCTGGAATTGCAACGCCGCTTTGGACATCGCGGCTTGTATGTGGCTTTACCCACCAAGGCGACCGGCAACGCGATGTTCAAGCGAACACTCAGCTTTCTGTGCGCCCAAGGCAAGGACCGCAAGCTCGACGTGCAGCTGCTGCATGGTGGCGCATTGCTGAATGACACTTACCAGAGCGTGAAACTATCTGGCATACACGACGCCAAATCGGGCGGTGAAATCCGGGCTGGAGAATGGTTCACCAACAAAAAACGGGCTCTCCTCTCAGAATACGGTGTGGGCACCGTGGATCAGGCTTTGCTGCCTATCTTGCCAGTACGACATTACTTCGTACGCCTATGGGGTCTGGCGAACCGGGTCGTGGTATTCGATGAGATTCATGCCTATGATGCTTATACGGGCACGCTCCTGGTTCACCTGCTTCGCTGGCTACTGGCGCTAGGGTCATCTGTGGTACTGCTTTCTGCGACCCTGCCGCCATCGGTTCGACGCAAGCTGGCGGCAGTCGTAGACGCCAACTTACCTGAACCCGAGGAGAAATACCCACGCCTTTCCGTTTTCAGCTCGGGCGAAGCGTTGCGTCAAACGCATTTCGATCCCGACCCCGCACGTCGTCTGACAGTTCGAGTCAAACCGATCCCATCCGATTTACCGAACATGCGTTTCGCGCTTGAGGAGCACCTCGCCGCAGGGGGAATGGCGCTGGTGCTGGTCAACACCGTGCAGCGCGCGCAAGACCTGTATCGCCACTTTCCCGACGGCGAACCGCTTCAGCGCGGAGGCCATCGCGTCGGCAAGCGCCTGCCAGACCTCACGGAAGTATTGCTCTTCCACGCACGATTCTCGGCGGATCAGCGCCAAAAACGCGAAGATCAGGCCTTGGAAGTTTTCGGTACGGGAGGCGATCGGACTGGCCGAAAAATTCTCATCGCCACCCAGGTGGCGGAGCAAAGCCTAGACCTCGATTTCGACCTGATCGCAACTGACTTGGCGCCTATTGACCTTGTGCTCCAGCGTGCTGGGCGCTTGTGGCGCCACGCGCGAACCGCCAGACCCGTAGCTGAGCCAGTCCTGCTGGTAGCAGGACTGGATGGTGAGGAGCCACCCTCGTTCACAAAGCCCCTCTGGTGGGGCTCGGTGTACCGCGAAGATGTTCTCCTGTGCACCTGGAGTCTGTTACGGCAAAAAGCACAATTGACGCTGCCAGACGCCATCGACGTTTTGGTGCAGGCAGTGTACGAAGAGCAAGTCGATGTTCCTCAACCTTTACAGAATCGTCTGCAAAAGTCTCTGATGGATAGCGACGGCAAAGCTATTGCCCATACCGGCCAGGCTAATCAGGCAATCATTGGCTTCCCTGACGATGCCTCATGGAACGATCCGGCGCGATTCGTCCTATACGACGAAGACGAACCTGGCGTACACCGAACGATAATGGCCCAGACTCGGCTAGGGGACGATTCGGTCGTCGTGATCCCGTTGTGGGCGGAAGACGGATTCGACACAACGGAAACCCCAGATTTTGCCCAATCGAAGGATTGGTTCCTGCGCGCCATGAGCCTCTCACGCAAAGGCGTGGTCAAGAAACTCCAAAAGCAGGGAATACCGGAAGGCTGGAAGAAGTCCCCGCTCTTGCGCAACTGTTTTCCGCTGATACTAAACGTGGATTCACGGTGGACTGAAGATGCCTCCGTGCAGTTGGATGATGACCTGGGGCTGGTATACGAATCAAAGGGGGCCGAATGAGCCGATTCAATCTGATCGATGAAAAATGGATTCCCGTCCGCTTCCATGACGGCAGTCGCGATGAACTGGGTATCCGCGACACCTTCCTCCGCGCGAAGGAAATCGCGGTAATCGAAGACCCTTCGCCGCTGGTTGTCGCCGCCCTTTACCGTTTTCTGCTCGCGGTACTGTACCGCGCGCTGGAAGGCCCGACCGACATCGACCAGGCCAAGACATGGTTCAGGTCCGGATGGCCAGAGGAGAAGATCCCCGCCTATCTGGAGAAGTGGCTACCACGGTTCTGGCTGTTCGATGAGCAGTATCCGTTTGGACAAGTATCGACGTTCGAACCCAAGGCCTGGCGCGCTTGGACTGCGTTAGCTGCCGAACACAACGCAGACAACGCGAAAGTGCTTTTCGATCATATCGATGTCGCACATCCCGGCAGCATTCCTGACGCTGCAGCAGCCCGATGGATATTGGCTGCCCAGACGTTTTCAGTGAGTTGCGGCAAAAGTGAACTTTCCCACACGGGGACAGCTCCCTCGGCGACCGCTGCGATGGCGCTGCCTCTTGGACTCAATCTACAAGACACACTGTTGTTTTCTCTGATTCCACAGAATCGTGAAATTGCGGCCGTCGACCTTCCCCTGTGGGAAAGGACTCCAGAATCACTGGAAAGCTTGAAAAGTGGGATTGAGCGTCAGATTAGCGGCCTTGCCGATCGATACACATGGAGAACCCGGTCCATTCGGCTTGGAATGAACGACTCCGGTCGCACCGAGACACTGGCCTTCGCTTCGGGTGTCGGGAACGCATCCAAGGACAGTATCGACCCCATGTTGGCATACAGAGTCGATGAAAAGAAAGGAAAACTGCCGATGCAATTTCGCGAACGGGGTTTATGGCGCGACTTCGATTCACTGCTTCCAGACGATTCTCGTCTCGCACCAAGAGTCATCGAACATGCCGCTGCGCTGACGCGCTTGAACCGAGACCGCTTCCCTCGCTCAGTGATGGTTCTTGGTCAGGCGAACAACAAGGCGAAGATCGAGTACTGGCGCATGGAGCGCTTCAGCCTGCCAGAAGCAATGGTAAGTGACCGCTCAATCAGAACAGAAATCAGACAACTTCTTGCCGATGCGGAAGAGGCTCACAAATCACTCTGGCTGGCTTGTCGTTCCTACGCACGCGACCTTCTGAGCCGAGGAGATCGTGACCCCGACAAGAGAGACATCAGCGGATTTGTAGAACAGATGCCAGCGAGCCCTTGGTATTGGTCAATCCTGGAATCCCGCTTTCACGAAATCTTGCGTGAATATAATCTTGAACGCGATCCCGACAAAATTCGCTGCCAATGGCTGAAGGCCTTGCGGGACACATTAAGCAAGGCATGGGAACAACATCGCGCCTCTGTTTCCACAAGCGATGTGTGGGCTATCCGCGCCATCGTGAAAGCTGAAGGCCCCGTGCTACGTAAGCTAAAAGAACTGAACGCCGAAATCCTGAAACTCGAACCGCATGAGGAGACGACATGAGCGAATTCATAGACTGGCTTGAAAGGCTGAATGAGAAAGACACCAAGGTAAGAGCCGTCCTGCGACGGAGCCTAGCTTTTGATCCTGGACAGTTTATCCACGCCTATCCCTATGTCGAGCCCTTTGTGAAAAACGAACCCAACTCATGGCGCAGAGAGATGCACTATCTGGTGGCGAGCCTTTGGGCTGCGCATTGGCACAATGGGCCAACCGCCAGTCCCTTGTCCATAGGGCGGGCGGCCGCGAGGCATCAATTGAAAAGCGGCTCGGGGAGTACCGAACGTCGTTTCATCAGCATGCTCGATGCCGACCGCGACCAGTTACCACACCGCCTGCGTCAGTTAATCGCGCTGCTCAAGGAGCAGGACATTGATTTTGGTGCCCTCCTGAGCGGTCTACTGAATTGGAACGACGAGCAGAAACGCACCCAAAATGCTTGGGCGCGCGACTTCTACCGAACACTCAACCACGATGCCAGTATAGAACGACCCACCGAAACGGAGACCACAGAATGAAAACGCTCATAGAGATTCATGCCCTTCAGAACTTTGCGCCGTCGAATCTGAATCGCGACGACACCGGTGCGCCAAAGGACGCGTTTTTCGGTGGAACTCGCCGCGCACGGGTATCCAGCCAGTGCAATAAACGGGCAATACGGCAATACTTCGAGCAGAAAATGAACGAGGGCATTCTTGACCCCAACGAACTGGCGGTAAGAACAAAACGCGTCTACCAGGCAATCGCTGATCGGCTGGACGGCAAGTGCGAGAAAAGCGAAGCGTTGGCGAAGGCAGAAATCGCGCTGTCGTACGTCAAGCTTAAGGCGGCAGAGGGCGGAAAAACGCAGTATCTGCTCTTCCTCGGCCAGCGAGAGATCGCCGCATTAGCCGATACCATCTATGAATGGTGGGATCAGATTGTTCCCGCAGCGGAAGAACCGGGCGAGAAAAGCAAGGGAAAAGCCAAGAAAGCAGCGGCAAGCGGTGCGCCCAAGGAGATCCAGGAACGCTTAGATTCCGTTTTCAATGGTGGCAAAGCCGTGGATGTGGCGCTCTTTGGGCGCATGCTGGCTGATATGCCCGAAAAAAATCAGAACGCGGCCTGCCAGGTTGCGCACGCTATCTCAACCCATGCCGTCGAGCGCGAATTCGATTTTTATACCGCCGTAGACGACCTCAAGCCCGAGGACACCGCAGGGGCTGACATGATGGGTACGGTCGAATTCAATTCCGCTTGCTACTACCGCTACGCCGTTGTGGATTGGGAAAAGCTGGTTTCTAATCTTCAGGGCGACGCCGCCTTGGCCGCCAAGGGCTTGCGCACTTTTTTACAAGGTTTCGTGGAGGCTGAGCCGACCGGAAAGCAGAACACCTTTGCGGCTCACAATCCAACTGAATTCGTTGCTGTATCCGTGCGTTACAATACTGCACCACGCAATTTGGCCAACGCTTTTGAAACCGCTATCCGTGTGAAGCCAGACGAATCACTAACGTGCAAATCAGCGGAGGCACTTGTGAGGAAGGCCAAGGATTTGCAGTCTGCCTATGGCGGTGATGGCGAGACATTCGTGCTCAATCTCGTCAAGGCCGATCTGGATGGATATGGGGCGGCTATATCATCGCTGGAAGAAATTCTGGATAAAACCCTTTCAGCCATAAAGGGGTGACCCATGCCGACTTTGCTACTGCGCCTGGCGGGGCCGATGCAGTCGTGGGGCATCATCAGCCGATTCGACCAGCGCGATACCGGGAAAGAGCCGAGTAAATCCGGCGTGATCGGATTGTTGGCTGCCGCGCTGGGAATCGACCGTGAGAACTGGATTGACCTGGAACCGCTGACGCACATGGTCATGGGAGTTCGGCATGACAGGCCTGGGGTACCCAAGCGGGACTACCAGACAGCCGGTTGCGCCGCCACCGACACCATCATCAAGGCGGACGGGACTCAAGCCAAGAATGGGGGCGTGGTATCCGATCGTTTTTACCTTGCCGATGCGGCGTTTCTTGTAGGGCTGGAATGTGCGGATCGCGCTGTTCTGGAGAACACCCACGCAGCGCTTCGCAACCCAACTTGGCCTTTGGCTCTGGGGCGTAAATCGTACGTTCCGTCCGAACCGGTATGGATTGAGAACGGCCTGCTAGAAGCACCCTTGCAAGAGGCGCTGACCCAATGGCCGTGGATTGCATCGCCACCAAAGTGGGAAAGTCTCCCGGACAAACTTTTGGCCTCCCTCGAATCCGAGGATGGCTTAGGTGTACTCAGAATGGACCAACCGCTGTCATCGTTTGCAGAACGCCGATTTGGGGCGCGCTACGTGCGTTCCGAGTGGCTGGTCTTGCCGCAAGAGGTAAGCAATGTTCCTGCATAGAATCCACTTAAATCTGCGTTGCCGGGAAGCGCGGCGGGATCTGGCTGACCCTTACCAGCTTCATGCGAGCTTGTGTCGCGCCTTTTGTGTCCCAGAACAAAAGTGCCCGGCAGCCGAATTT
>JBKQNQ010000510.1:0-22259 GCA_052145875.1 Thiobacillaceae bacterium
TGCCGTGCGCCTTGCTCTCCAGCGAATCGCAACGATTTCTTTCGTTATGAATTTAACCTCTGAGTGACGCAATTCAATTTGATGTAAATTTGGTGCGCATTCAGATTCTCTAATGACCGACGAGCGAGAAAAGCCGGTCGAAATTCCTCCTTCAGCCTTGGCTGAAGGTTGATACAGTATATTTGAAAATGAATGAGTTAGGCAATAAATCTGCCAAGTCTCCCAAAGAGCCGGTTCAAAAGCTGAGAATTGACGACCGCCACGCGGGGCAACGGTTGGACAATTATCTGCTCGGGCAGCTCAAGGGTGTGCCCAAGAGTCGCGTCTACAAGCTTGTGCGTGGTGGGGAGGTCCGGGTTAATGGCGGTAGGGTTGACGTCAGTCGCCGTCTCGAGGAGGGTGATGAGGTCCGAATTCCGCCGGTCCGACGGGGTGAGCCTCGGGCCAAGCCAAAATCACTGCCCAAGGACGTGGCGCGCCTCGCGCCGCATATCCTTTATAAGGATGAGTACCTGCTGATACTCAATAAACCGTCGGGGATCGCTGTGCATGGCGGCAGCGGTATTTCTCGTGGCGTGATCGAACAGTTGCGGCTCGAGTTTCCCGAGCACCGCTTCATGGAGCTTGCCCATCGACTGGACCGAGAGACCTCGGGGGTGCTTGCAGTGGCACTCAAACGCAAGGTACTCGTTGCGTTGCATGATCTCTTTCGCGAACATCGCCTGGACAAGCGTTATTGGGTCTTAGCGAGTGGGCGCTGGCGAGACGAAGTGCGAAATGTGCGGCTGTCGTTGCGTGCCTTTGTGACGCCGGAAGGCGAACGCCGCGTCAGTGTGCAGGAGGGTGGGCAGACGTCGCACACCATATTTCGCTGCATGAAGACCTGGCCCAGATTTGCACTGCTCGAGGCGGAACTCAAAACCGGTCGGACCCATCAGATTAGGGTGCATCTGGCGCATTTGAAGCACCCGGTGGCCGGAGATGACAAATATGGCAACTTTTCCCTAAACAAGGAATTGATGGCTCAGGGGCTTAAACGCATGTTTTTGCATGCCGCGTCCCTGCGCTTCAATCACCCGGTCACCGGAGAATTGCTGCAGTTTGACGCACCATTACCGGATGAATTGCAGGATTTTCTGGATAAGCTTGATCACAATGCAACGTAGATATGAATTGTTGATTTTTGACTGGGACGGAACCCTGATGGATTCCACCGGCCACATCGTCGACTCCCTCCAGAGGGCCTGCGCCGATATCGGCATTCCTGTGCCGTCGGCACAGGAATGCCGGCACATCATCGGCTTAGGGCTGATAGAGGCCTTGAAGTCTCTGCTGCCTACGCTGCCCGAGCGTCATTATGCGCAGCTGGTTGCGCGTTATCGGCACCATTACCTTGGGCGCGATGCTGAAATCCCATTGTTTCTGGGAGTTAACGAGGGGATTCGCAACTTGCGCGCCGCCGGGTTGGTACTGGCGGTTGCGACCGGCAAGAGCCAAGTTGGCTTAAAGCGTGCACTGGATTATCACGAGCTTGGTGGCTATTTTTCCACCACGCGTTGTGCGGATCAGACCCATTCCAAGCCGCACCCCGCAATGGTGCTGGAAATCCTTGATGAACTGATGATGGAACCGTCACAAGCCATCGTCATCGGCGACACAAGCCACGACCTGATGATGGCGCAACATGCTGGCGTCGACGCGCTGGCGGTCTCGTATGGTGCTCATCCGCCTGACGACTTGCTTGCACATGGGCCGCTAGCGGTGCTGGATTCGTTTCCTGAGGTTTACCAATGGGTAATGAGCGTCAGGTAATCTGCGACTCTGGAGCGCTAGCTGAAGGCGGGTTGGGTATCCGTTTTGAGCTCACGCAGGGCGGGCAGGCGCGTTCGGCCTTTGTTGTACGCTTCAGAGGCAAGCCGCGTGCCTACCTCAATCAATGTGGCCATGTGCCCGTCGAGCTTGACTGGCAGCAAGGCGCTTTCTTTGATACCGATGGCGCGTATTTGATATGCTCAACCCATGGCGCCCTGTATAGTCCTGACTCGGGACGATGCATTACTGGACGTTGCAACGGAAAGGGGCTGACGCCGGTCGAAGTGGTGGAAGAAGACAACCGGATTTTTCTTGTCCGTCGTGGGCAGGAGTGAAGCATGAACAAGGATCATTCGCATGAGTGAAAAAGACCCGAACTGGGAACGAAGCGTATTGGAGAAGCTGGCGACTGATCTGCTGAAGGAGCGGAAGCACGCACGGCACTGGGGAATATTCTTCAAGAGCCTAACGTTCCTCTTTCTTTTCATCGTCCTGTTTGCTTCGGCAGGATGGTTAAAGGGCGAGACGGCCATTTCCGGCAGACACACGGCATTGGTTGATTTGAAAGGAGTCATCTCGCCTACCGAGGAAAGTGCGGACAAGATTATCCAGGGATTGCAGGACGCGTTTGAAGATAAGCATGCTATGGGCGTCATTCTGCGTATCAATAGTCCCGGCGGCAGTCCGGTTCAGGCGGGCCAGATCTATGACGAGATCAAGCGCTTGCGAATGAAGTACCCGTCGAAGCCACTTTACGTTGTGGTGGACGACATTTGTGCATCCGGTGGATATTATGTCGCTTCGGCGGCGGATAAGATTTTCGTCGACAAGGCCAGTATTGTTGGTTCGATCGGCGTATTGATGGACGGATTTGGCTTTACCAAGACCATGGACAAGCTTGGCGTGGAGCGCCGCCTTCTGACGGCAGGCAAGAATAAGGGCTTCTTGGACCCCTTCTCGCCGGTCGATCCAAAACAGGAAGCCTATGCAAAGGCCATGCTGGAGGAAATTCACCAACAGTTCATCGGGGTTGTCGAGGCGGGGCGCGGCAGCCGTCTAAAGGAGACGCCCGAGATGTTTAGTGGCCTGTTTTGGAGCGGTGCAGACAGCATCAAGCTGGGGTTGGCCGACAGCTTCGGCAGCGCAGAATATGTTGCGCGCGAAGTGATTAAGGCGGAGGACATTGTTGACTACACGCCGCAGGAGAACATCGCAAGCCGTCTGGCAGGGCGACTGGGAGCGAGCATCGGCAAATGGCTTAACCCGGTGGCACAAAATCAGCTGGAGTTACATTGATGTCGCTGCGTGAGGCGCGGCCATGCGATGCGAATTGAGCCGGCGTAGCGGCTTAGTCTGGATCCATTTCACGCGTGGCCAGGAATTGCGCCTCTTTGGGTTCGCAGTGATGAGGTGCGCTATTTATGAGTGATTGCCAGCCCATCCCATCCCTTGTTCAGCCCATGAACGCCTCGAGCTCGCTGCGCTGGGTGGCGGGAGCTCAAGGTCATCGGCGGGAGGGCGGGATGAGTTGGGGAGCAACGGGGTAGTGCCGTTGGATGTTTACGCGCGGGACGCGGTGGAATGACTCGACGCACAGACTGAATTTTGCAAGATACTCCGGTTTAGGCTCGATGAGATCGAATTCTGACGGGGATCGGTCGGCAACTTAGGTCCCAATTCCAAACACCACCAAACGGTCTCTGACCGAGGCGCTTTCTCCCTTCCAGTTTCTTGCAGGCAATGTCCGCACGAACTGGCCAGGCAGGGTGAGGTCGGCGCTGACGCTGATATAGGTGTCGGGAGACAGCACGGCCACGAGGGCCTCGAGCATTGCACTGCTGCGATAGGGCGTCTCTATGAACAGCTGGGAAGATGCACCTTTCTTGGCGGATGCTTCTAGCTCCCGGATTTTCTTTGTTCGCGCTGGCTCCTTGGCGGGCAGGTAGCCATGAAAACAGAAACGTTGTCCCCCCAATCCCGAGGCCATGAGCGCAAGCAGGATAGACGACGGACCGACTAGCGGAACAACGGAGATCCCCTTCTGATGTGCGGCCCGGACCAATTCTGCGCCTGGGTCCGCCACCGCCGGACACCCGGCTTCGGACATGAGCCCGACATCCTTGCCGTCTTCCAAGGGTCCGAGTAGCGCAGCGACATCCGCTGCTTTCGTATGCTCGTTGAGTTCCAGAATGTTCAATGTTTGCAGGGGCGCGGGGTGTCCGATGGCCTTGAGGTGCAGGCGGGCGGTTTTTGCGCGCTCGACAATGTAGGTATCAAGCTGTCGCGCGATGGTGAGTGTTGCCGGCGGCATGCACTGTTCCGCGTCAACTGGTCCGAGAGGAACGGGGATCAGGTAGAGGGTTCCGGCCATGAGAGTACGTCGACCCCTTCGTTAGCCAGCATTTCGGTGAGCGCCATCAGCGGCAGACCGATCAAGGCGGTTGGATCGGCGCTATCCATGCGTTCCATCAACGCAATACCGAGCGACTCGCTTTTTGCCGACCCGGCGCAATCGTAGGGTTCCTCCTTGGTCAGATAGCCCGCAATCTGCTCATCGCTGAGCTTGCGGATATGCACAACCGTTGGCACATCACGTGTCTGAGCGTCTCCGGTTCTGCCGTTGAGCAGCGTGAGCGCGGTGTGGAACACCATCGATTTGCCTTGCATTCGCTTCAGCTGCGCAAATGCATTCTCAAAATTGCCGGGTTTTCCCAGCTGCGCGTCGTCCAGCACTAACACTTGGTCCGAACCGATGATAAGGCCGTCCGGGTACTGGGTCCTTACAGCCTGAGCCTTCAGCGTGGACAGACGCAGCGCGGTTTGCGAGGGTGCTTCGCCTGGCAGTGGAGTTTCGTCCACGTGAGGCGACACTACATCGAATGGTAGCTTCAGTCGCGATAGCAGTTCACGCCGATAGCGGGAAGTGGAGGCTAGGACAAGCCTCATTCGGGCTGGATTTCAACCAAAGCCATGTCCGGTGTGACCGCTTCACCCTTTGCCGCAAAGATGTTGATTACGGTACCGGAGATGGATGCCTGAACTTCATTTTCCATTTTCATCGCTTCGACGACCAGTACCGGATCCCCTGCCTGAACCCGCTGGCCCGGCGTGACTTGGACGTTGACGATTGTGCCCGGCATGGCCGCTGTGACATGGCCCCGGTGCGTGGCTTTGGGCTTTTGGCCAGGCGTAATGGCCTTTTTCCCGATGTCAGACTTGGGTGTTATCGAGGTGGCAGGCCCGGGGGTGACCTCGACTTCGTTCAGGGATTCGAGCAGAACTTCTTCCGACACGCCATCAACGGTCACGAAGAATGGACGGGGGGTGTCCGATGTCTTGCCGCTACCCGTAAGCTTAATGTGGTATGTCTCGCCGTGCAGCGTCATGCGGAATTCATCGGGTGCAAACACCGCAGCAGAACCCCGATCCTTGGCGTCTGGCGGCAACAGTTGTTCGGGCTTCAACGCGCCCGCAGCACGTTCTTGCAGGAAGATCCGGGCTAGCTCCGGGAACATGGCGTAGGTCAGCACATCCTCATCAGACTTGGTCAAGCCGTCGGATTCGCCGCGCATTTTTTCCAGTTCGTCGGAGATAAGGTCAGCAGGTCTGCCGGTCACAATTTCCAGGTTGCCGATGGCGAGCTGGCGCACCTCGTCATTTACAGGGCCGGGTGTCGCACCGTAGCGGCCCTGCAAGTACAGCTTGACTTCGTTGGTGATGCTCTTGTATCGGCTGCCGGTTAGGACATTGAGCACAGCCTGGGTACCGACGATTTGGGACGTTGGCGTGACCAGCGGGGGATAGCCCAAATCTCGCCGTACGAGTGGAATTTCCTCCAAGACACCGTCCATCTTGTCGAGTGCTCCTTGCTCCTTAAGTTGGTTAGCTAGATTTGAAATCATGCCACCGGGCACCTGATTGATCAGCACTCGCGTATCCACTTCAGTAAAGGCGCTCTCGAACTGCCAGTATTTTTTGCGGATCTCTTTAAAATACGCAGAGATTTCCTCCAGCATCGGCAGCGACAAACCCGTGTCAAATTCTGTACCCCGCAGCGCCGCAACGAAGCTTTGTGTTGTGGGATGACTTGCACCCTCTGCAAACGCCCCGATGCAAGTGTCGACGATCGCAGCACCGGCTTCTACCGCCTTCAAATGAACCATGGCCGCCAAGCCAGCGGTGGAGTGGCTGTGGGTATGGACAGGTAGGCCGGTAGTCTCGCGGATGGATTTGACGAGTTCAAAGGTGACGTAAGGCGTAAGCAAGCCGGCCATATCCTTGATCGCAATGGTATCGCACCCCATTTCCGCCAGACCTTTTGCGAGCCTAACAAAGTGTGGAATATCGTGAACCGGGCTAATTGTGTAGCAGATCGCGCCCTCCGCATGTTTGCCTGCTTTTTTTACGGCTTCGAGCGATACGCGCATGTTGCGTAGATCGTTCATGGCATCGAACACCCGGAACACGTCGATCCCGTTGTCAGCCGATTTTTGCACGAAGGCACGCACCACATCGTCAGCATAATGCCGGTAGCCGAGTAGGTTTTGACCGCGCAGCAGCATCTGGATACGCGTGTTCGGCAGCGCCTTTCGTAGTTTGCGGAGGCGTTCCCAGGGATCTTCCTTAAGAAAGCGAACGCAGGTGTCGAAGGTGGCGCCACCCCAGGCTTCCAGCGACCAGAATCCTGCGGCGTCCAATCGGGGGCATATGGTAAGCATATCCTCAGTGCGCAAGCGGGTTGCAATCAGCGACTGGTGCCCGTCCCGCAAAACCAAATCGGTGATGAAAACTCTTTTCTTCATTTTGAATATCCTATAGTCCCTGGTGCGCCGCGATTGCTGCAGCGATCGCGGCGGCAATGACCTCTGGAGGCTTGCTCTCAACATAGTTAATCAGATCGGGATGAGACTCCACAAAGCTCGTGTTGAACTGGCCATTGCGGAAATCCGGATGCTTGAGAATTTCCTGGTAATAGGGAATCGTTGTCTTGACCCCATAGACCACCATGTCTGCGAGCGCCCGACGCCCACGTTCAATTACCGATGGCCACGTCAGGCTCCAAACCGTCAGCTTGGCACACATGGAATCGAAGTAGGGTGGAATTGCATAGCCTGAATACATTGCCGCATCGGTACGCACCCCGGGACCGCCTGGCGAGTAATACCGTGTGATGCGTCCAAAGCTTGGAAGGAAATCATTTTTCGGGTCTTCCGCATTGATGCGGAACTCCATCGCAAAACCCCGGTAGCTGATGTCAGCCTGTGCGTACTGCAGGGGCAACCCGTCGCTAATGCGAATCTGCTCTTGAACGATATCGACACCTGTGATGGACTCGGTAACGGTATGTTCAACCTGCAGGCGCGTGTTCATTTCCATGAAATAGAACTGGTTGTCCTGGTCGAGGAGGAATTCAACCGTTCCGGCATTTTCATACTCGACGGCTTTAGCAGCTTGAACGGCAAGCTTGCCGATGTAATGGCGCTGAGCGTCGGTGAGCTGCGGCGAAGGGGCGATCTCGATCAATTTCTGGTTGCGCCGCTGGATGGAACAGTCACGTTCGTACAAATGAATGGTGTTACCCTTGCGGTCGGCGAGGATCTGCACCTCGATGTGCTTGGGGTTGACCACGCACTTCTCGATGAACACATCGGGCTGGCCGAAAGCCTTGCTGGCTTCCGAAACCACGCGCTCATGGTTGCGTAGGAGCTCATCTTCACTATCGCACCGACGAATACCACGCCCGCCGCCACCATTTGTCGCCTTGAGCATGATGGGATACCCGATTTTGGCAGCGATGACCCGGGCTTCATCGACCGACTCGACGCTATGATCGGAGCCGGGCACCACGGGGATGCCAGCCTGAATCATTGCCCGCCTGGCTTGGATCTTGTCGCCCATCCGCCGGATGACGTCCGCTTGCGGTCCAATGAATTTGATGCCACGGCGGGCGCAGGTTTCCGCGAGAATCGGATTCTCCGATAGAAACCCGTACCCAGGGTGCAACGCGTCACAGCCTGAAGCGACCGCGAGGTTCACTATTTGGACCGCATTGAGATATCCCAAAACGGGATCCGTGCCGATATGGTAGGACTCATTTGCCTTTTTGACGTGAAGCGCATGGCGGTCGGCATCCGTATAGATGGCGACAGACTCGATGCCCATTTCGGCACACGCCCGAACGATGCGGACGGCGATTTCGCCACGATTGGCGACAAGTATTTTCTTAATCACATCGGACCCAGGTTTTGACAAAAATTCCAGAGAATCATATTATTGAACGTCTATGTTGCAACACCTATGCGTCAATCCCGCGCAATTTGCGGCAGCCAGACAGATTTTGCAGGGAAGCGAACCCCTTGGAAATTTTGAGCGACTGGCGCAGGAAACTGTGAATCCTGACTCTGTCCTGCATTATCGCATCGAAGGCGGCAGGGACAAGCTGGGACGCTTTCAGTTGCGGTGCAAGCTGGAAGGGCGAATCGATCTTGCCTGCCAGCGATGCTTGGAAGCAGTCGGGCACGTCATTGACTCGGATAAGGGATTTTATCTGGCGGACACGCCCGAAAGGGCTGACCAGATGGAACGGGAGCTGGCCGGTGAGCTGGGCTTCGATGTTGAAGTAATTGAGGCGGGGCACACGTTGGATCTAGCGGCCCTGATTGAAGACGAAGTACTGCTGGGGCTTCCCATTGTCCCCATGCATCCCGAGGGAGCCTGTCGGCCGCCTGAGGATCACGTTTAGTATAAGGAGTTACCATGGCCGTTCAGCAGAACAAAAAATCCCCGTCCAAGCGGGGCATGCACCGCTCACATGACTTTCTGACCAATCCTGCCCTGGCCGTGGAACCCACAACCGGCGAAGTGCACTTGCGTCATCACGTGAGTGCGTCCGGTTATTACCGCGGCAAGAAGGTCGCCAAAAGCAAGGGCGAGTGAACGCTGCTGCTAGGTAGAGACGGCTCTGCCTGTATGAAGGAAGTTACTGTCGCCGTAGACGCGATGGGTGGCGACCACGGACCGCACGTGACGGTCCCTGCCGCACTCAAGTGCTTGGATCGGATCGACGGACTGAACCTCATTTTAGTGGGTTCAGCCGACGCCATCGAAGCTGAACTCAAAGTACGCCATCGCAAAACCGGTCCGCGTCTGCGGATCCGATATGCGTCGGAGGTCGTGCTAATGGACGAGCCGCCGGCGCAGGCGCTGCGCTTCAAAAAAGATTCTTCAATGCGCGTGGCAATTGAATTGGTGAAGTCGGGCGAAGCGGACGCCTGCGTCTCTGCCGGTAATACCGGCGCACTGATTGCCACCGCCCGTTTTGTCCTCAAAACTTTGCCGGGCATCGACCGCCCCGCGATTGCAACCACCATGCCAACCGTAAAGGGGCACGTGCTGGTTCTTGATCTGGGCGCAAACGTGGACTGTGCTCCGGAGCATCTGCTGCAGTTCGCAATCATGGGTTCGATGTTGGTCTCTGCCTTGGAACACAAGGCAGCCCCCTCCGTGGGCTTGCTCAATATCGGTCAAGAAGAGATCAAGGGTAACGAGATGGTCAAACAGGCGGCTGACTTGATACGACGCAGCAGCCTGAATTTCTATGGCAACGTCGAAGGCGACGACATCTTCAAGGGAACGACCGATGTTGTGATCTGCGACGGTTTTGTGGGGAATGTGGCGATCAAGACCTCCGAGGGTCTGGTCAAGATGATTTCCACGTTGCTGCGGCAGGAATTCCAACGCAATCTCATGACAAGAATGGCGGGGGCGATCGCCTTTCCCGTAATGCGGGCGTTTAAGAAGCGTGTTGATCCAAGGCAATTTAACGGCGCAACGTTGCTTGGTCTACGGGGTGTTGTCGTCAAGAGCCACGGGTCTGCCGACCGATTTTCATTCGAGCAAGCACTTATCACGGCCATCGACGAGGTGCGCAATAACGTGTTGAAACGCATTACCGACCAGATGCAAACCGTCCATCCTGCAACAGCCACGCTGAAAGAGGAAGCCAGAGCGTGACGTATGCGCGTATTCTGGGCACCGGCAGCCACTTGCCGGAGCGAATCATGGCCAATTCGGACTTCGCAAAGCTGGTGGATACCTCGGATCAGTGGATCGTAGACCGAACGGGCATTCGCGAACGCCGCCGTGCCAGTGAAGGCGAACTGACGAGCGATCTGGCTGTGGCCGCGGCAAGACGGGCACTTGAAGCGGCCGATGTGGTTCCGGCCAATATTGATCTGGTGATTGTGGCGACGACCACCCCTGACCGCGTATTTCCGAGCACGGCCTGCATCGTGCAGGCCAAGCTGGGCATCGCCAATACCTGTCCGGCATTTGATCTTCAGGCGGTGTGCAGCGGTTTTATTTACGCACTGGCAACCGCAAACAACTTCATCAAGGCGGGTCAGGCACGCACGGTACTCGTTATCGGTGCGGAGACACTTTCTCGGATTACTGATTATACCGATCGCTCCAATTGTATCCTGTGGGGTGACGGTGCAGGTGCTGTGGTACTTTCCGCGAGTGACAAGCCCGGTATCATCTCCACCCACATTCATGCCGATGGCCGCTATCAGGAATTGCTATATGTGGATGGGGGGCCATCCATGGGTAATACGGAGCGGGCCTGCATGCGCATGTCTGGCAATGCCGTGTTCAAGATGGCGGTCAACACGCTTGATGCGATTGTGGATGAGACCCTAGCGGCCAATGGCATGGATAAGACCGCGATAGATTGGCTGGTACCACATCAGGCCAACATTCGTATTATCCAGGCTACTGGAAAGAAACTCGGTTTGCCAATCGAACGGGTGGTCATCACGGTTGATCGGCACGGCAACACCTCGGCTGCATCGATTCCTCTTGCCCTCGATACGGCCGTCCGCGACGGGCGTATCGAGCGTGGTCACACCATACTCATGGAGGCCTTTGGTGGAGGCTTTACCTGGGGGTCAGCCCTAGTGACTTTTTGATTCGAGCTTCAATATGAGTATAGCGTTCGTATTTCCCGGGCAAGGTTCTCAATCTGTAGGGATGATCGCCGGGTTGGCGGCCCGTCCGCAAGTCAGGGCAACATTTGATGAAGCCTCAGCCGTTCTGGGGCAGGACTTGTGGCACTTGGTTGCCCAGGGCCCGGAGGCGCAACTCAATCTGACGATCAATACTCAGCCGGCAATGCTGGCGGCTGGGATCGCAACCTATCGAACGTATCGCGCCGCAGGTGGCATCGCCCCGGCCATGGTTGCTGGGCACAGCTTGGGTGAATACACTGCGCTCGTGGTTGCCGGTTCGTTAACTTTTTCCGATGCCATCGCGCTCGTCCGTTTTCGCGCGGAAGCGATGCAGTCGGCCGTCCCGGAAGGCGTGGGCGCAATGGCAGCAATACTTGGGCTCGATGATGACGCTGTCCGAGCGGTATGCAGGGATGCGGCGCAGGGCGAGGTGGTTGAGGCGGTTAACTTGAATTCGCCCGGGCAGGTCGTAATTGCCGGACATCGCAGCGCCGTCGACCGTGCATTGACGCTTGCCAAGGAACGTCATGCCAAGCGGGTCATTCATTTGCCCGTCTCAGTCCCGTCGCATTCAAGCCTGATGAAACCAGCAGCGGATAGGTTGGCGGCGTATCTGGCGCAAGTCGAAGTCATCGCACCGACGATTCCGGTCCTATGTAATGCCGATGTTGAGGTGAACGTTGATCCGGAAAAAATACGGGATGCATTGGTACGGCAGTTAATCTTGCCGGTACGCTGGGTCGAAACGATCCGTGAATTAAGAAACCGCGGCGCAACTCGACTGATCGAATGTGGACCGGGCAAGGTCCTCGCTGGATTGAGCAAACGGATCGACAATACGCTTCCATCCCTGGCGATCGTCGACGAAGTGTCGCTTGAAGCCGCGAAGCAAGGGTAGGAGGAGATTAAATGCTGGAAGGAAAAGTTGCATTGGTGACAGGCGCAAGTCGGGGCATCGGCCAGGCATGCGCGCTGGAACTCGCCAACATGGGTGCGCGGGTGATTGGCACCGCTACCTCCGAGAAAGGCGCCAATGCGATCTCGACTTATCTTAACGATGCGGGCGGCGCCAAAGGTTGCGGTATGAAGCTGGACGTGACAAACGCGCCTGAGGTCGATGCGGTGATGGCACGCATCACGAAGGAATTCGGCGAAGTTGGGATCCTGGTCAACAACGCGGGCATCACGCGTGACAACCTGTTGATGCGAATGAAGGATGAGGAGTGGGACGACATCATTGCCACTAATCTGACGGCCGTGTTTCGGCTTTCGCGCGCGGTGCTGCGCGGCATGATGAAAGCACGCTGGGGCAGGATTATTTCGGTGGGTTCTGTTGTTGGCGCCATGGGCAATGCGGGGCAAGCGAACTACAGTGCGGCCAAAGCGGGCATCGTCGGCTTTACGAAGTCACTCGCGCGAGAAGTGGGGAGTCGCAGTATTACGGTCAATTGCGTGGCGCCAGGGTTCATCGATACCGACATGACTAAAGCGATGCCGGAGGCGCATCGCCAAGCGCTTCTGTCAACTATTCCGCTTGGTCGCCTGGGCGAGGTAAAAGATATTGCGCATGCGGTGGGATTCTTGGCCTCGGAAAGGGCGGGATACGTGTCGGGGACCACACTGCACGTCAACGGGGGCATGTACATGGCCTGAACGAGACTCAAACTTTATGCGCACCTATCTCAATTGCCGCTAAGTTTGGTTCAAGTTTGGTAAAATTACCCGGCCTTGGGAAACCCGAGGTCTGTTTCAACCAGAGAGGATAAACAATGGATATCGAAGCACGTGTCAAGAAAATCGTCGCCGAACAGCTTGGCGTCAATGAGGGAGACGTCAAGAATGAATCGTCCTTCGTCGACGATCTGGGCGCCGATTCGCTGGATACAGTAGAACTGGTGATGGCGCTCGAGGAGGAATTCGAGTGCGAAATCCCCGATGATGAAGCCGAAAAGATCACGACGGTACAGCAGGCCATCAATTACGTAAACAGCCATCAAGGCTGATTTGTTACACTTATTTGGGATTCACCTTGTCCAAAAGACGCGTTGTGGTCACTGGTCTGGGCCTAATCTCCCCGGTCGGAAACACGGTTAAGGAAGCTTGGGCTAATATTCTGGCCGGTAAATCGGGCATCGATCGGATAACTCGATTCGACCCAACTCCTTTCGCCTCCCACATGGCCGGGGAAGTGAAAAACTTTGATCCAGTCGAATACCTCAGCCCCAAGGACATCCGGCGCATGGATATCTTTATTCAGTACGGTATGGCGGCGGGGTTGCAGGCGGTCAGGGATTCTGGCCTGGAAGTCACGGAAGCGAATGCCGAACGCATCGGCGTAAATATTGGTTCCGGCATTGGCGGTCTACCCATGATCGAAGAAACGCACACGCTCGTCGGGGAGTTCGGACCACGAAAGATTTCGCCGTTTTTTATTCCTAGCACCATCATCAACATGATCGCTGGGAACTTGTCCATCCGATGTGGTTTTAAGGGCCCGAATCTTGGGATGGTCACCGCGTGCACAAGTGGCCTGCATGCCATCGGTCTGTCCGCGCGTCTGATCGAACATAATGACGCCGACGTGATGGTCGCTGGCGGAGCGGAATCCACGGTATCACCGTTGGGCGTTGGTGGGTTTGCCGCTGCCAAGGCGCTTTCCACTCGTAATGATGATCCAACAACTGCCAGCCGTCCGTGGGACAAGGGCAGGGATGGTTTTGTGCTGGGCGAAGGGGCAGGTGTGATGGTGCTCGAGGAGTTTGAGCATGCCAAGGCGCGTGGCGCGAAAGTCTACGCGGAAGTTGCCGGGTTTGGCATGAGTGGGGATGCCTACCATATGACCGCGCCCGACATGGACGGACCCAGACGCTCGATGGTGAATGCGCTGCGAGATGCCGGTATCAATCCGGATGGGATTCAGTACATCAACGCCCATGGCACCTCTACGCCGCTGGGTGACAAGAACGAATCTGAAGCGATCAAGCTTGCATTGGGAGATGCTGCCCGCAAACTGGTCGTCAACTCCACCAAATCCATGACCGGACATCTGCTTGGCGGCGCGGGTGGATTTGAATCTGTCATTACGGCGCTCGCCGTGTACCATCAGGTTTCTCCGCCCACCATCAACATCTTTGAACAAGATCCAGAATGTGACCTTGATTATTGTGCCAACGTGGCGCGCGAGATGAAGATCGATGCCGCCTTGAAGAATAACTTCGGTTTCGGTGGCACCAACGGCAGCCTAATTTTTCAGCGGGTCTGATTCTTTTCGGCGGCCATTGGGTTCAACTTCGATGTTGAAAGTGTGGCCACGGCACCCTGATCTTCTTGCGCTCCATGCGAGTCAACCGGATCGCTACCCAGCACTTTTTGCCACCGGGGGGCAAGATGGCTGGCACATCTTGTTCGCTTTTCCCGATTCAATCCGTCGTTTTGATGCAAGCGGCGTTGCTGAAGCGGCGGCGAGCCTGCCTCCGATCAACCTATCGGTGGATGATGAGGCGGATATCCCGTTTCAGGGCGGTTGGCTCATTAATCTGAGTTATGAACTGGGGGGCATTTTAGAGCCCCGCATTGGTCAAACCGTCGATGATCAAGCATTCCCGCTTCTTTGGCTGGCAAGAATCCCTGCCGCGATTTTGCAGCGCGGGGGCCAGACGTGGCTGATGGCCGAATCGGGCCGCGGTGAGTTGATCGATGGTTTGTCTGCCGATCTGGCACGGTTAGGCAAAGGATCGAGCGCCGGTTCGTTTATGGCACCGGCCCACATTGTTGAGGAGCCGGAACAGCGCTTCCTTGATGGCCTGAAAAGGATTCAGCAGTACATTGGCGAGGGGGACGTGTTTCAGGTAAATCTTTCCCGTGTCTGGCAGGTTGAGTATGCCGAGCCGATTGTTGCCCCGGCGTTATACGGAAGCCTGATGCGGTGCAATCCGGCGCCGTTTTCCGCATTGTTGGACATGGGTGACTGGAAGATTGTCAGTGCGTCCCCGGAGCGTTTGGTTCGAGTGGAAAAGGGGGGGCGGGTGTTCACCCGTCCAATCGCGGGAACTCATCCGCGCAGCACGTCGTCTGAAATCGACAATGAGCTGCGTCAGGCCTTGGCCACCCACCCCAAAGAGCGTGCTGAGCACGTTATGCTGGTTGACTTGGAGCGCAACGATTTGGGTCGCATTTGTTTGCCAGGTACTGTGAGGGTCGACGCGCTCATGGAACTCGCCAGTTACCCGCACCTTCATCACATTGAATCCACAGTGTCAGGCCAATTAAGCCCTGGGGTATGGGTGTGGGACGTTATTCGCGCGTTATTTCCCGGAGGCACCATCACCGGTTGCCCCAAAGTGCGGACCATGGAGATAATTCATGAGATCGAACGGCAGCCTCGGCGAGCCTATACGGGGAGCTTGGGTTACATCAACCATGACGGTTCGCTTGACCTCAATATTCTGATTCGCAGCTTCCTGTTCAAGGGCCGGGAACTTGACTTCAGGACCGGCGCGGGGATCGTGGCGGATTCCAATCCTGAGGCGGAGCTTGAAGAGACGCGCACCAAGGCAACGGGCTTGTTACGCACGTTAAATAATGACTTTAGTCCGATGATAAATTGATACTTGTAAACGGGTTTCCACTCGAACAACTTCATGTTTCCGACCGGGGCATTCAATATGGCGACGGAGTGTTTCGTACGTTGCGAGCGACATCGGAGCAACTCGTCGGGTGGAAGCACCAACACGCAAAACTCGCGGCCGATGCTCATGCGTTGGGGCTCGTGTGCCCACCTGATGGGCTGCTGCGGGCCGAGTGTGTCGACGTCGCCGAAAATCGCGCGTGCGTGGTCAAGGTGATTCTCACGCGGGGTATCGGCCAACGCGGTTATGCGCCGCCCAATGAGACTAGCCAGACTCGCATCGTTCTGTCATCGGATCTGCCCAACTATCCGGGCACGTTCATCCTGGAGGGTATCAAGGTACGCTGGTGTTCGCTTAAACTTGGTCATCAGCCACGATTGGCGGGGATTAAACACCTCAACCGACTCGAGAACGTGCTTGCGCGAGCCGAGTGGACTGATCCTGATATCGCCGAAGGGCTGTTGCTGGACGAGCGTGGTTGGGTCATCTGCGGCGTGATGAGCAACCTGCTCGTGATTCGTGGGAACACGCTGTACACACCTGATCTTAGCCAGTGTGGGGTAGCGGGGGTGACGCGCCGGCGAATTATGCTGGCGGCGCAAGAGCATGGCATGCAGGTGCGTGTTACGCAGATGCGGCCGCAGGATATCTTTAAGGCAGATGAAGTCTGTATGTGTAACAGTGTGATGGGCGTCTGGCGCGTGAGAATGATTGAGGATACGGTTTGCGGAGATAAAGGCTGGACGGAAAGAATTCGGGCTTGGCTCAATGACGATGTTTAAGAGGCTCCTCGTGTTAATGCTGCTGGCGTTCGCTGGCGGCGCAGGCTGGCTCGCGTGGTATGCAACGCGGCCGCTTCCCCTAACTGTACTGCCCCAGCAGTTCAGTGTCATACCCGGTAGCAGCCTCAATGGCATTGCCATTCAGCTGTCAAAGGCGGGCATCATTGACCATCCGCTGGCGTTCCGCATTCTCGGTCGGCTCCTAGGCAAGTCCTCCACGATTCAGGCAGGCGTATACACAATCGAGGTGCCCCTCACCGCTGTCCAGCTCTATCGGAAGATGCTGCGGGGCGAGGTTACCCAGGCAGCGATCCGATTCATTGAAGGTTGGAATATTCGTGAAGTTCGCGCCGCACTTGCCGCGGACCCGAGCCTGCGTCACGACAGCCGTGACATGAACGAAACGGCACTCCTTGCGGCGATTGGTGCGCGAGAGGATAAGCTTGAAGGCATGTTGTTTCCCGACACTTATTTTTTCAGCCCGGGTTCATCAGACATCGATTTGGTGCGCCGCGCGTACCGCAAACAGCAAGCAAAGCTTGCTCAAGCCTGGGGTACGCGGGCCTCCGGATTGCCCTATAAAAGTCCCTATGAGGCGCTCATCATGGCATCCATCATCGAAAAGGAAACGGGTGCGCCGGAAGAGCGCCCGCTCGTGGCCGCCGTGTTTCTTAATCGATTAAGGATCGGAATGCGCCTCCAGACCGACCCCACCGTGATATACGGCCTGGGTGATAAGTTCGATGGCAACCTCCACAAGATCGACCTGGAACATGACACCGCTTACAACACGTATACGCGATACGGTCTGCCGCCCTCTCCGATTGCGATGCCCGGCGAGGCGTCGCTACAGGCTGCCCTAAACCCGGCGATCTCGAATGCGTTGTATTTCGTAGCCAAGGGTAATGGTACACATGTCTTCTCCGAGAACTTGGCGCAGCACAACAAGGCTGTGGATCGATATCAGCGACAATAGCAAAATGGTCGGCAAATTTATCACGCTTGAGGGGATGGATGGGGCGGGCAAAAGCACCCATCTTGAATATCTTGCCCAGCAGCTTCGCAACTCGGGTAAGCAGGTCGTGGTGACGCGAGAGCCCGGCGGGACCGAGTTGGGCGAGCGTTTGCGAGACTTGCTCTTGCATCGTGGCGCCATGCATCCCGAAACAGAGGCGCTGCTGATGTTTGCGGCGCGTAAGGAACACGTGGAACGGGTGATCAAACCGGCGATTGCGCGAGGCGACTGGGTCATCTCTGACCGATTCACCGACGCGAGCTATGCGTACCAGTGTGGGGGCAGAGGGATCGAGGAAGACCGTCTGGCCGACCTCGAAAATTGGGTGTTGCAGGGATTTAAGCCTGATTTGACGTTGATGTTTGACGTGCCGCTAGATGTGGCAGCCGAGCGCCGTGGCCAGGCACGCGACGCAGACCGTTTCGAGCAGGAATCACGCGGCTTTTTCCTGCGGGTTCGTGAGGCCTATTTGGCCCGGGCGACCCGAGAACCGGCGCGAATTAAATTAATCAATGCTAACCAGAGCATCGCGGCGGTCCAGCGGGAATTGGCCACCCTGCTGCAGGCGCTCGGATGAGTTGCGTCTATCCTTGGCAGGGAGCTGACCGCCGGCGTCTGCTGGGTATGAGAGCCCACCTTCCCCATGCCGTGCTGCTCGTGGGTCCCAAAGGGGTGGGAAAGCGGGCCCTTGCACGCGACTGGGGAAAGACGCTACTTTGCGAATCACCCTCGGCCGAAGGCGACGCTTGCAATCAGTGCCAGGCCTGTCACTGGTTTGCGGCCGGCACCCATCCGGACTGGCTTCACCTGACCCTTGAGGAGAAGGAAGCCAAGGACGGTGATATCCGCCTGGCAAGCGAAATCACTGTTGAACAGGCCCGCAGAGCGATCGAGTTCGCCCAGCTGAGCTCCTACCGCGGTGGTCGGCGGATTATCTATGTGGACCCGGCCGATGACCTTAACCGGGCGGCAGCCAACGCGATGCTAAAGGTGTTGGAAGAGCCGCCGTTAAATACTCTAATCATCCTGACCAGCCATCAGGTTCGGCGTTTGCTGCCTACACTGCGCAGCCGCTGTCATCGGCAGGAGATCGTTCTGCCAGATCCCGACCTGGCCATAGGCTGGTTAAGAGAGCAGGGGGTAAGCGAGCCCGAAGTCCGGCTGGCTTTTGCAGGCGGCTCGCCGCTTGTAGCCCTCGAAGGGTATGAAGGAGAGACATGGACGCAACGCCGTGAGGTGCTCGATGCGTTGTCCGCTCCGCTCGATCTGGATGTGGCCGCGGCGGGAGAGCGATGGGGTCGGTTGCCCGCGATGTTTTGGTACGAGCTGTCCTACAAATGGCTGGCTGACCTGCTTGCGAGTGCGGTCAGCGCTCCGGTCCGGTTTAACCCGGATTACGGTGCGGCCCTGACCGCGCTGCCTGGCACGGCCAGATTGGGTGGACTATTGACTTTAAGCCGCAGGCACGCGGAAGATGGCCGTTGGGCAGATCACCCCCTTAATCGGCCGATACAAATTGAATCCTGGTTACTTGATTACCGGGGCTTGTTTGAAGGTAGAGGCTTAGCGTGAGCGAACAGAAAAATGTTTCAATCCATCCGACCGCGGTTGTGCGCCCTGGCGTGCTTTCTTTGTCCATTCGGGAAAAGTCCGCGCTGTTCGCCGCATACATGCCCTTCATCAAGGGCGGTGGCTTATTCATTCCGACCAATAAACCCTACCGGGTTGGCGAAGAGGTCTTCATGCTTTTGACGCTGATGGAAGACCCCGCCAAGTTGCCCGTCTCTGGCAAAGTGGTGTGGATCACGCCGACGGGTGCCCATGGTGGCCGGGCGCAGGGTATTGGCGTACAGTTCCAAGCCAATGAAAGCGGCCAACAGGCCCGCAATAAGATCGAGGGCCTGCTTGGGGGAAATCTGAAGAGCGCTCGCTCCACCCACACAATGTAGTCGCACATCGCTTTTTCCTCATGCGCGCCGCGTTGATCGTGGCCCTTTATATGCCTCATGGGCTGACGTGTCGGCAGCGAATGATTCCCGGGCGCGCCGGACTGGGCGGTTCTTCCTGCATCGCTCGGGTGCCCCGCGCGTAAGCGGGGATCCGGTGGCGCGAAGCCGCTGTTTCGGGGAACCACGAGCAAGCGTACGCGCTAGAATGAGACGTTGCGCGTCTTTGTGGATAGGGCACGGATTCCTTCATTTTCGGCTGAATGAACGCGCTATGCACACCGTCCTGCTTAGGCGTGAGAACCATGTTTATCGATTCCCATTGTCATCTTAACTTTCCAGACCTCGTCGACAGATTGGAGGATATCTACCAACTCATGCGCGACAACGACGTGAGCCACGCACTGTGCATCAGTGTCGACCTGGAGTCCTTTCCACAGGTGCTTGCGATTGCGCAAAGCCGCAAGAACCTTTATGCCTCGGTTGGGGTGCATCCTGACTACGATGGTCGTATCGAACCCTCAGTTGAAGAACTCGTGAGGTTGGCAGAAGATCCGAAGGTGGTAGCCATTGGTGAAACCGGCATGGACTTCTATCGCACGCCGGGCCCCAGCGCCTGCCAGCAAAGCCGCTTTCGCGTGCACATCCGCGCTGCGGTTCAGGCCGGAAAGCCGCTTGTCGTTCACACGCGTGCTGCGTCTGAAGATACATTGCGCATCATGCGAGAGGAAAGGGCGGGGGAGGCCGGCGGTGTAATGCATTGCTTTACCGAAGGAATGGACGTGGCCAGTGCCGCCTTGGATTTGGGCTTCTACGTTTCCTTCTCAGGCATTGTCACGTTCAAGAACGCAAAAAGTCTCAAGGAAGTGGCACAGACCGTGCCCCTTGATCGAATGCTGATCGAAACGGATTCGCCATATCTTGCCCCCGCGCCCTTTCGCGGGCGGCCCAACGAGCCGGGCTATGTGAAATACGTCGCCGAGGAAATCGCGCGACTCAAGGATATTTCAGTGGGCGAAGTGGGTGAGGTCACCAGCCAGAATTTCAGGCGCCTCTTTCTGAAGGACTAAGGGATACCCGTTCCAACAATCTTTCCGGCGGAAGCGGAAAGATGACACGCTCCGTTGGGGCGGGCCATCGCGTCTTCCGCAAGGCTGCGTGCGTTCTAACGTGGCAGCGCCAGGCTGAAATTCCCCTGCGGCGGGCCGCGCCTATCCGAGTATTTTATCCAGCGTCCTTTGGTAAATTTCGCGCAGCGGTTCGATATCCGCCACGGAGATGTTCTCGTTGAGCTTGTGGATGCTGGCATTCAGTGGTCCAAACTCGATCACTTGGGGGCAGATGTTGGCAATGAAGCGTCCGTCCGATGTGCCACCGGTGGTGGAGACGTCCGGGGTGATTCCGGTTACTTCCAAGATCGCCTCCGACATTTTGTCCACCAGATCTCCCTTGGGGGTAAGGTAGGGCTTACTGCCTTCTTCCCAGACCAGGTCGTATTCCAGGCCATGTTGTTTCAGGATGGCATGGGTGCGTTCAATGAGCTGGCGCGGGGTACTTGCGGTGGAATGACGGAAATTGAACCGGATTTCCACCTCACCTGGAACGACGTTAGTCGCGCCGGTTCCGCCGTGGATATTGGAAATTTGCCAGGAGGTAGGGGGAAAGTATTGATTGCCCTGATCCCACACCGTGGTGGCCATTTCGGTGATCGCTGGTGCGGCCTCGTGAATGGGATTACGCACGAGGTGCGGATACGCAATGTGTCCCTGGATGCCCTTAACAATGAGTCTGCCAGAAAGCGAACCACGTCGCCCATTCTTGATTGTGTCGCCAAGCCTTGAACTACAAGTGGGCTCACCCACGATGCAATAGTCGATTTTCTCACCCCGCGCCGCAAGCCGTTCCACCACCTTGATCGTCCCGTCGGTCGCAACCCCTTCCTCATCAGATGTAATCAACAGAGCGACAGATCCCTTGTGATGTGGGTGGTTCGCCAGAAAACCCTCGATGCTGGTAATGAATGCGGCCACCGAGGTTTTCATGTCGGACGCTCCGCGGCCATACAGTACGCCGGCTCGAATGGAGGGTTTGAAAGGGTCCGAATCCCACTTTTCCAGGGGTCCGGCGGGCACCACATCGGTATGGCCTGCAAAGCAAACTACGGGTGCTTGGGTTCCCTTGCGCGCCCACAAATTGGTGACACCGTTGGAGGTGACCGTTTCAAACACGAATCCCAGAGGTGCCAGCCGGATCTTGAGGGCGTCTTGGCAGCCTGCATCGTCCGGCGTATTGGATCGGCGTGAAATGAGGTCTTGGGCGAGGTCGAGGGTCAAAGTCATGGCGAATTGATCGTGGTGTCGATAGGCGTACTGGCGTTTCTTTTCGGCGCGCAAGCGCACGGAGCGGATTTCGTGTCCTGGGCATCCCGGTGGGGGTGGACATCCGTACCACGCGTGCTGCTCTTGCGCCACATCCCGATGGGGCGCAATCGACGCGTTGCCTGCTGGGGTCGATCGCAGCGACCCATCACCGGGCATCCCGCGTCGTGCCACGCTGCGGACCCGGCCAAGCCTGCAGTCTTTGCAATTGCTGTCCTCCCTGAGTGGCATGGCTCGCAGGGCCTTGCCAGCCTTGGCCTGGAAAGGCAATTAAACCCACTCACTCGGCCGTACCCAGTGCGACCGCGCGCTGCCGGACTGCTGTCCTGCCCAGCCCCACTAGGTTGGTCTGGCAGACAAACAGAGGGGAAATCAATCGCAAGCGGGCATGCAATCATTTTTTAAAAAGCTGATAATACTGATCGGCCGAGAAACCGAGGTGGTAGGTGCCGTCAAGGTCCAGCAGAGGACGTTTGATCGCGCTGGGCACGGCCTGCAGAAACTCGAATGCCGCGTGTTCGGTCGTAATTGAGGCCTTCACCTCATCCGGCTGCTTGCGCCACGTCGGGCCCTTCTTATTGATCAGTGCTTCCCAGCCCAGCTGTCCCGCAGCTTTTTCCAGTAGATCGCGTGGAACGCCCTGTCGCTTATAGTCGTGGAACTCAAACGCGTGCCCCTGCCCGTCGAGCC
>JBKQNQ010000511.1:0-18295 GCA_052145875.1 Thiobacillaceae bacterium
GAGGTCAAGACCCCTGTGCCGGCGCGTGGGCCCTGCCCGGTGGATTTGTCGAGCCAGACGCGCACCTGGAAGATTGCGCGCTGCGTGAGCTCAGGGAAAAAACCGGTGTGACAGGCGTGTACCTTGAACAGCTTTACACGTTTGGCGACCCGGCACGCGACCCCAGAGGGCGGGTGATCAGTGTAGCGTACTATGGACTGACTCCGGTCAGCTCGATCGGGCCTCGTTCGGGAGCGGATTCGACACGGGCCGCTTGGTTTAGCGTCGATGAATTGCCCGTCCTGGCCTTCGATCACCGCGAGATCATTGCCAAGGCTCGGGAGCGACTGCGCGCGAAACTCGATTATTCGACCATCGCGTTCCAGTTTATGCCCCGAACGTTCACCTTACCCGAGTTGCAGATCGTGTACGAAACCTTGCTCGGTGAGAATTTGGACAAGCGCAATTTCCGCAAGCGCATCATGGCCTTGAGCCTGGTGAAGCCGACTGGTGACCAGCGCCGAGACGGCAGGCATCGACCCGCCGCCCTGTATCGGGCGAGCCATCCGAAGCGAGTCGATTACATAAAGTGAAGGATTTCATTGTGCCCATGACAACATTCCCAATGATGGAGCGGCCCAAGATTACGGTGCCCCCCCTGGTGGAGGAACAGCTCGCCCCCGCTGAGCGGGAATCGCTTAAGTCCCGGATCAAGCTGTTGATGAAACGAAACGATGCCGCACTGGTGGCGCATTACTACACCAGCCCGGATCTGCAAGACCTGGCAGAAGAGACCGGCGGCATGGTTTCCGATTCATTGGAAATGGCGCGCTTCGGCCATCGGCACGCAGCAAAGACCCTGATCGTCGCCGGGGTCAAATTCATGGGTGAGACCGCCAAAATACTTAATCCGGAAAAGCGCGTGATCATGCCGGATCTGCATGCCGAATGTTCCCTCGATCTGGATTGTCCTGCAACGGAGTTCACAAATTTTTGCGATGCGCATCCTGATCGCACCGTGGTGGTGTATGCAAATACATCGGCGGCGGTCAAGGCGCGGGCTGACTGGGTGGTGACTTCCGGCATCGCTGCGAAAATTGTAACCTACCTCCAAAAGCGGGGAGAAAAGCTCATTTGGGCTCCGGATCGTCACCTTGGCGCCTATGTCCAGAGGATTAGCGGCGCGGACATGATACTCTGGCAGGGCAGTTGCGTGGTGCACGAGGCATTCAAGGCCGACGGCCTCGCGAGCCTTAAGCGGCAGCATCCACTGGCAGCGGTGCTGGTGCATCCGGAATCAACGGCGAGCGTGATTGAACTGGCCGACGTGGTGGGATCGACAACCCAACTCATTCGCGCGGTTCGAGACCTGCCGAATCCGGAATTCATCGTGGCGACCGACAACGGAATCTTTCACAAGATGCATGAGGCTGCACCCGGCAAGGTTCTGTTCGAGGCGCCCACCGCCGGCGAGGGGGCAACCTGTCAATCCTGCGCCCACTGTCCGTGGATGGCGATGAATGGATTGCAAAAACTGGCCCACGTCTTGGAAGGCGGGGGCAACGAGATTCGGGTTGATGAAGCGATTCGCCAAAGCGCCGTGCGTTCAATCCAGCGCATGCTCGATTTTGCAGAACAGGAAAGGAAGCAAGAGTTGGCATAGCGGCCATCGTTCCTTCCCACGCCATGTCCCCATCCACGATCCGCAACCTGCTTGCACTATGCTCAGGCGCGTTGACCCCGCTGGCGTATGCGCCGGTCGGCGCCTGGCCGATTGTGGCCATTTCGCTTGCTGTTCTGTTCGTCCTGCTTAACCCGAAACAGAATGCTCGCCCATTTTTGACGGGATGGCTTTACGGTCTGGGGCTCTTTGGCACGGGCGTGAGCTGGATTTATGTGAGCCTGCATACGTATGGCGGAATGCCGGCCCCACTGACCATGCTGGCGACATTATTATTTTGCGCTTTTCTGGCGCTGTTCCCGGGATGGCTGGGCGGCCTCCAGGCGTGGATCAAGGCAACAAGTGCAGCAAGACTGTGGATGTTGGTACCGGCTCTCTGGACGTTGCTTGAATGGGTTCGGGGCTGGATATTTACGGGGTTTCCCTGGCTGGCGGCAGGCTATTCGCAAGTGCCGGACAGTCCCCTTGCCGGCTATAGCCCGGTACTTGGCGTGTACGGCGTGAGTCTCATGGTGGCCCTGGTCGCCGGAATCCTCGCGTGGATGTGGGATGCGCGTTCCAACCGGCTCAGGGCATCGACAGGTTTGGCAGCAATCCTTGTCGTGTTGGGCACCGGTTTAGGGCTTAAGGCGGCTCAATGGACACAGCCGCAGGGGGCGCCGCTGAGTGTTGCCCTGATACAGGGTGACATTCCACAGGAGCTCAAATGGGATCCCGAAGCCGCGTCCGCGACGTTGAGAACTTATCTGGACTTGGCTGACTCCGCTCGCGCCCGATTGATTGTCCTTCCTGAGACGGCGCTGCCTGTTTTCTATTCCGCACTGCCGGAGCACTACAAGGACGAGTTGCGTGGGATCGGTGAGGCACGGGGGGGGGATGTGGTGGCGGGCATTCCGACCGGCTCGTCGTCAGGGGCCTACCTGAACAGTGTCGCAAGTTTCGGCGATGCGCCAACCCAATTCTATGACAAACATCATCTGGTTCCCTTTGGCGAATTCATCCCACCGGGATTCACCTGGGTATTGAACCTCCTCCATATTCCACTCTCGGACTTCTCCCGGGGTGACAGTCGGCAGGCACCCCTTTCCTTGGCCGGGCAAGAGATTGCGGTGGATATTTGCTATGAGGATGCGTTTGGCGAAGAGATCATTCGCGCCCTGCCCAGGGCGACGCTGCTGGTCAATGTCAGCAACGATGCGTGGTTTGGTGACGGGCTGGCGGCGCGTCAGCATCGCCAGATCTCACAGATGCGCGCACTTGAGACCGGCCGTATGATGCTGCGGGCAACCAACACCGGCTCAACCGCGATTATCGATACCAAGGGGCGCGTGGTAAGCGAACTAGGGCTGTTCCAACGCGGTGTCTTGGAAGGACGGGCGCAAGGCTACGCGGGTGCAACCCCCTATGTTCGTTGGGGAAACCGTCCGGCCATCTCGTTGGCCATGCTGCTGGTCCTGGCAGTATCTGTCGCCGGATTCAAGCGGCAGCGGTGATTCGGGTATTGTTGCGTCCGGCTCGCTTGGCCTCCAGTAACGCGGCATCCGCGCGGGCCAAGGCGGCTGATTCGGCCGCATCATTCTTGCTGTATTCCGACAATCCGCCACTCCACGAAAGTTTGTGCGTCACGCCGTGAATCAATTCGACGGTGTCGGGCATCTTGTCCCGCAGCCGCCCCGCCAATTCTTCAGCACGATCCAGGGGTGTGTAGGGGAAGATCACGCAAAACTCGTCGCCGCCAAGGCGTGCAATAAAATCGCTGTTGCGCAGGTTGTCCCGGAGCGCCTTGCCGAAGGCGACAATCATCTGGTCGCCGGCTTCGTGGCCAAAAGTGTCATTGATCTGTTTGAAGTTATCGATATCCAGAATTAGCAGACTGTGTGTCCACCCATCCTTCAACGTTTTGAACAGTTCGCCTTGCTTCTCTTCGAAAGATAGGCGATTGTGGACCTTCGACAGGTGATCCAGCCGAGCCTGGGTGCTCACTTCCTTTTGTTTGCCTGCGAGTTGTCGGCCCAGCTTGAGCAAATTGCGCATTGGGCCCTCGAATTCAGCAAGAGACGAGGGGTAGTCGGCCTTGAGGCGTTGCAGGCGAAGGTCATTGGCAAGGCCGACAATCACTTTCAGATTATCGATCACCCGATTGCGAATATTTGTGATGACACCGGCAACCAGAATCGCCGTGGTCAGGAAGATGACGAGCCAGGCCATAATATACGGCATGGCTTGGAGCAGTGGGCTCTCGCTATTTTTCCAGACAGCAATCTTCCAAGGCGTTCCAGCCAGGGTGAGTAGTGTCGTAGGGATGCGGTTCCCCCGCGTATTTTGATTTCCGCGGCGCATCAAGACGGTTGTGTCACCGTTGCCGCTTTGTTGCTGCAACTCGGCGTAAGCGCCAGAATCGGGCAGTGGCAATTTATCGAACAGGGTTTGGACCTCGGGGACGGGTTGCTCGACAATGACAAACCCCAGCCGATTTCCGTTCGAATCCACCACCGGCTGAGAAGCAGATAGACTGAAGACGCTTGCGGACATGCTGCTGCTGTTACGGCTTGCATTGTCGATGAGCTGGCTGGCATCACCAGGGACAAATCCTGGCAGGAGCTGTTGCGAACTTCCATTCCCGGCGGTGACAAACAGCGTGGATGCCTCTTGATTCAAGGCATGAAGATTGGCGGCCTGCGCTCGGCAAATATCGGGATCCCGGGTCTCGAAACAGGCCATCGTCTGCGGGTGGTTAGCAATGCGTTCCGCGAGTCGCCGCATGGAGGTGGCCAGAAACTCGATCTGGCTTGCCATGATTGGCCGCTGCACGTTTTCCGGGGGTACTTCAGTACTGGGTTTGGGCGCAAGCAGATAGAAACCGCCAACTGCAACGGCGCTGATGAGCGCGAGAGACAGAGACAGTAAGATCCCAAATCGCAGTAGTGACGGGCGGGCCATAAAGGTGGAAGCGGTTCTTTCTCAATTTAGGGCAAAAGGCCCATGTACCGGATCGCAGCAAGCCCCATGCCATGCGTGGTCAAGCCAGCCGAGCATCGGACAAACGGTATCCTCAGTGCTTGCCGGTGCTGCCGAATCCGCCTTCGCCCCGTTGACTTTCGGTAAATTCCTCGACGATCTTGAATTGGGCTTGGACCACTGGCACGATCACCAACTGGGCCAAGCGTTCCATCGGATTGAGCGTGAACACGAGCTGGCCGCGGTTCCAGCAAGAAACGAGCAACTGACCTTGGTAGTCAGAATCAATCAAGCCCACAAGGTTACCCAGGACGATGCCATGCTTGTGGCCCAGACCTGACCGCGGCAGGATCAAGGCGGCGTAACCGGGGTCTCTGAGATGAATCGCCATTCCCGTAGGGATCAATTGTGTTTCACCCGGTTGAAGACTGATCGGGTCATTGATCAGGGCACGAAGATCCAGCCCAGCTGAGCCATTGGTGGCGTAGCAGGGGAGTTGATCGCGGATGCGATCGTCGAGAATTTTGACTTCCAGTTCCATGATGAATCGTGCGTATTGTCAGGTTTTCGTCGGAGGGAGTCGACGGCTTATCTCGCGAATCAGCCGTCGCGCGCAAGTGAGTTTGTCAGCTCTGGGCAGAGGGTGGGCGCCCTCTGTGTCAAACAGGACCAGGGATGCCTCGTCGTGCCCCATCGTATCTTGGACAAGGTTCCCGACCAGCAGCGGTAGGCCCTTCTGTTTGCGCTTGGCGTCGCCGTGCTTGTCCAGGTCGACCGTCTCGGCCGCAAAGCCCACGCAGAAAGGAGGCGGATTGAGCTGGGACACATCGGCAAGAATGTCGCGATTCGGCGTAAGCGTTAGGGTGAGCGATGCGTCGCCTTTCTTAATTTTTTCGGGCCGGATAGAAGCGGGGGCGTAATCAGCGACCGCGGCCACGGAAATAAATACATCCACCTGCTTGATACGGGCCATCACTTCGTCATGCATTTCTGCCGCACGGGTGATGTTGACTCGACTGACATCCGACGGGCTTCCCAGGCACGTTGGCCCCGAAATCAGCGTGACCTGTGCGCCAGCCTCACGGGCTGCACGGGCGATCGCGTAGCCCATTTTACCGGAGCTTAGGTTCGTGAGGCCACGTACCGGATCTATGGGCTCGTAGGTTGGGCCGGCCGTAATCAGAACGCGCTTTCCGGCCAACGCTCCGCCGGCGAATACCGCAACCACGTCGGCCAGTAAATCCACAGGCTCGCGCATTCGTCCCAGACCCGTTTCGCCACAGGCCACGTCGCCCACTTCCGGACCGAGCACCTGGATGCCGTCGGAGCGCAGCTGTGTGGCATTTCGGGTTGTCGCCGGGTTCATCCACATCTCCGGGTTCATCGCCGGGGCGATAAACAAGGGACAGCAACGCCCAAGGCACAGGGCGGAAAGTAGATCGTCCGCGCGGCCCGCAGCCAGCTTGGCCAGAAAATCCGCGGTGGCCGGCGCCACCAAAATGAGATCCGCCCCACGACTGGCGTGGATGTGGGCCATGCCATCGCTCGCCTCGTGCCACAAGTCGGTAAGCACGGGTTCACCGGAGAGCGCCTGGAATGTCAGCGGGCCAACGAAAAGCTGGGCGGCACCGGTCATCACCACACGTACCCGTGCGCCTGCTTGTTTCAGCAACCGGGTCAGCTCGGCAGCCTTGTATGCTGCCACGCCGCCGGTTACACCTAGAATGATCGTCTTGTCCAGCAATTCCGACATTGGCTCAAACCTTAAGACAGGTCAAAGCGTGATTTTATAGGTGGGGAAGGGGATTGGGGGATCAAAGTTGATTTGCGGACCTTGACACGCGAGCGATTCCAGGGGTACTGAGCACGATTCTGGACCGACGCCGCGTTCCCGATGCGGGCCGGACAGGAAAGTGGGCATTGGTCCGGCTGGCACGCGACGCTTTGGTCTTGGCGACCTTCCTGAATGGCCGAGTACCGCGGTCAACTTCTTCTGGCACTTTGCGCTCCATTGGGGCGCACCGGGCTGCGGTGACGCTCGCCCGCCCGTGCCGCGTTGCCGATCCGGGTGCACACTTATCCTCCCTCGAAAAAACGGCATTCTGGTCACGCGACCCCTACGCTAATGCTCGGACTTGGCCGCAGCGCAGACCGATCGAGTGCTCGACTTTCCCTTGGTGCAGCGATACTGGAATCCTGCGCTAAGCGATGACGTGTTTGCCTTATGCCGGAATTTCGTGGTATAAATCGCGGTTTAGTATTCTTCGTTGGAGCGTTTATATTATGGCTCGCGTGTGTCAGGTAACGGGCAAGAAGCCCATGGTCGGGAACAACGTCTCCCATGCGAATAACAAGACGAAGCGTCGGTTTCTGCCCAATTTGCAGGAACGCCGCTTATGGGTGGAAAGCGAGAACCGCTTTGTCCGGCTACGTCTAACGAATGCTGCGTTGCGCACGATTGACAAAAAGGGCATAGATGCCGTTTTAGCGAACCTGCGTGCTGCCTGCGAGAGGATCTAAAGGAAAACTAACATGGCAAGCAAAAACCGCGACAAAATCAAGCTGGAGTCGACCGCCGGTACAGGACACTTCTATACAACAAGCAAGAACAAGAAGACCACGCCCGGAAAAATGGAGTTTATGAAGTTCGACCCCAAGGCCCGCAAGCATGTGCTGTACAAGGAAACCAAGCTCAAGTAAATGGCCTAGGTTGCAAAAAGCAAACCCGCCTCTGTGGCGGGTTTTTTTCGGGCACGATGGGCGGGGGGGACCCCCGAGGAGATGCTTACGCGGTGCTTCAGGCGACTGAGCTAATTACGCGTAGCGGCGCAAGCGCAGGGAAAATTCCTGCAGGGCTTCAATGCCACTTGCTTCAGCTGCCTGACACCAATCCTGCAACTGTTTGATCAACTGCTCCTTGCTTGCATTAGAGCGTTCCCAAATAGCGGAAAGCTCAGTGCGCATGTGGTAGATGGTGTGGAGCTTGTCGCTCTTGGCCAGCATCTGGTCAAGTTCGGCTTTGTCACCGCTTTGGATGGCGTTGGGCTCCAGGCGCAGCCAGGTGCGTAGATGCCTCATGTCGACGTCGGGCAAGTGAGTGTTCGCTCTGAGTCGGGTGATTTCATCGGCCAGGACGCGTTTCATGCTGCCAACATAGCGTGTGACAACATCGTAGCGGTGCGTAATGACGGCCTGCAGCATGCCCAAGTCGACATTGCGACGCGCAGGCTGCCAGTTAACCTTGGGTGCGACGCGCAGAACCTTGGCAAGTCCAAGCATCGACAAGATGCGAATGTACATCCAGCCAATGTCAAACTCGTACCATTTTGACGATAGCTTCGCTGACGTGCCGTACGCATGGTGGTTGTTGTGCAGTTCTTCGCCACCGATGATGATGCCCCACGGCAGGACGTTGGTGGAGGCATCTTCAGCAGCGAAATTGCGATAGCCCCAGTAATGCCCAACACCGTTTATGATGCCCGCGGCCGTAAAGGGGATCCAGGCCATTTGGACCGCCCAGATGGTGAGGCCAATCGGTCCAAATAGGACCAGGTCGATGGCCAGCATCAGGATAAGTCCCCTACCGGAATAGCGCGCATAGACGTTGCGTTCAAGCCAGTCGTCCGGTGTGCCGCGACCGTATTTGTCCATGGTTTCCTGAACCTTGGACGCCGCACGATAAAGCTCCGCACCTTCAAAAAGCACTTTCTTAAGGCCCAGGATCTGGGGGCTGTGCGGATCTTCCGGAGTTTCGCATTTGGCATGGTGTTTGCGATGAATGCTGACCCAGTGCTTGGTAACCATACCGGTGGTGAGCCACAGCCAAAAACGAAAGAAGTGACTGACAATCGGATGCAGGTCTAGCGCCCGGTGGGCTTGGGAGCGATGCAGGAAAATCGTGACGGACGCAATCGTAATATGGGTCAGAACCAACGTTACGACAACGTAACCCCACCAGGGGAGCGTCAAAAGGGAGAACTGCATGCAAGATGTCCTTTAAAATCAAGACGATTAGATGCGGATTTTAAACAAAACGGCCGGATGAGTCAATAGCCGCCGCGCCTTTGACGGCCGGGGTCTTGATATGAATATCCCGCTGTGGGAAAGGGAAGTCGATTCGGGCGACCTTGAAGCGGCGCCAGATTTCCCAGTTGAGATCGGAGCGCAAAGCGAGTTGACCTTCCTCCGCGTCACGAATCCAGAACGCCAGTTCCAGGGCGATCCCATTCTCGGCAAATGCTTGCAGCAAGACGTGGGGCAACTGGTCGGGGTTGTCCCGGATGATCCGGAGGTGCCCCTGGGCGACGTCGAGCATAATCCGCTTGGCATCCTCTAAGTCGGTGTCATAGGACACTTGGATCGGCAAGCCGACCCGGATGTCGGGCCGACTCAGGGAATGATTAACCACGGAGTTGGTGATCAGCAACTCGTTGGGCACGATGGTCTCGGTTCCATCAAGGCCCTTGAGCAACGTGTAGCGCGTGTTAATTTGAGATACTTGGCCATAACGCGCGTCCACGGTAATGAGGTCGCCAATTCGAATCGAACGATCCAGCAAGATGATGAAGCCAGACACATAATTACTGGCGATTTTTTGCAGCCCAAAGCCAAGACCGACGCCTAACGCACCGCCAAACACAGAGAGCACCGTCAGATCGATGCCTACAGCCGGTAGCGCGACAAGCACGGCCAGCGCCAATAAGAGGGTGCGCACTGCTTTTGCCAGGGCGAGGCGCAGACTCAAATCCAATTGCCCCATCCCCATCAGCCGGCTCTCAATGAACTGGGCAATCCACAGCGCTGCAATAATCGCAAAGATGATGGTTGTTGCTGCCTGGAACAACAGCAGAAGCGAGAAGCGGTGACTTCCGGACTCAAATGAGAGTGCCGCCATGGCTTGGTGAATGCGCGGCAGGATGCCGGTAACATGGAGGGCGAAGCCGCCCCAAATGGTCCATGCTACGAATCGTTCCCAGATCCTTAATCGGTCACCCGGCTTGAACACAGATCGCAACGCATAGATCACGGCCTGGATCAAGACGAGGGCGATCAATAACGGCACGGCGAGGTTCAACAGGTGTAGCTCGGTCTGCCACAGGCCGACGATCGCGCGCGTGACGACGACAAACAGCAGCATGACCAGTGGAAAGCCGATGCGGCGCAGCGTGGCGCGTCCGGTTTCCCAAGCGCCCTTCTCATCACGGAGGTAAGGCTGGATGAGCCGCATCACAAGCCAAGACACGGCAATGCTTAGTGCCAGCGCGGCCCCTTGCCATAACAGGGGAATGTCATGGCTGTCCTCAATCAGAAGGGTGATGAGGTTGTTGAATTCAGTTTGGGATGTCATAAATAAGCAGCACGGCTCGCCGTGCTGCTCATTATACCGGGGGAGCCGGGTTCAGAAGGTGTGGGTGTACTGGGCGCTCAAGATATCCACGTGGTCGGAATAACTGCCGACGAGCGTTCCGGTACCAGCAAGCGCATTTGCATTGTTCACGCTGTTGGTTGTGTTCAAGTTCCTGAAGAACACATGTGCGTAGCCGAAATCAATTGCGTTTTGCCTGTCCATACGGTATTGGCCGCCTAACGCGAGCCACGTGCGATCCGCATCAGGAAGTCGTGGCGTGA
The DNA here is from genome assembly GCA_052145875.1 of Thiobacillaceae bacterium. Lineage (GTDB taxonomy): Bacteria > Pseudomonadota > Gammaproteobacteria > Burkholderiales > Thiobacillaceae > DASQBT01. The sequence continues at coordinate 10,247 of JBKQNQ010000511.1, forward strand.
CATAGAGGGCGGGTACCGGCGTTTGATCATAAGCGATACCCGCACGCCAGGCATAAGTCGTGTCGGGTGTGTAGGTTAGACCGAGCGAATACCGCATGGTGTCGTTCGAATTCTCCGTGGTGGAGGATACGACTGCGCCAGCCGGGGTGCTGACGGTCAAAATGTTAAAGCAGCTCCAGCCCGTCCAGGTGGCGTCCGCGAGCAAGTCCAGCGTGGGAGCGAGCTTCTGCACGACGCTTAGGGAGGCGGTTGCGGGAACCGTAAGGTCCGCCGTGATCGGGCCGTTCTGTAACTGCGGAACGGCCGCCAACGGCCCTGGCACATTGGAGAAACTGACATTCCCGTCCAGCTTGTAGCTGATCTTGGAGCGATAGGCCACGCCGATGCGGGTGTCGCCCAAGTTGAAAAGCGCCCCGCCATTGTAGCCCCATCCGTAATTGTTGGCTTTGACCGTGGCCAACCCTGCAAGGTCTGGCCCCAAAAGACCACCCGCCGCCGCGCTGTAGTTCACCATGTTGCTGAGGGTGGCGTCGGCACGCTGCACGCTCGCGCCCAAGCCAAGCGACACGACATCGTTCACTTTATAGGCGACCGAAGGATTGACGTTGATCGCTTGTACCTGTGAGGTCACCGCGAGGAATCGTCCAATCCAGGCTTGGTCATATTCAGTCTTGAGGCCGAACGGCACGTTAACTCCGAGGCCGACTGAGATACTCGGGTCGATCGGCTGGACGTAGTAGAAACTGGGAACAAACGCGAGGCTGCCGGCATCGCCGCCCGAATCACCTAATGCCTGGAGTGGTGCCGCGGTCGAGCCACTGTTGGAAAATCGTGCCGAGAGGTCAATGAGGCTTCCAGCCAGAACGAGTTGTTTGCCGGGGATTAGCGTCATGCCTGCCGGGTTGAAGAATACTGTGCTGGCATCTTGTGCGCTGGCGGCTTGGCCTGCATAGGCGTTGCCTAGTCCGCTGGCACTTTGTTCGGTCAGGGCGAAGCCGGAGGCAAGGCTGACACCAGGCAGGGTAACCAGACACGTGCCAAGACCCAGATACTTAATCGTTTGTTTCTTCATTTCTCTCCCGAACGAGCGTTTTGATGTTAATCAGAAAGTCCTTCATACATCGCCTTAACGGCGTGTTGATATTTTTCCTGAAGCCGTACCCGTTTCATTTTAAGCGTCGGCGTGAGTAACCCGTTTTCGACGGTCCAAGCCTCCAGCGTGGCGTACAGGCGTCGGACTTGCGTGTAACCTGGAAAATCCTTCAGCCGACTGCCGACCCGGGCGAGGAGCATTTTGTTGATCCGGCTGTCGTTGAGTATATCGGCCTGGTCGGCATTGACATTGAGTTCTTTGCAAAAAGCTCGCCAGTGTTCCTCGTTAAGGACGGTGATGCATGCAAGATAGGCTTTCCCCTCGCCGACGATCATGACCTGATCGAATAGGGGGTCAAGCGCAATGGCGCATTCCATGTCGCCGGGAGAAACCTTCTCGCCGTTGCTCAAGACGATAATATCCTTGATGCGTCCGATGAGGTGGAGGTGGCCGCGCGCATCCATTTTAGCCTGATCGCCCGTGTGCAGCCAACCCGCTCCATCAATGACCGATGATGTCGCTTCCGGATTGTCCCAGTAGCCGCGCATGATGCAGCGGCTGCGACAAAGCAGTTCGTCATTCGCAACGATTTTCACTTCGACGCCGGGCAGTGGCCTACCGATACTGGCGGGGATGTTCGAGCCGGGCACGTTGACCGCAACGACTGGACTGGTCTCCGTCAGGCCATAGCCCTGGTAGAGCGGGATGCCGAGTGCGACGAACGCACGGGCGATTTCGGGGGCGAGCGCGGCTCCCCCCGATACGGCCGCCTTGAGGCTTCCTCCCATTCGTTCAACTACGGCGTCCGCCACCAGCTTTTTTAGCAACGGCCAGGCAAGCAATTTGGGGTGCCAGCTGGCTCGCCCCTGCGCATGCTCAAACCGGTGCCAGCCGACATCCACGGCATATTCGAATACCTCGCGTGCCAACGTGCCCTTCTTCTCTAGCACATCCTGAATGCGGCCATAGAAAAGCTCATAAATCCGCGGAACGGAGATCAAAACAGTCGGGTGCACCGCCTGAAGATCTTGCGCCAACAGCGCAATGGTGCGTGCAAACACGACCTTTGCTCCGAGTAGCAAGGGCAGGTAATAGCCAGCGGTTCGTTCCAGAGTGTGCGACAGGGGAAGAAAGGAGAGGAAGATCTCGTTGGGCGCAAATTCAAGACACTGGCTGGCATACCAGGCGTTCCAGAGCATGTTGTCGTGCGTCAGCATGACGCCCTTGGGCCTGCCGGTGGTGCCCGAGGTATACACGATGGAGGCAAGCATTTCACTGGAAACGCGACGCGTGGGGACGGTGGTTCCGCTTGCCGCATTGAGCCAGTCTTCAGCAACGGCAAACTGCGGGCTCCAGTCAGTCAGCCGCTCGGGGCGCAACAAACTGATGACGCGCTCAAGCTTTTTAGAAATGGCAACGATTTCGGCCACCTTGCGATGCTGGAAACGGCCTTCGACCAGCAATAACCGGGCACCCGCATTATCGATGATCCAGGCCGCATTATCCGGTCTGTCCCCCGGGTAAAGCGGGACGGTCACGAGTCCGAGCCCCAACGCGGCCTGATCGAAGATGATCCATTCGACGCAATTCTTCAGCATCACGGCGACCCGATCGCCAGGGGCCAAGCCTTCCTTGGTTAATGCGGCCTGCCAGCGGGTGACTTGCCGATGCACTTCTTCCCAGGTGAAGGAGATCCAAGTTCCGGTCGCAGAATCGAACTGGCGATATGCCTCATTGTCGGGGTTGGCTTCGACGCGGGCCGCGAAGAGGCCACTTAGGGTGGCGACATGATCGGGTTGAAAGAAAGGAGACGTCATTTTGCAATTCAATCACGTTGCCATTCGATTGCCTAGACATAGGCTTATTCCCCGACCGCTAAGTTGCTGGTCTTCTCCAAAACGGCAGCGAAGAAGCCGTCGGTTCCGTGGTGCATTGGGCCGATTTCCAGAAAATCGTCCATCTCCAAGGGGATGCGCTGGGAGGCGAGAATGTCTTTCGCGGGAAGGAGTTTGAATTCGGCGTGCTCCGTCATAAAGTCACGAACGATCGCCTGGTTTTCAACCTGCAGCAGGCTGCAGGTGGCGTACACCAATCGCCCGCCAGGTTTCAGCAGTTTAGCCGCGGCGCGGATCAGGCTGGCCTGTTTGGAGTTTAGTTCGGCAACGCCTTCGGGGCTTTGCCGGTACTTCAAGTCCGGATTGCGCCGTACGGTTCCCAGCCCCGAACAGGGGGCATCGACCAGAACCCGATCGAGTTTTCCAGCGAGACGCTTGAGTCGGCTGTCGTGTTCACCGGAAATCAACTGGGGCGTAACGTTGGACAAACCTGAGCGCTTGAGCCGAGGTTGTAACTTGCGCAGCCGCTTTTCGCTGATATCGAAGGCATAGAGTCGACCGCTGGAGGCCATGGCCGCGCCCAGCGCAAGTGTTTTCCCACCCGCCCCCGCGCACAGGTCGGCCACCATTTCACCTCTTCTTGCTCCCATTAGCACACTGATCAACTGGCTCGCCTCATCCTGTATTTCAATCGCGCCGGATTTGAACAGGCTGAGGCGGGCCAGATCCGGATGACCCCTAAGCCGTATTCCCACCGGAGAGTAAGGCGTTGGCGCCGCTTCCAATCCCAGCCTCGCGAGCTCACTTAGGACGGCGTCGCGGCTAGATTTGGTTGTGTTGACGCGTAAGTCGAGTGGCGCAGGGCTTTGCATCGAACGGCCCAACGCGAGAATGGCCGCGTCCTCATATTGTGCCCGCAGCATCGCTATGACCCAGTCCGGCCACTCCGCCAGAACGCCCAGCGGCGGTCCCGGTGATCTAGAGGCCTTAACGAGGGCCAAGGCCTCCCGCTCATCTTTTTTTATTAAAGGCTCCAGTTCCCGCAGACTCATGCCGCTAAATTTGGTGAGCCATACCAGCAGCAGGAAGCGGGGACTGTGCCGATCGGTCAACCATTGAAGCGTGCGCCAACGCCGCAGGACGGCGAAGATGCTATCCGCGATGAACGCCCGCTGCTCTTGGCCCAGTTTTGGATTGTGGCGGAAATGGCCGGAGACCAATCTGTCGGCAGGCGTGGAAAAAGTCAGCACATCGCCAAGCAAGGCGCTTGTTTCCTTCAGTAGATCGGGAGTAAGTTTCAGGGACACGGGAAGCCAATCATGAAAATGTCATTATTTCGCGGTGAGGAGATTTTACGGGAACCCCGCTTTGTTCCCGCGACAACCTACAACCTGGCGCATACGCTGTTGACACGATCCAATGGTAGCGTCTTTGTTCCGATCCGCGCCATGCAGTACCTGGCCATCGTGGATCTGGAGGAAATCGTCTTTATCGATCGCGAAGCCTCACGGGTGATTCAACTGGCCTGGCAGCACTTCAAGCCTCAGTCCAGAACGGCGCTGGATGAACGTGTGCCATATGAGGTCGTTTATTACTTGCCGGGTGCTCAAGAAACCATGATTCGATTGCAAAGTGAATTTCCCCGCGCCCTGCAATTATTGTCCGCGCGCAATCGACCCGCATCAGAAGCAGTCGTACTGGACTTGCGCGATCGGGTGAGCCGCTCGGATGATGGCTAATCCCCCGTCAGTCGTCGTCACCAAGTTCCGGGTTCCAGCCCTTTCCGATTGCAATGTCCGTCGCACGCTTGTAGATTTCTGAGTGACGTTGCCGAAGCTCCGGGGGCAATCGACTCGGTAGATTTCCGAAGCGGTCCCACTCATGCTCGATCTTGTCCATTAGCACCTGCATCTGGCCCATCGACCAGCCCGTGCAGTCCTCCGTTTCCGGTATCAGTCCAAACAGCCATCCATCCAGGACGATGCGCCCCAGCTGGGTCATACCGTGCTTGTCGTTGTGAAATCCGACGTAAATTTCCTTCATTCATTGTCCTTGAGCGGTAGCTTCAGTTGGCCGTAGCGCAACAGCAGCACACTCACGGTTAGGATGAGAATGGCCGCCGTTAGCGCGAGCAGGGTAAGGCTGTCCATCTCTTTCATGCCCAGAACGATGTAACGGGTCAGCGCCACAATCGCAATGTAGATAGGGTAGCGAACCGGCAATTTGCCTTCCTTGTAATAAAGTCCAAGCATGGTGACAATTTCAAGATACAGGAACAGCAGGAGTAGATCGGCCAACGAGACTTTCCGAACTTCCAGCATGCTCTGTATCGAGCCAAATCCCGCGGCGAGTGTGGCGATGAGAATAACAAGCAGGCCAAAGTTCTCGATCCACTGCAAGAGTGCCAGTGTCCACCGGTTGTGTTGTTGCAACATGAGCTTTTCCCCCGGGGTCGTAACTGCTTGATTCTAACGGATAGTCACGACTTAGTGCCGTCCGGCCTCCAATGACGCGTCCAAATTGAGGCTATCGCAAAACAGCAAGAATTCCTCCCGAAGCCCTGCGATTGAAGATTGGGGCGGCACGCCGATTGTCATGTGCACGCTGAACATTGGGCTACCGGTATGCGGGGCGGGATACGTGTCTGTGATCAACTCCTCAATATTGATGCCACGCTGTGCGAAAAATCCCGAGAGATTCTTGACGATTCCCGGATGATCCAACGCCACCGCCTCCACCTCGTACGGGAGCGTCGTTTGTGGATGACGCATCTGGGTATGCCGAGCCGTAACCTCCAAGCCCAGCGATTGGCCCAGGCGAGGCAAGGATTGCTCAAGCGCATGAATGTTTCCTGACTCACCCGAAACGAGGACCAGCAATGCAAATGAGCCACCCAGCACGGCCATCCGCGATTCCTCGATGTTGCAACCGGAGTCCGTCACTTGGCTCGAAAACCTGTCCACCAAGCCCACCGTGTCCTCACCCGAGGCGGTAATAACCAGAAAAGCTGGATTAGGGGGCATGCACATCTCCGTGTAGTTGGTTGGCGGCGATTTAACGGGTCAGCCCGGCATAGAGCAGCGGCAGCTTTTCAGGCAGACGTTGAACATGGTCGACCACCATGTAATTCCTTTGGCCGAAAATACGTGAAACATAGGTGTCGGCTCGGGGGTCCAAAGTCATGCAGTAGGTGGTAGTGCCAAGTCGTGCGATCTCCTCCACGGCTTTTTTTGTATCGTAGCGCAGGTACTGGGGATCGCGCACGTCAATGTCCGCAGGTTCGCCGTCGGTAATGACCAGAAGAAGCTTTTTTGCCGAGCGCTGCAGCTTGAGGTGGTACCCGGCATGCCGGATAGCCGCGCCCATGCGGGTCGACAACTGACCCGTCATCCCGGCCAATTTTGCCTTGGGTGTTTCGTCCCACGGTTGGTCAAAGTCCTTGAACCGGGTGTACTCGACAGCGTGACGGCCATCCGAGCAAAAGCCGTGTATGGCGAAGGGGTCACCCACCTTGTGAATGGCGTCTGCAAGCAACACGCAGGCCTGTCGAGTCAGCTCCAAGACGGAATACTCCTGCGCCTGCACGGTCTCGTTCGTCGATTCTGATAAATCCAGGAGCACGAGAATCGAAAAGTCACGAGTCTTTCTCACGGACCGCATCATGATTCTTGGATCGGGTTGGTTGCCCATGCGGATGTCTGTGAGGCTGGCGATGGCGGCGTTGATGTCAACTTCGTCACCATCTTCCAACCTGCGAATGCGCTGCACTCCATGCGGCTGCATCGCGTCAAGCAAGAATTTCATGCGATGAATTTCGCGCTTGTATGTCGCCGTGATGTTGTCAATTACTTGCAGGTCGCCCACCTTCGCGCGCTTTTCCAGAACGGTGACCCAGGAAGGGCGCTCCAGCTGTATCTGGTAGTCCCATTCGGAGTAATGGAACGGATCCGACATTGGTTCCTTGCCTTCCAGTTCATTGATGCTGCAGCCTTCCTGGTCAAGATAGAATTCGGTCGGCAGTACCCAGATTTCCTGAGCGTCATCGCCGGCCAGTTCGTTATCCACTTCATTGACCATCTCCATCACATTGACGTACTTGCGCACCTGCTTGAGCGACTCATAGCCGGCATTGGCAGCCTTGTCAAAATCAAATTCCTCAAATTCCCAGGAGTAGCGGTTGTCGTCGCGATACGGTGCACTGAGGATGTCGGAGCGTGGGTTGAAGGACAGTTTCTTCTGGGCAAGACCGTGCGCGAGTCGAACACCCATGTCCCATGACATCCGATTGTTACGCAGTACGTCTTTTGCTTCAGCGAAGCCGATGCGCCCCTCAATAATCCAGGGGTCATCATCGACATACCTTTCATCCAGAAGCGCGCGGGCAAGCCGGTTCAGATAACTACCGACACTGGCGTTCATCTGTGGCGAGGCGGTATGCAGCTTGGCCCACAATTGTCGCAGGCCTGGGAAGCGGCGGATGGAAAGCGCCTCCACCCGCGCGTCCTCGATTACCGAAATTACGGCCATCTGCAGGGGTGTTAACGCTTCGGCGGATAGAGGCGTCTTTGTCTCAACGACGTGGGCCGCACAGTGGGCCGCGGTGGCACGGTAAAGTTCCAGGCCGGGGACGGGCTCATGGCCTTCACGCGTGAAATCGTCGAACGCATCCGGAAGGTGCAGGAGGTAGTCCTCGATGTACGGGCGGTAGCCTTCGCGTGTTTCGAAGTCACCTGCGGTCGGACGCATAAAAAAGTCGCGGCCCCAAAGGGCACGCAGATACATGTTGATGCGACGCTGCACGTCAACCAGTAGGGTGCCCTTTCGCTCTTTTTGCAGCAGCGCCAGGGACTCCTTCGATTCCAAGCTGAAATAGCGTATTTGTTCCTCGTAATTGGTCCGGTGGGCGTGCGCGCCCCAAAGTGCCCAGCGCCGCAGCCCTCCCAAGGTCAGCTGCTGGAACAGCAGGTCGAGTTTGTCGAGCATCGGCCGCACGCCACGGGGAGCTTGTGCAATGAGCGTGTTAATGAACTGCAGATAGCTCAGGAACAACTGCGCGTCGCCCAGGCGATTGGCAGCTGTCGGGGCTGTTGCGAGCAATAATTCGATCACCGCCCCCGATGT
>JBKQNQ010000512.1:0-3500 GCA_052145875.1 Thiobacillaceae bacterium
ATCGCAACACCTGGAATCTTGAGCCCTGTGGTCATGCGCAGAGCCGAAAAACGTAAAAATTCGTCCTCCGCTCGGCGTTACGACCAAATCAGATTTCGTTTTCACACAGCCTAGACCATCAGCCGACATTTCGGCGCCGAGCGTTCACGGTTGTCTCACTAGGTTGTACACTTTCGATAATTTGTTGGAGCGATGCTACACTTAACTCCCAGCAATTTGGATGGCGCGAAATCCAACAGGCCGTAGGAGCATGCAAAAGACGCTCGTCTCGTCGCTAGTATTTTTGCTGATATCAATCGGCTGCACCGGCACGGCCGAAACTCAGTTAGCGAGCCCACAATGTGACGCTTGCAGGAAAGCCTGCATAAACGCGCGTGAATCTTGTAAGGTGTACGCTTGCCTTACCAGCGGCGGTCAGCCTGGGCCTAGCTCATGTCAAGGCCCGAACGCGAGATACGTTGCGGACTTGCAGGCTTGCGAACAAACGGAAAGTGCTTGTTTGGATAGATGTGCAAATACAGCCCCAAACTGTAGGTGACGTTTCATGGGGACTTCTCCGTTCGGCCGAAGGCCGCCACACTAGCATATCGCCAAGCGCAATTTGTGCCCGAAAGTCAGCTGAGGTCCGATGTGGGCGCCGAAGGCGTATAACTACCGCCGCCACATCGACCGCGAATTAAATGTTCTGCGCACCGTTGCGCTGTGCTCTCAACTTTGCGCGCAGCGATGCTCATGCACCGGAAGAAACAACAATGACAGTCGACGAATCCAAGGCTCTCAAGAAGGGTGCCCGCGTTTATTGGCAAGGAGCTGCTGCTGACAACGGCATTATCACCGAAACGAGTTGGGACGCGGTCACCATCGCCTGGAACAAGGGGTAGGTGGCCAGAGTACTCCACGGAGACATGCGCGAAATTCGGAAAACGCCGACACAGCCGCATACTGTGTAAAGGCAGCAGAACCAACTCCCCTCCGGCGCTCAGGGGTCAACCACCCACACCGGGGTTTGGTGAGAAGTATTGGAGCTTGTCCGGCTTACCCTGCCACTCATTGGCGTCGGCCGGGGGGGTCCTTCTTGACGGTAATGTTGGGCCATGCCCTGGCGTATTCGGCGTTGATCCGCAGCCACTTTTCCATGCCTGGTTCCGTGTCCGGCTTGATCGCATCGACCGGGCATTCGGGCTCGCACACGCCACAATCAATGCACTCATCCGGGTGGATGACGGGCATGTTCTCACCCTCGTAAAAACAATCCACGGGGCAGATCTCCACACAATCCATCAACTTGCACTTGATGCAACTCTCGTTGATTACATAGGTCAATTAATCATCCTTTCTGCGGAGTGCTGTGGTTCATTCGGATGTTCGTGCTCGCGGCGGCCGCTAGATTTCTAATCTTTTCCTATAGGCGGATGAATACTGACCGGATTTTGCAGAGTGGTCTGTCTTGACCAGACTAGTCCTGATGGCGCGCTCCAGTTTCTCCGAGCGGCTTATTCGTCACGGAGGCGGGCATGGTAATTCCAAAGAGTGACAAGCGGAAGGAGTATGCGTATTACGCTGCGCATTGTTTGTACCTAGTGACTTCGGCAACTGATCCGCATTCTCGCGCTATCCAACGCGAAATGGCAGATGAATGGCTAAAACTAGCGGATAGCGTTCGGCGACCGTCAAAACCCACCCAAATGCAAATGAAATGATGGGCGCCTCGCTGGCACGAGCGAGCCATGATGGAACGAGACTCAGTCCGTGTCGTGCGAGGCCGCGACGACACTGTCCGCCGTCTCCCGCCGTAGGTTCAGCTCGTTCTGCACTATCACCGCTTCCTCCTCTAAACCCATCCAGCGCAATTTGCGGATCTGCTCGACAAGTTCGTTCGATGTTCGTCGCTCTTGCAAGACGTCAGGCGGTTTTTGTTGATCGGATCGCATTTCCATGGACGTTCTCCCACATGTTTTTCTGATTAGCCACGAGCGTTCTCACGACTCACTCATTCTCACGGTCTAGCCGCTAGGCCGCTTCGATTCTTCAGGCAATGCCTTGAGGGCGCGTCTTTGATGTTGATTTATCGAGTTAACCTGAAATTTCGATAGGCTGCAGAAGCGGCTTCAATAGTGGCCGAATAGAGCGCCGATCTTGTTTTAAACGTGAGGCCAACCGCCATCACCGGTTCCACCGGAAACTAAATTCTCGCCTCACCCTTGTGCGTTGATGCGGGGCACCACAGTTGCAGAGATACTGGCAGGCAGTGGCCTGCCTGGGAGCTGCCCACGAAACGGCGACATGTCGAAGTCTCCGTTCACCCACTGGCAGCACTGATGCCATCGGCTGGCACAATTCTAATCCAAAAGGTCGATATTGGCCTGCATTGCGGTTGCCGTCGGTACCCGCACCGGCCATGCGCACCTGTGCGTGCGCACTAAGAGATATTCACAAAGGAAAGCACCGATGAATAACGAAAACCTGACTGTTCACTTCAAGGTCAAAGACTTCAACGCATGGCAAACGAGCTACAATGGGAACGAGAAGAATCGCGCGTCGGCCGGCATCACGAAAAGCAGAGTGTTTCGCGGCACCGACGACCCCAATGATGTGCTGATCCTCCAGGATGTCGCCGACGTATCGAAGGCCCGCACCTGGTACGGCTCAAGTGAAATGAAGTCGGTGATGGAAAAGAGCGGCGTAGTCGGTTCACCCAGCATCCGCGCTGCGGCCTAACTCCTAGCTTTGATAGGATAATAAGCGGGATAGTATGTAACGTGAGTGTATTGTTGCGTGCCGTCCTAAAGATGGAATCCCCGGCCCCAGTCCCCTGACTAGGGCTGGGGTAACAGCGGCCCAAATGGCGTTATTGCACTGCCTTCATTACCAACGCCAAGGAGAGGATAGATGGCGCAAGAGACCCGCGAAGAAGAACGGCTAAGCGAGGACGAACGCGCCCGCAGAAAACTCGGGCCGCGAGGTGTGCCGGGCGGCCAGGATACCTCCAAGATGACACCGCAACAGGAAAAGAACATTCCCAGGACAGGTAACTTCGACGGCCATACCGCCTGATTGGACAGAATTACGATTTACCGATGCCAAGAGTAAGGTACATAAAGTCACCAAGCGAGATTCCCGCCGAGCAAAAACACGTGCTGGTGATGTACGGCGAGAAATACGCGGAAACGAGACATGCTGCCGGCCTTACCATTGCGGTCGCCCACCAACGCTCAAAGACCGTGAGCGAGCTTTCCTTCCTGACGGCCGTTCACACAGCCAAGAAGATCGCCAAGCAAGAGGGAATAGCCGAAATCTTTGCCTGCACCACCACGGCACCAGCGCCTGACCCGACCATCCCCCTTCAACGAGCTGTCTACATTTCGCCGGTCTAAGAGTCGGTTTCGAAAGTCATGAAGGACGAGCGATCCGGCGCACGAGCAGCATGACGGATGCGGCGTAGAGGAAAGCGCGTGCGGAATCGATTGTTGCCTCAAAGTCCTTTGCCAGCCGTCGATTGC
>JBKQNQ010000513.1:0-6439 GCA_052145875.1 Thiobacillaceae bacterium
TGACGACGCTCAACAGCACCATGAGTAGGATAATGATGCGCAATACCCCGAACTGAACGTCATACATCTTGACCGTTTTCGCATAGAAGTCATTCAACTTAAGCCAGGTGTTGACTTCCATTCCGACGGGGACAAATTTTTGAGCCAATTGAGCGGCCACCGGTTCCGTGTCACGGGTGTGTTTCAGGGATATCACCAGGGTATTGACGCCAGAGGTGGCAAGCAGATCCTGCGCGGCGTCCAACGGGATGCGTACCGCACGCGCATCGTAGTCCTTGGAAAACGTCTGGAACACGCCGACGAGCTGGAATTCCTGACTGTTTAGGGCGCCGTCGGGGGTCTCGATGAGCAGCGTTGCCCAGTCGCCAGGCTTGAGCCTGAGTGCTTGGGCAAGCCCATGACCGATCATCATGCCGTGCGCGTCCCGATCGTCGAGCCGGCGGCCTGCGGAGATCACCATATTGGTCCCCAGCCGGGCCTCCCGCGAAGGTTCCACGCCTTCTCCCACGATCGGGAGATCGGATCGTCCATTGTTGATCAGCCCGGAAAAGTAGACCCTTCCCATCACGTCATTGACCGCCGAGATCGCGCTAATCTGTTTGCGAAGCGAGTTGGCGTCGCGAATCAGATATTTCTCCGGACTTCGAGCTCCATGTTCGTAATACCCTGCGCGGGATACCTGCAGGTGTCCTGATTGGGAATGGATCAGCACCTCGCCAAGCTGGGTGAAAATGTCGTGCACAAATCCACCGCTCAGGATGAGGCCCACAACGCCTGCGACGATTGCCAGCAAGGTCATGCCGGTGCGTGCCTTGTGCCGGAGGACATTTCGCAGGGCAAGCTTCCACACTGGGATGATCCTCAGCGGTTATGACGCAGCGCGTCAACGATGACGAGGCGCGATGCGCGCCACGCCGGGTAGATGCTCGCGATAAGCGTGGTTGAGATCGCCAGGAGCAGTGCCTGCCAGATGATAGAGGGGGTCACATTGATTCCCGCAACGAATCCCCTTGACATACCGGGTGCGGGGGGCATCGGGATACCAATGGAGGAGATCACGCTGGCCGAAACGTAACCCAACGATGCGCCAATTCCGCCGCCAATGGCACCAAGCAGCATCCCCTCAAGGAGAAACAGTGCCAGGATGCGCCCACGTCTTGTGCCCAGCGCCATGGCCGTGCCAATTTCGACGGTACGTTCGGTCACGCTCATGGTCATGGTGTTGCTGATGCTCAGGACGATGATTGCGGCGATGATCAATTTCACAACTTCCATTTGGCGGGAAAACAGCGCAACGGTCTTGTTGTAGAAATCGGCCAATTTGTCCCACGGAACCACTTCAAAGGACTTCAACGCCGGGTCAGACGCGAGTTGTTTGGCAATCCGATCGCTCATGTCCGTGTCCTGCAGCTGGATCACCCAAAGATGGGCACCCTGAGTCCGCAGTAAGTCTTGCGCCAGATGAATTGGCACGCGCAGCATGCTATCGTCGTAGGCCTTCATCAATGTGGAGCCAAGTCCTCGGACATGGCCCTCAATGGCGTTGATCCCACCGCCAGGCGTATTGGTGAGTAGCACCACCGTATCCCCCGGTTTCACCCCTAGGTTCGCCGCAAGGCCGGCGCCCAAAAGCACGCCTTTGGGATCACTGGGATCAAGTTTCTTCCCTTCCAATATGGTTAGATTATTGGTTGAGGGGTCCTTTGCCGGATCGATCCCCTCCCCAATGAAGGAAAGGGTGCTTTCCCCATGACTGATCAGGCCATTGAACGTTAACCGCGGTGAAACGGAGCGCACCCCCGGGGTGTGTTCAATCGTGTTGAGTGCGGGAAGACTATCGGAGAAAAGAAAGGCCAGCGGGTCCGCTTGCCCTTCATCATGAAAACCACGCTTGGAAACCTGAATGTGACCCAACTGGGTGACAGCCACCTCCTCACGGTTTGCCCAAAATATCCACTCGATGTACCCCGCGGAAAGCATCATTGCGATTACGCCGAAACTAATGGCGATAATGGCGATGATGCTGCGTCGCCGCTGGCGCAAGATATTACGCAGGGCGAGACGAGAATCCACCTTTAGGGTCTGGAGCGTACGTGGGGCACTGACCATGTTGAGTGCAACATTGCTGATGTTGTGTATCGTTATGATGACACCATCGGAACGAATCGGACAGCCCTCCAGTGGAGGGCGTCGCCGGGGCCCAAGCGTGCGGTATTTCTTAGTCGGAGATTGGCCACTCAACCGACATGATGCCGCGTGGGGGGAACACGCGGCCCGCGCTTCGGCCCCGCTGGCCGGCCGTCTGCATCAGGCGAACGCGTCGCCTATGTCCGTCTTCGCGGAGCGGCGAGACGACTGCTCACAGGCGATTAAGCAAGGCCTTCGCTTCTGCCGACTCTGCAAACGGTTGGCCCATGGCGATGGCCGCCTCGATTTCCTTTTTCGCCTCAGCGTTCCTCCCCGCTTTGGCGAGCGCGACGCCATAGTGGTAACGAATGGTCGCCACCTTTGGAGACATCGAAGCTGCCTTGACCAGGAGTTCCGTCGCGCGGGGCAATTGACCCTGATCTACCAGGATCCAACCTAGCGTATCGGCCACGCCAGAATTATTTGGCGCCAGCCGGTAGGCTTGTTCGGCCGTGGCGAGGGCACGATTGTCTTTTTCGCGTTGATAGAGACCGGCCAAATTATTGAGGGCCACGGCATTTTGTGGCGCCAGCCTCAAGACGGCCTCGTACTGGGCGATCGCATCCCGATCGCGATGGTTCGCCAGGTAATATGCCGCAGCGTAGCCACGGACGGCGACATCCTGGGGGTTTTTCCCGATCCATGTCGACAGGCGCTGTTCGGCAGCCTTGGCGTCGCCGGAGAGGATGAGTGCACGATGTAACTTGATTAATTCGTCTGATCCGGCTCCTTTCGCCAGCGCCTGCTCATAGGCGTGCACGGCTAGGGCGACGTGCTTCTGGGAGAGTTCAATGTCTCCTTCGCGATCGAAGCCGAGCGGAGAGTTGGGATGCCGAGCCTGCATTCGCCGGGCGATCTCTCGGGCCGCATCCGGATTGTGGTCTGCCAGTTCCACTCGCATGAGCGCATCGAGGCCTTGGAGGAGGTCCGGATCCAGCTGAATTGCCTTCTGCAGAGAGAGTCGTGCTGGGTTGAACTGCCCGTTGGCAAATTGTGCGAGGCCAAGATTCACAAACGAGGCAGGTGATTGGGGAGCTTTTTCGGTCAGGCGCGTAAATGTGGAGATCGAGGCGGCTCGGTTGCCCATAGCCATCTGGACTGCGCCTAAGAGGTTGAGGGCCTGGGCGTTGTCGGGATTGGTGGTAATCAATTCATTTGCCATCATCAACGCCTTCTGGCGATCCCTCTGAATCAGATAGTATCGGGCGATGGCGACGCGTGGCATAACTGCTTTAGGATCGGCTTTGGCGGCCTTTTCCAGCCACAGCACTGCTTCGCTGTCGTTTCCTTGTATTCCAGCGAGATTGGCCAGCGCCATCATCGCTGGAATATTGGTCTTGTCCTTGGCGACAATAGAAGCGAACATCTTGCGTGCGGCATCCAGGTTGTTTTCAGCAATATCGAGCCGGGCAAGGTTCATTGCGGCGGGGAAAAAGTCGGGCTGGACCGCCAAGGCTTGTTCCAGTGCCCGGCGCGCGCCAACCCTGTCTTTCTTGGCCAACAGGGCCCCGGCACGCAGATTCTGCGTAACCGGGTTGTTCGGCAGCTTCTTCTCTAGGGCACTGATTGCCTGCAGGGCAGCATCATATTCCCCCCGGCTCAAGTGCATCACAACCAGCGCCAAGTCTGCTCGGCCGGGATTGGCGCTCAGCGTTACGGCTCGTTCCAGGTCGGCCAGGGCCTTCTCGTTGTCTCCCGCTGCCATTTCGCCGGTGGCCAGCTGAGTTCGAATCGCAGCATTTTGAGGCGCGAGTTTAGAGGCGCGTTCCAAATACTCCATGGCCTTGTTGAAGTCCTTGGTTTGCAGGGAAGCCTCACCCGCCAAAGACAGCGCTTCGATGTTTTTTGTGTCCGCTGACAGCAGGGGTGAGAGCGTTTCCAGGGCAGCGTTGGGCTGGTTTAGCTTGATTTGCGTGGCAGCCAAGACTCGACGTGCATATCCGTTAGCTGGAAAACGGACCAAGACCCGATTCAGGTAGGTTTCCGCTTCTTGATACGAACCCAAGGAATACGCCGTTGCACCCGCAAGGAGAATGCTTGGCACATGATTATCGGTGATCTTGAAAACTTCCTGGAGCGCGTCTCGGGCCTCCGGGTACTTCGCCTGCCGGAAATCGAACAAGGCCTCAAGGTAGTAGGCGACGACAGACTTTGGTGCAACCTTCTGCAGTCGATCAAGATCCTTGCGCGCAAGCTCCGCTTGTCCGCTTAATAGGTAGGTGCGGGTTCGGTCTTCCAGCGCCCTCAGATTGGTTGGCTCGGCCTCAAGTGAATTCGTGTAAGCCGTCAGCGCGGCCTGCACATCGTTATTCTCAAGGCTTAGATCGCCCATATAGACCCACGTGTCGGCCTGTCTGTCGGGAATTCTTAACGCTGTGTCTAACCATTGCTTTGCTTGGGCCGGATTGCCCTGGGCCAGCGCGCATTTGGCCAAACCCCAGTAGGATGGGGCGTTGCCCGTATCGGTCTTGATCGATTGTTGATAAAGACTGCAGGCATCACTTAACTTTCCCTCGTTCAGCAATGCGTCGGCACGAATTTGCTGAATGCGCGCCAGATTGGTCTTCGAAGTTTGCGATCCCGGCTGGATTTCGTCGAGTACCCGCTTGTAATCACCCATTAGCAACAATGCCTGGCCCAGCTCGACCTTGATGGTCTCTCGGTTGACACCGAGCTTTTCGGCTTTGCTAAGCTCATTTTCTGCTTCTGCACCCCGGCCTGCTTTCAGATAAATGTGTCCTAGCAGCAGCCTGGCTTGGGGACTACTGGGATTTTCTTCGATGGCATTTTTCAATTCGACAATGCTTCCTCTGAGATTTCCCTTTTCTTCGAAGTCCTTGGCCCGTTGGATGTGCTCTTGCTCGGAGAGATTTGAGTCGCGATGACATCCTGAAACGGTAGCGGTCATCGCAACGATCAAGGCAATTGAAAAGGTGAGTTGCGTATTCGTCATTGAGAAGGATTCCCGGGTGTTAACGGTCTAGAAGTGAATTTGTGCCGCTATGGCGTATCAAGAAGCACTGGCTTGCAGCGTTTTTAATAGGGCGCGCGCCTCTTTTTCCAGCGAAAAGCTTATGCCCGTAGATAACAGTTGCTCCAGTTCTTGCTGTGCTCGGGGTTTGTCCCCATTCATGGCAAGCGTGGCGGCGTAGTGAAACTGGATATCGCCATCGTCCGGCTTCTTGGACAAAGCCTTCTGAAGGTGAACGATCGCTTTGTCGGGATGCCCTGTTTGAGCAAGGGTCCAGCCCATCGTATCCAGAGCAGACGGGTTGTCGGGGGCAAGTTTGAGCGCTTGTTCGGCAAATCCGACGGCTTGAGGGTCCTTCAGCTGGGCCAACGCGTAGGCGAGGTTGTTCAGCAGCGCCAGATTATTGGGTATTCTTGCGGCCAGATAACGATACTGTTCCACCGCGGGCTGATACTGACCGCCGCCGAGCAGTACCTGGGCATATTCGGCACGCACCCCCATGTCTTCCGGATGCTGCTTGAGCCAGGCGCTGAGCCGGCCTTCACCGTCGCTTGCCCGGCCCAACGCCACCAAAGCGAGTTGCTGCATAATGATGATCGGGCCGCTTGCCTGCCTGGTTGACGCTTTGTCGTAGGCGGCGAGGGCTTGGGCGGGTTGTTTGGCGGCCATCTGAATGTCTCCCTCCAGCAGGAGGCCGGCCGCGTTCTCCGGATGACCCCTTTGAATTTGCCGGGCAATCCTGAGCGCGTCGTCGTAGCGCCCTGCCCGGGCATGCAGTGTGGCCAGCGTGAATTGCGCCTCAACAAATCCGGGGTTTAGGCTAATGGCTTTTTCAAGGCTGGCTTGGGCGGCATCGTTCTGCTTTGCGGCAATCAGCGCCCGTGCCTGTTGAAAGCGGAGCGGAGCGGAACTGGGTTTAAGTTCAATGAGTTTTGAAAACGTGGCCACGGCATTGTTGGCCTCGCCCGCTGCAAGTTGCGTGGTGCCCAGCAGTTCCTGGGCAGCCGGATTCCCTGGTTGGGCATCGCTTGCGCCCAGCGCCGCCGCCAGCGCTTTAGCGAAATCCCGCTTGCTTAAGTAATATTGAGCAATAAGCGCCCGGGGTTGAAATGCCTTTGAGTCAGCCTGGGTGGCTTTATTGAGCCATTCCAGATACTTGCTCTCTTGCCCCGACCTAAGGGCCAAGAGCGCCTCGGCCTGCATGGCTTCGGCGTTTCTCGGATCGGCAGCGAGGATTTGGTCAAAGCGTCCTTGCGCAGCCTTGATTTGTCCATCCTTCAT
>JBKQNQ010000514.1:0-2994 GCA_052145875.1 Thiobacillaceae bacterium
ATTCACGCCCTTGCTGAATTCATCGCTAAACCAGTCAAGGCTTTGGCCCTAGCTAATACCCGCTCGGTGCGAGCAGTCTTTGGATGCAGAACGAGCAAAAAACAATTGGTTTGCCATTTGCTTTTGAATATCACTCCCTGATATATTTGAAGAAGAGAATGAAGGCCATTTACTTTATAGAGCGCGCGCAGAGAACGTCGCGAACGTAGGGGGATCGAGACCGAAACATGAATGATCGCGCTGGCTATATTTCGGATTGGTTCATACCGGAGGACGCGCTACCGGTGAACGGTATCGTGGCGGTTTCCCACAACTTAAGGACGGTGGGGCTCTATAAGGTGAGAGATATTGGCAGGGGCAGCATGACCCTGGCCCATGGGGGGATTTCCTTTCCCGTGGGAACGCAGCTCACCGTGAATGATATCCAGCGGCTTCTGTCAGAAACACCCAAGGTCCTTTCCGCGAAGGTCGTGAGAAGCGATTCCCGGGGCATGCATATCGTCTGGTAATGGTTTGTTGGCGTTGAACCCGACAGGGAGGACTGATGCCCCTAGACGATAAGTTGAATTGTGTCGCCGCGAACGAAGGGGATGATGCCGACACCCACCCGACGTTCAACCCCACCCATGGTTCAAGACTCTCTCCAGATACCGTCAGCAGGTATGACCCGTTGCCCAGCACCTTATGGGTTAGTGAAGAGGGTTACATCCTGGATTGCTGTGCCCACACCCAGGACGTGTTCGGGTCTTGGCGCGACGATTTGAGAGGGCAGCACGTTTCGATGTTGTTGCCTGATCTGAAGCATACGACACTGCTTGACGACGCTGGAATCCACCCCAAATTGCGCCTCCACTGCCGACGGGGCACCGCGTTTCGTGGCGTGAACCGTGAAGGCATTGCCTGTGCCTATGCCCTCATGGTTCAACTGATATCAACCAGTGTGGGGCGGGGATTAATGTTAGTTTTACGTAGCAAATCCTAGTAAGGAGGAACCGTGTTATTCCGTATTGCGCCATGGCCATCTGGCGTTACCCCAATGTGTGCCATCGACGGCGGCAATAGGGCCTCATCAACACGCCCGATAGATCTCGCTATCACGCTATTGGGTGCCTCGCTTGGTTTATTGCCATTGAGCCTTTCCGCGAACCCGGCCTCGGTAGGAAAGGAACGGGAAACTGGGCTACCCGCCTGTCATTCCCTGATGACTGACAATGAGTGCCGCACCTACCGGATAGCGCTGGCCCGGGCAGGCACGCTGGCCGCTCGCGCAGCAATCAAGGCACGCTATGATCAACTACAGCATGAGCGCGAGCAAACATGCGCCTGCAATGAGAAATTCAAGTGGTAGCGATCAGACCGTCGTCCGCCAGGGTGACTGAACTTTTCTAAGAGCTATTGGGACGTGACACCCTAACTCCCCTTAGTGGCCTGGCCGGTGTCAGTTCTCCCAATGGAACCCAACAATTTTCGGGCCATTGGATCAAGCAGCCTTGTGACGTAACGGTGACAAAGGGGTTTCGGCGTCAAGCCGCCAGACTCAAGCACCCTTGACGCAGACTATGCTGGGGCCATTAGAATTGCATATTCTTGCTATTTAAGCTCACGAGGCTATGTCCATGAAACTCATGGAATCCCTTGAAGAACTCGCTTCTTCGCTCAATCAATGCTTTATCGCGAACTACCATCAGGGAATTACCATTACCCCACGCCCTGGGAGAAGTCTGCTTGCGACATGGTGGTTTGACCGCGCAGGTTACAAGCCGCGTCGCTGGGAAGTTTCGATCCGCTTCCCCGGCAATCTTGTTGATCGCTATGCGGTTCTCGATGACGCTGGAAAGTCGCGTGCAAACACACATGTGAGGGATGCTGTTTCGCGCTTTGTGGGAAATCTTGAAAGCCTGGAAGAAGGCCACATCAGACTTCCGGCAAGCTACGTTTGTGATCTGGACGAACAAATGTTCGATTGACGACATCGTCGCGGTCTGGCACTGCGCGAGCCGTGCACAGATAGAAACCCAACTGCATCGAGTCGTAATGTGCGCCGGCAAGATGAACCGGATCGCACCCCTCGGAATTTCAGGTGCTTTTTGCTGTAGCCGTCCGCCTAGCCCGGCGACCCGGTGGCGCCGCGATCCTGTCGGGACTGGGTACCCCCATCATTCGGTAACGTTCGAGCACCGCAAGTTTGAACGCGCCCGCATAGCCGTACTTGCCAATGCTAAAGCGCTTGCGGTGGTTTCTTCCCAGATAGGCTTTCCAAGTCATGGGCGCGCCGTTGTGATTCCGCTCTAGCATCACTCCGACGACGCCAGACTTGTTTGCGGAATGTCGCGCGTATGCGCCGTTCCGCTCGCTCGGCGACACAATCTTATACCTGGTAATGAGCTTGTCTCGGAACCCGCAAGCCGCTTCCAACGAGGCTTTTTTTGAGCCGTACAAGCTGTCACTGAAATAGCAGTTTCCCAGAAAGCGCCGTGAATCCGCATGCCAAACCCGGACGTGCCAGGTTCGTCTAGACTCAACGCGGCGGACATGGGGATGTTGGGTGCGCTTTTGCATTGTGTCTTCTATGCAAGTGATAATCGCAGTGCAGGATCCGGCCGGAGCAACCATTGCCTCAATTCAGGATTGCGGGTCTTGAACGCGTCGGCAAGAGGCTTTATCGGTGTCATGCTCAGCTCAATCGGCTAGAGGTAGTGTGCGTCATTAACTCGCTATCGACTAGGTCGCGCCATAATTGACGGGGTTGGATCCGAGGAACATGAGGGTAGAAATGACCTATTTCGAGTTAGGGTAACCGCCGACCGGCTGCTCCAAGCCAAAGCGATCTACCG
This sequence comes from Thiobacillaceae bacterium, assembly GCA_052145875.1. Taxonomy (GTDB): domain Bacteria; phylum Pseudomonadota; class Gammaproteobacteria; order Burkholderiales; family Thiobacillaceae; genus DASQBT01. The sequence continues at coordinate 2,835 of JBKQNQ010000514.1, forward strand.
TCAAACCATCAAACCTCCGCGATGCCTGGCATTGGGTAGCGTCCGTCAAGGTGGTGTAAATTCTTGCGTGCATCGCTGGTTGGTAGAGTAAGCGTTACGTGGCGATCGGCAAAGCCGAGCTGCCGTCCTGGGGTGGTTCGCCCACCACTTCTGCCATGGT
>JBKQNQ010000515.1:0-13227 GCA_052145875.1 Thiobacillaceae bacterium
GCGCAGCAGGACCTCGAAGTGTTCGTTACCCTTCTTTCCCAGTCGCTGGATCGGCTGGTAATACAGGCCGAAGTCGCCCCGGTCCAGGCCTTGACGAATGCGCGTGACCCAGGCGATGTTGTGCTGATGCTCGGCTACCGCCGTGTCGTCGGGTTTATACAAATGAACGCGATTGCGTCCCTGCGCTTTAGCCACGTAGCAGGCCGAATCCGCTGCGCGCATCAATTCCGCGACATCGCCACTTCCGGTGTGGATATGGACGACGCCAATGCTGGCACCGATTTCGAAGGCGCGGTCGCCCCAGCTGAAGCGGAATTCCTTGGTGAGCTTGCGCATGACCTCGGCGATCTCCGTCGCCTTCTCCAAGGGGCAATAGGGAAGCAGCAGTCCGAATTCATCCCCCCCGAGTCGCGCGAACGTATCGCCGTCGCGTGCCTGTGACTGCAGCAGCGCGGTGAGCTGTTTCAGAAGCTCGTCGCCGGCGGCATGACCACAGGTGTCATTGACGATCTTAAACTGGTCCAGATCGATATAACACAGGGCATGCTCGGCCTGGTCGATATGGGTGCTGGCTACGGCATGTTCGAGGCGGGTCAGGAATTCTCTGCGGTTCACCAGTCCGGTCAGTGCATCATGGCTTGCGGCATAGCTTAGCGCGGACACGTCATGGAAGACCGCCACTGCGCCAATGACCTTCCCGGAGCGATCGCGGATCGGCGATGCGGACAACTCCACCGAGAACGTGCCCACGTCATTTTTGTCCGTGAGTTGGAGGTGCGTGCCGTTCGAGAGGCATTGGTCCTTGTTGATGCTCAGGTCTACCGGGTCGTCAAAATTACAACCGGTGCGATGGCTCGCGGCGAGGCGGATCACCTCGCCAAAGCGCCGCCCCTGGGCTTCCGACTCGGACCAACCGGTCAGTGCTTCACCGGCGGGGTTGAGCGAGAGCACGCGCCCGTCGGGGTCAGTCGTCACGACGGCGTCGCCAAGTGATTTCAAGGTGACCTGTGCGAGTTCCTTTTCGAGGAACAAGGCCTCCTCGGCCGCCTTGCGTGCCGTGATGTCAAAGGCGGTACCCAGCCCCGCTGGCTGTCCTTCGTGATTGATCATCCCGGCGCTAAAGGAGAGCCAACGCACGTCACCGTCTTTGGTTAATATCTTGAATTCATATTCGTTGGGCGCGAAGGCTTCACTACACCGCGCGGTTCCGCGCGACTTGACCAGCTCACGATGGTCGGGATGGACAATTGCCCAAAACGGCATGGTGTATAGCTCTTCCGCGCTATAACCGCACAGGCGTTCGCCGGCGGGATTGACGTAGAGGAAGTGGTCGCGGTAGGTGAAAATCGCCGTGGCCGTGCTTTCGGCCAGCACCCGAAACTTTCGCTCGCTTTCGGTCATGGCGGCTTCGGCTTTTACTCGTTCATCCAGTTCGTGATTGAGTTCAATCACGAGGTCTTCGTTCTCATGCCCCAGTGCGATTGTGCGCCGCAGCGTTTCGTGGGTCATGCGCACCGTCCGGCTGATGATGAGGATGAAGGCCGCGCTCATGACGCCCATCACCACTGGAATTCTTCCTCCTTCAAGGATGAGCAGAGGCGGCAATGGGACCAGCATCGGCAGGGCAAATGCATAGTAGGCTTGAAGATTGGCAACGTTGGTTGCGACCGCGCCCGCTGCCATCCCGGCCATCAGAAAACCGGCCAAGGCCTGAAGGGCGGGATCGTGGGTCCGGATCAGCATGATTGCGGCACTGGACCACACCACGCCCGCGGCGAGAGCCCCCAGGCAGTATGCATTCACCAGTTTATCGGTGGCACCGGACTCATGCGCTTCAGTATGAAAGATATGAGCGAGGCGCCATCTGAACAGCGTGACGACCAAAAGGCAGACTAGCCAGGCGATGACCTGCGCGTGAACGAGGGACCCCCAGATCGCGAGTGCCCATAGAAAGCCGTTGATAAGATTGCTGCTCAGGGCGAAGTCGGCGTTCTTGAACAGTAAGCGTGCGAGGCCGTCACGTGCTTTCTCTTCCTGAACATTCAAAGTGGACATAGTGGTGTCAAGCGGTACTGGGTAATGTCGTCAGTTGGAGTAGTGCATAGACCATGCCACCTTCCTAGGGACGATTTGCGGATGCTTGGCATCGGTTCTTGACGAAAAACCGACAGGATCAATGTTGGGGACGTCGGGAATGCATCAAATGGAGCCGGACGGTCTTGAGCCTGCTAAGTCGCAGGCTTGCGACATTTGCACGCCTTCGGCACAGCAGTTGGATCGTGCCCCGGGCGGCGGATGCCTCGCCCTGTGGTAGTGTCCCCAGTTGTCTTAAGGGAGGCCGTGCATGGGGTCGGGGGGCCGGGCAAGGAGGTCAATTGACGCAGATCGACCCCAACGGCTTAAGGCGGGCCATCCTGTGGAGACGCATAAAGCGAAGTGGCCGGCAAAGGATGCGCGGGTGAAGGGGAGGGCAATTTGAAGCGAGGTTTATTGACGATGGCTTGGGGCGTCGCGCCGCCCCAGTTCGATGTTGCACCGGTATCCGGCGCCGTGGGCGCGGAAGTCGTCTCCGATGGCGCGAACCTCAGTTCGGGGAGTCCCGCTAAATGGCGCAACGTAGTATCGAGTGCGGTCCAGCGCATCGCGGATTCGGCTCGTGAAGGCGGACCTTGGCCGGGCATCGGGCGCGACGCGGCACGTCACCAAGCCGGCACCTTAAATCCCCATGACCGGATCGAAGGGCGGGGAGGCGTCCCGCATTATTGGCGGACACCGCGCCAATGATTAACGCGTTCATCGCATCCTACGGCTACTTGGCCCTGTTCCTGGGCACCTTGTTGGAAGGCGAAGCCATACTCCTCGCCGCTGGCTTTGCCGCGTCGCAGGGGTTGCTCGACTGGCGGCTTGTGATAGTGGTGGCCCTTGCCGGCGCCACCCTTGGCGATCAGATCGCTTTCTTGCTGGGCCGCTGGAAAGCCGCGGTACTGATCGCCCATTTTCCGTCCTTGGCGGCGCTCGTACCCAGGGTTCGCGCCTCGCTTGAGCGGCATCACGAAGCCTTTATCCTCGTCAACCGATTCTTGTACGGCCTGCGGATCGCCGGTCCCGTAATTTTAGGTACGACCGGGATGCCCTATTGGCGTTATGCCCTATTTGACGGCATGGGTGCCGCATTGTGGGCGGTGGCAATCACCGGGGCCGGCTATTTTTTCGGTGTGGCGATGCAGACGCTCTTTACCCACATTAAACATATCTCTGAAGCCATCCTGGTCGGTATTCTGGTAGCGGGCTTTGTGCTGCGACTCTGGCGACACAGGCGAAAGGGACGGGCCCGCGCAGCGCGATAGGCCCGCTTGGATGTTGCCGCAGGAACCGAGTTACCGGGCGGCAGCCGGCCCGGTAGGACGGGAGGCATCCGCATTGGGGCAAAATCCTTAAGACTCTTTGAACTTACGGGTTGGACCTGGTCTTACCGGCGAGCCAGGTATCGATCGAGGCGTTGACCTCAACCTGCGGCTGCCAGCCGCTCGTAATCAAGTGGAAGGTTTGATCTGATTGAAGCACCAAGGTCGGAAATCCCGTTACTCCCAGGGTGCGCGCCATTCGAAAGTGCTCGCTCGTGCGATGCCGCGCCGCGTGGGAGTCAAACGCATTGACAAATTCGGCCTCGCTCACGCCCAACCCGGCTGCGATATCGGCAAGCACTGCGGTCTGCGTAACATCGCGGCCGGACGCGTAAAACGCGGCATGCGTTGCCTTCAACATGGGAAAGATCAGGGTCGGGGTGATATCGGCCATGCACGCTACCGCACGGCATGCCGGCTCGGTATCGTAGATGAATCCGGGGGGCATTGCGCCGTCAAACAGGAAATCCTGCCCGGTACGCGTATGCACCTGATGCCAGTGGTGCAAGATATCCTCGCGCGCCTGGGGCGAAAGCGGCTCAGTCGTACCGGGTCGCAGGCCTCCCAGGACGAGCGATATGCGTAACCGGTCAGCATACGCGCTGCGAATCTGCTCGATTACCGGAGAAAACCCCCAGCACCAGGAGCACATGGGGTCAGCAAAATACCAAAGGATGCGGCCGGCCATGGTTCTCTCCGGTTTCACTGTCTAACCAGTGCAGTTGAAATACCTGCGTTGCAATGGCGATGCCCGACTACGGTATGCTTCATCGTGAATCCTCGGGTTTGCCTGGAAGAGCGCCATGTTCCTTCCAATTGGGCACCGAGATGCTGTCGGTCCATGCGGACCTGCCGTCCTCCCCACCTGACGGCACCTCAGAAGTCCGTTGCCGGGGGGAATCGTCCAATTCATTCCGTTGCGCGCGCTTCACGGCAGGTGGGCGTCCGCTTGAGCGTGATGGGGCGGATTCAACTTTCGAATGAGCGGGCCGAGCGTCAGCCCCTGCACCAGTACCGAGAATACCACCACCATGTAGGTTGAGGTCAGGATCAGATCACGCTCAGGCGACGGTGGAAGTGACAGGGCCAATGCAATCGAGATGCCTCCGCGGAGCCCGCCCCACGTGAGGATGCGGACTGAGCCGGGGCTGAAATTCCAGCGCCAGCGCATCAGCCCGACCGGAAGGCCGACGCTGAACAGCCGTGCCATCAGGACGGCCACAATTGCCAGACTGCCGAGGATCAGATAGCGCCACGACAACGTCACGGCAATGACTTCCAGCCCCATCAGCACAAACAGTACGGCATTGAGAATTTCATCCAGCAGTTCCCAGAACGTGTCGACGTGCTCGCGCGTTTTTTCCGACATTGCGCGTTCGCGACCTTGGTTGCCGATCACAAGTCCGGCCACCACGACCGCAATGGGGCCGGACACGTGCATCGCCTCCGCGAGGCTGTAACTGGCGGCTGCCAGCGCCAGGGTTAGCAGCACTTCCACCGCATAGGCATCCACCGACAGCAGCAGGCGGAAGGTGACCCATCCCAGCGCCAGACCAAGCAGGGTGCCTCCCACCGCTTCTTCCAGCAAAAAAACAGCCACATCTCTTGCGACTGGAGCCGAGCCGCTCAATGCAATATCCAAAATCGTGAGGAACACCACCACGCCAATGCCGTCGTTGAACAGCGATTCGCCGGTGATTTTGATTGCCAGGCTCAACGGTGCATTTGACTGTTTCAAAATTCCCAGCACTGCAATCGGATCCGTAGGCGAAATCAGCGCCCCGAACAACAGCGCATAGACAAACGGGAGTTCAAAACCCAATAGTCGCGCGCAAAGCCAAAACAGCACGCCCGTGGCGGCGGTGGCCAGCACCACGCCAAGCGTTGCCAGAACACCGATCGCCCATTTTTGCGCCGCGAGATCCGATAAATCCAGATGCAGTGCCCCGGCAAAGAGCAGGAATCCCAGCATGCCGTGCAGCAGGGTCTCGCTGAAATCGATGCCGCGTACAAACGCCGCGGCATGCGACACGTCGATCCAACCGGTCTTGCCTAACAGCACAAACCCCACCGACATCATGAGTCCGACCACCATGAGGCCCATGGTTGAAGGCAGGCGAAGATAGCGATGGTTGAGGTAGTTCGCCAACGCGGCCATGGAAAGAATCGCGGCGGTCGTTTGAAACAGGGTCATGGGTCAAGTGTAGATGAATCGTTGAGCGGGTTTGTGTAGCGCTGCGCTGCATCGACGACCCTCCGGGTTCCGTGGCGTGCAGCACTTCCGCCTGACCTTGACCTTGCCAAAGTGGCCTTCGCGCCTCATACTGTCGGAACGTATTAGTCTTTTGGTCAGTCTCCTCGCGCCCTCACGGGCACCCTGTCGGCTTTCCTCATTGGCTCTCGCCCGTGCTCATTGCTTCGGCACGGTAGCCGCAGCCCCGACTGCGATCCCTACACAACCGGACCGTGCGCAACGGATCGTCGTGCCTCGGCCATTTTTAGGAATCAGGAACATGGCAAAAGAAGAATTGGTTGAAATTGATGGGGTCGTAAGCGAGGTGCTGCCGCAAACCCTCTTTCGCGTAGCACTGCCTAACGGCGCAGAAGTCACGGCCTATGCATCCGGAAAAATGCGAAAGCATCGCATCCGCATTCTGGCAGGTGACCGCGTCACCCTTGAAATGTCACCCTACGATGTGACGAAGGGCCGGATCAGTTTCCGTCACAAAGATACGGGCGCCGCACCGGTGCAAGCCATCCCTAGGAAGTACTCCTGAAAGACAAGCCACAAAGCCCTGGCGTTCCGCAGCCCCGCGGGAAGAAATCCGCTGCGGCAAGCACGGGCAAGAAACTGCGACCCGTCGGTGTTTGTAAGACCTGTGGCGGCCTGACCTATCGTTCGGAATCGATCAACGATCGTTGCGGACGTAGTCCGCATGGCCATCGTTGCACGGGTACCTTCTCCAATGCCTCCCGCGAACCCGACTGGAAAGAATGCGTGTCCTGCCACGCCACAGGCAAGCTCGGCTCGCAGCCCTGCGTCTACTGTCGTGGGATCGGTTGGAGCCTGGCCAAGCCCTGGAACCTCTGACCGCTGGCAGCGAATCCTTGGCAACGCATCCACACACGTGAGCGAACGCATTACCCTAATCCAAGCGAGGGTGGCTGCGTAGCCCGAGACAGCGAGTCAGAACTGCAATCAAACCAGTCGGCCAATGATGTAGCCGATGACAATGCCGATGATCAGGGCCACCGTCAGCCCACGATAGGTCAACACATCCTTTGCATAGCCACGGCGGATCGCGACCAGCGCCACCAGATAGCCGATGGCATTGAGCAGCCAGATAAAGCCGATCGACAACACTTTTACAATCAGCGGGCCGATGATGGGTACGAGCCCGACCACCATTACCAGCCAGGCAAACGCGTTGGACAGCACGCCGATTACTACCACGCCTCCCGCCAGTACCCGATGATCCACGTTAAAGCGCAGGCCCAACCACACCATGCCGGCAATGGCGAGCCACACCGGCACCATGATTTTCCAGTTCAGCCACCAGGTTGTCTTCGGCGGTTTAATCTCCGGAAGATGCAGCGGTGGTTTGGGAGGAGGGGGGAGCGGGGTGAATTCTTCAGGGGCAATCATAGGGTTAACCCAAAACGATTTCTAAGTTCGCGCCCGGACCGGCGGACTCGTTCTGCGCGGTGAGCGCGCGCTTCTTTCGGCCGCTCGAGACGCGATGTCCAACCGGCGGCAACGCAAGAGCATAAACCAAAATTGCATCACGTGATGGTGCGCTCACGCGTAGCTCCGATCTTGCGTTGTGGCCCCGTTTCGGGGGGGCCGCTCCCTTGGCCTTTGCGAATGCGCGTAAGTGCCAGTCTCCGGATGCCTGGGCGCATCAAGTGGAAGTCTTCCGCCCCATTCCCGATTGCGCCGATTTACGCACGGAAACTCTTCCAGGCAACGTCGATTGCCGCACCACCGTGGGACCTGGCATGAACGGGCCGAACTGCGCGCTACTCTTTTGCGGCAGGGGTGTCCTCGCCAAAGAGCCGTTCCAGTTCCGCCGCGCCTTGCCTCGCGGAGGCGATGAGCTGCGCTTCGTCGTCATGGACCTGGTGCTGTCGCGCGAGCAGAGCCTCATCATGCTGGCGGAAGAGGCGCACGGCCTCACCGGCCTCGGCAGCCGAGTAGCCCAGCCCGATGAGCACATCTCGGGCGAGTTCCAGGCTGGACAGGAAGGTTTCTCGGATCAGATGCTCTACCCCGACATCCATCAGTCGGTAAGCGTGAACGCGGTTGCGCGCCCGTGCATAGATCTTGAGGTGTGGATAGTGCTTGCGGACCATTTCAGCAGTCCTAACGGAGGCGTCGACATCGTCAATGGCGAGCACGAATATCTCGGCGAGGTCGGCGCGCGCAGCCCGCAGCAGATCAAGGCGCGAGGCATCACCGAAGTAGATCTTGTTGCCGAACTTGCGCACAAAGTCGACCTGCTCGAAGCTGGCCTCAAGCGCGGTGAAGACGATCTTCTTCATGCGCAGCGTGCGGGCGATCATCTGCCCGAAGCGGCCGAACCCCGCGATGATGACGCGGTGCTCACGTGGCTCGATCTTGTCGAATTCCCGCGACGCGACACTGTGGCCGATCTTGAACACCTTTTCATTCAGATTCACCAGGAGCGGGGTGAGGGCCATCGAGAGCGAGACCACGACAATCAACCGGTCAGACAGCGCGCTATCGATGACCCGTGCGCCTGCCGCAACGCCGAATAGGACGAAGGCGAATTCACCGCCCTGCGAGACGGTGAGTGCGAGGTTCGTGGCGGGGCCGTGGCCATGGTGTGCCAGCCGGGCAACCGCATAGAGCACGCAGCCCTTGACCGTCATCAAGCCCAAGGTCAGGCCGACCATGGTGAGCGGCTCCTGGACCACCAGACGCAAATCGACCGACATGCCGATGGCGATGAAAAACAGGCCCAATAGCAGCCCCTTGAACGGGTCGATGTCTGCCTCCAGCTCGTGGCGGTATTCCGAGTCAGCGAGCAATACGCCGGCGACAAATGCGCCCAGCGCCATCGAGAGCCCGGCCTGTTGCATGAGCAGGGCCGTGCCCACCACGACGAGCAATGTGGCAGCAATGAATACCTCGTGGCTGTCAGCCGAGGCGGCCAGGCGCAGGTAGGGGCGCAGCAGCCAGCGGCCGATGACCACGACGGCGACGACGACGCCCACGGCACGGACGGGGCCGACCCAATTCCAGCCCGAACCCAGGGCGCCTGCGCCAAACAGGGGCAACAGGGCGAGCAGCGGGATGGCGGCGAGATCCTGAAACAGCAGAATCGCAAACGCGGCACGTCCGTGATGAGTGGTGAGCTGTTTTTTCTCGGCCAGCATCTGCAATGCCAGGGCCGTGGACGACAGGGATAAGGTCAATCCGACCATGAGCGCTGAAGCCGGGCGCAGGCCGAAGCCGAAGGCAATACTAGCGAGGATCAGCCCGCTCGCCAGTACCTGCCCACTGCCCAAGCCAAACACGGGGCGACGCAGGGCCCAGAGTCGCGCGGGCTGCAGCTCCAGCCCGATGACAAACAACAGCAGCACCACGCCCAGTTCGGCGAAGTGCAATATCGTGTCGACATTGCTTACCCAGCCGAGCACCCGGGGCCCAATGAGGATGCCGGCCACCAGATAGCCTAGCACGGCACCGACGCCCAGCCGCTTGAACAGGGGCACGGTGATGACCGTTGCTGCCAGGAACACGACTGCTTGCTCAATCCAGGACGAGTCCATCTGGCGTTCCTTAGGGTTGATCGGCCTTGGACCGAACCGCTCGAATGGATCGGCGGCGGTGCAGTCAGGGCATCAGCGTTTTCAGCATAGTCCGGTTATGACGATCAGGTGGGCCCCGGGGTCGCGCGTCCCACCGCATTGCCGCTGGCCCAGAAGTCGTGGCCCTTGTTCAGGAACTCTTCCCAAGCGAGGTAATGCGAGCCGTCACAGGAAAACGTGAGGCCGACCACGCCATTGAAAATATTGAGGGTGCCGCTTCGCAGGTACAAGGTCTCGTCCATGAACCGCAGCGCGCGCAGGTTGTCGAGTACGGCGCGGATTTTGTCGCGCGGCACGAGGCTGTCCGCCGGGTAGGGGCGCTTAGGGTAAGCCAGGCAGGTGTTGGGATCAACGAGTGCCTCGATATCGAGCAAGCGATAGCGGTAGGGGTCGTCAAACAGCCAGATGACGGCGCGACTGCTGGAGAAATGCAGCATGACGTGAAAGACGCCGCGGTCTGTCATGAGTTCCTCGAGCACGCCCAGAACGGTATCGAGGTTCAGGTCCAGCTGGCTGTCGCTACGGGTCTGATGAAAAACGCTGCCGCGGATGGCAGGGTCACCCCTCAGCTGACGCCAGGTCTTGGGCTCTTCATACATTTCGCCGGTGATGGGCAGGTCACGCAGGTCGAAATCCGCACCGATAAAGCCGAGCACGCGACCGTTGGCATCCCGTACCACCTGAATGGCGGTGAGCGATGGGCGTTTGACGCGTAGGCTGATGTATGCCTGCGACAGGAGAAAGCCTTCGGTAGGGACGCGTTCATTCATGTAAGGCCGGTCAGAACGATCGCGGCCGAAGTCGGATTCGATAATACCTTCGCGGCTGATGTTGTCGCTGACCTGGATCGCGTCGGTATCCAGCGCGTACATGTAATGGCAACTGGGAAGCTGAGCCAGCGCGTCGGTGAGCGCGGTATCCAGCGCTCGGCGGTCGCCCCAAATGTGGCTGCACGCCCGCGCCGCGGCGCCCAGCTTGTCTTGCAGCATGCATTTCAGCGCCTCGCGCTGAGCGGCAATGCTTTCCTGCATAGTGTGAAGACGGTGTGGCATTCACGCTCGTGGGTAGGGGTACGCAAGCATTGTAGCAATGCCCCGCGATGTTTTGCGTGAACGTTAAATTTGGTCAGCCGCCGTGGGTAGACGGGCATACTCGCGAAGGGACGCAACCGCAGAGTGGGCCAGGAATGGCGCCCGCATCAGGCCATGCGGTGCCGCTACCGGTGCAGGGGTCGTCCAACGGCCCGATAAACGGCGTTGCAGGAATCCCTCGGTCGACATGAGAATGAAATAATAACGAAAAGAAAAATATTGCGTTGTCGTAATAGTATCGGCGAGTTCATCCATGGCGTGCTTGGAGCTATATTTCACAGATATGGGAACCACTGCGCCGTGGGAAAAGTCCCGCCATGGGATAGGGGTATAGGACCAGAGGCGCTTAAGCCTTCGAAGTGCGGCCGTAAAATTTAGCCGAGGTGACACAGATTTGAACATGAGCGTGAGACAGTCTCAACGAGCGAAACACAACCCGGCGTCGGATGTCCCCTGTTTTTTCGAGGGCTGCGGGGCTGCTGGGGCGCGTCGGTGCACCGCTTGGGGTCTCGCGTAATGCCCACACTTAAGCACACGTGGCTTGGGATCGGTGGTATGTCCAAATATGATCGATTCTTTCAAAGAATGCGCGCAACGCTGTACGGCATACTCTTGGCGAGTGGCGTGACGGCATTAAGTCTCGTGGCGCCTTGCGCCGATGCGCAATCCGGTTTTGAGAAGACCCGAACGCGGGCGCACCCGGTTGGGGAGGCTGTCTTGCTTCGCTACCTTGCGCCCAGCGAGTCTCTAGATATTGCCGTTGTCCTCAAGGTTCGCAACCCTGACAAGCTGCACGCCGTGGCAAAGGCGCTCACCGAGCCGGGCAATCCCTCATTTAGGCATTGGCTGGACAAAAAAACGATACACGCCGACTACGAACCCACGACCCAGGGCGCAAATGCAGTGGCACGCTATCTGTCGAATTCCGGTTTTAGCAACATCAAGATCGCACCAAATCACTTGCTGGTAACGGCAACTGGAAATGCCACAGCGATTCGGCAGGCTTTCCACACCGAGCTAGGGCACTTCATTCGAGCGGGTCACGAGGGAATTGCGAACACCGAAGATGTTGAAGTGCCCACCTCCTTAAGCGGCACGGTCTTGTCGGTATTGGGTCTGCAGACACTGGATCAGATGCACACGATGGGCGTTCAAGCCGACAGCATCCTTCTTACCGGGACCGTGCATGGGATCAATCCGGTGAATTTTCCGATTGCCTACAATGCGACCAGCCTGCCGACGGCTTCGACAACTGCGGTTGGCATCATAACCGAGGGCAGCATGACGCAAACCATTGCGGACTTGCACCAGTTTGAAAGCCAGAATGGCTTGCCGACCATCAACCCCACGGTTATTACGGTCAACGGTGGGAGCAAGGACACAAGTAACACCGTTGAATGGGATATCGACAGCCAGGACATCCAGGGGATGGCAGGCGGACAGGTCGCGCAGATGCTGTTCTATACGGCGCACTCGCTGGCTGACATCAATCTCACAGCCACCTTTAACAAAGTGGTCACAGCCAACATCGCGGACGTGATCAACGTGTCACTTGGCGAGTGCGAGAGTATTGCGGAAAGCGATGGCTCCTTAGCCTCGGATGATCAGATATTTGAGTTGGCCATCACACAAGGTCAGACTTTTTCGGTGAGTAGCGGCGACTCCGGCTCGAGCGAATGCGGAAATCCGCCGGGATCGTCGCCCGGTGCGTCCTACCCGGCCAGTTCGCCCTACGTAATGGCGTTGGGGGGGACGACGCTCTACACCAATAGCGATGGCAGCTATGGAGGGGAGGTTGCCTGGAGTGGCAGCGGGGGTAGCCCCAGCCTGATCGAACCCAAGCCAAGCTGGCAGGATGCGGTCGTTTCGGGCTCGTTTCGCGGGGTACCGGATATTGCGTTCGATGCGGATCCGAATTCAGGTGCCATTGTCATCGTGAAGGGTCAGTCCCAGCAGTGGGGCGGAACCAGTCTGGCATCACCCTTATTCGTCGGCAGTTGGGCCCGAATCCAATCCGCAAACAAGGCGAGGCTTGGGTTTCCGGCCACGTGGATCTACAGCCACGGGGCCCAGAACACACCTGCATTCAATGATGTGACCTCGGGGTCCAACGGCGCATACAGCGCTGCGCCAGGCTGGGACTACACGACGGGATTTGGCAGCTTCAACGTCGCGGCGACTACGCTCCTCACTCAAAGCTCGGTGATGGTCAATGCATTCCCGGCCACGATTGAGCAGGGCCAATCCGTCACCTTGACCGCGACCGTGACGGGAAACTCTCCGACGGGGACCGTACAGTTTGTGATCAATGGCGTGAATTTCGGTTCGCCGGTGACGCTGGTCAACGGTGTGGCCACACTGACAACGACCCAGTTGACGTTGGTTGGCACCGACGTCATCACTGCAGTCTACTCGGGCGACTCCAACGACGCCGGGAGCGGCACGGTGACCGGATTCAGCGAGACGGTCAAATCTGACCATGATGGCGATCTCAATGGCGACGGCGTGGTCGATGCTGCCGACGTCGCCCTTGCCATGCAGATTGCACTCGGATTGATCACCCCCACGGCGAGTCAACTCGTTCATGGGGATGTGGCGCCATCAGGGGGCGACGGTGTGATTGATGCCGACGATGTTAACCAGATAAGGGCCAAGGCGCTTGGTTTGGTCAACTTCTGAAAATGATCAGCACAAAATGCGATCGGCGTTTGCAGTAGATATTCAGAGCGAGGAGAGGGCTATGAGACTCACGAAAATAGGTATTCCAATCCTTCTGGCTAGCGTTGTGCTTGCCATTGTCGGATGCGCTGGAACTACCCCGCTAAATACTGCGTATCGGGCCGGGGATACGGTTGCACTGGCCGCGGGATGGCAGCAAACTTTTGACCGCAGCGAAC
>JBKQNQ010000516.1:0-2760 GCA_052145875.1 Thiobacillaceae bacterium
GCAAACTTTTGACCGCAGCGAACTCACTGTAACCATCACGGGATCAGACGGGCTGCCCATAGTCTATCAGCCGGGAAACCCGGCCGTACGGGCGATCATTAATATCTACCCTGACCCATTGTCATACGTTGTCGTAGGCACGCGCACGGGGCTGGATGCCGGTTATAAAGATGGTAGCTCAACTGGGGACGTAATAAATAACATTAGTAAGTCCGATCCCGATTGGTGGGAGACGTCCGTTCTGGTGGATCTTCCCGGCAGCCTGCCGGTAGGAACCGCCAATGTCATGCTTCAGTCGGCCAGCGGGGCGTCTTATGGACCGATTCCAGTGAATATCGTTGCAGGCCAAGGCTCGCCCTCTTCCTTTGCCGCACAAACCTTCGGAGCACTAACGCCGATTCAGTTGCAGTCGATGGAGCGCGCGCCCAAATACACGGTTACGTTCTCCGGCGGAAGCACATTACCAGCCGCGCTACAGATTCAACTCACCCATGACCCAGCAAGTTCTGAAGGCGGCGTCGGTACGCCTTTTGTGGTTAATCCAAGAGGCGAAATGAAGAACATAAGCTGGACGGATGATGGTACTAACCTTCGTGTCATCGTGTTGACCTCCGGTGACGGGACATCGAAAGATCCTGTATTCGCTGCGGGTGGCTATAGCTGGAGCTACTTCAAATTCTACGTCGCAGGAGGGATCACGAACCTTGTTGTGACAAGCGTGAAGGCCTATGACTCAAGCGGCAATCCGATAGCCGGGGTCACTGCCTCCGCCATGTGAGCCGCGCTCGCCAATCCACCGCTCACCCGGTCCGCTGGCGAATCACCGTTGTGCTCGGATCCAATTGAAGACCTCGCGGAATGACGTCGCTTGCGTCGCGCTGCGTTTCTTCCCCTTAACTAGGGCGTGTCCAGCGGCCCCGTTGATGTTCCGTTTCGTGATGGTCATCGCCGGGCAAACAGGGCCCAGAAACTGGCGGCCATGCTTGCCGTGAAGGCCACGAGTGCCCAGACCGCAAGTGAATAGCCCAGGATCAGCAGTTCCTTGTCCGCACAAATTCCGGTAGCCAGGAACAGGAAGGGCGCCTGTTGTCCCAGCCAATCTACCAAGCGCTCGATCAGATTGGGGTCGGCGCCGCCACACGAGAACATCGCGGAGGGCTGAGCTTGAAGCCAAACCTGATAGGCGGCGACGGCTATTCCTGACATCGACAGGAGCAGCGTGAGCACTCCGGCGGCACGGCCCACCGTACGGCGGGAGCCCAGGAAGGCGGCCAGGGCCAGCACGCTCATGATCATGAACAGCAGGCGCTGGAAAATACATAGCGGGCAGGGACTCAGTTTAAGCCACGCAACGAGGATGAGACTTGCCGCAACGAGAGTGGCGCTTGCAACCGCAACGCCAAGCCAAATAAACCGGGAGTTCATGAATTGCATCATAGGGTTCCTTGGTAATTTACTCACGCCCGGGGCATCGGTCATTTCGCCCTCAGCACGGGTCGTGGATAGGCCGAATCTTAGGGCAAATTGTGTTTCCGCCCTACCCTAAAGTGAACCCGGTGCAAGGATCGGGGTCTTCCATCTCGATGAGCGGGGCAGGCCTTAGCTGGGCGCCATTTTCTCCGACTCCGCAGTCTTTGGGCTACTCTGGGAATGGATGCGCGACTCCCTGGTTACCGGAAAACTCCGCTTCGGTTCATCAGAATGACGCGACCGATCCGACTTCCTCCATCCGACTTGTGTGCTGGATCGCAATCGTCTGCTCCCGTGGTCCGTTTGCCGACTACAATTTCAGTTGGAGAGGATGGCGCAGGACACAGCCGCCGGAAATTCCGGGCGGGCCGACGGGAAAATCGGCACGTCGCGTGCCGCCGGCAATTGAGTCTGCGGCATTGGCGACAATGCAGGCAGCTAGGTGTGGGCAGTGGCGCATCAAAGCAAGCGGTTGGGCCAAGCGCGTCGGCTTGCGGCGCGGGCTGCCATCGCTCAGGAAATCGACGGCCAGGGCAGTGTTAAAAATGGATCCGTCACGGGAGATCACATGCACGATTCGATGGTAACGACCGCACCCAGCCTTCCGGGCTGCGAGGTGCACCGCAATTTGGGGGTGGTGCGCGGCATCACCGTCCGCTCGCGCTCGATTATCGGCAGCTTTTTTGGTGGGTTGCAAAGCCTGTTTGGGGGAAACATCACGATCTACACTGACCTTTGCGAGCAGGCGCGCGAGGAGACCTATCGCCTCATGTGCCAACATGCCGAGCAGTTGGGTGCCAATGCCATCCTCGCGATGCGCTACGACGCAACTGAGATCATGCCTGGCCTCACTGAAGTCTTGTGTTATGGCAGCGCCGTTGTGGTTCAACCGGCAGTCATCGGGTCCTGACGGGAGATCGGCGAGATGCGACGGGTTTTGCGATCGTGTCAGGCGCAAGGCGGTCTCGATTGGTGAGGGTTGGCGGCGGTGCCGCCGACTTGGTGCGTGGGTGTCGTGAAGCCGCAGCGGTTTCATCGATGCATGTTCTGCCCCGTCCTTTGCACTAGACTTGAGCCATGTGTGGTCGCTATGCCCTGACTTCTCCTCCCGAGGTAATTGCGCAGCGCTTTAATTTGCTCTGGGTGCCAGAACTTGTCGCCCACTACAATATCGCTCCAAGCCAGCTGATCCCGGTGATCCGCGAAACCGCGCAGGGCCGGGAGCTCGCGCCGCTTAAGTCTTGTTTTACTGCTGTTCGCCACGGTTGCCGTTTCGCTCATGCGCCGGTC
>JBKQNQ010000517.1:0-3244 GCA_052145875.1 Thiobacillaceae bacterium
TGGTAACAGTCGGTGTCCAGTTGTGTCCGATCTGTAACCGCCCGAATTCCTCAGGCCCACCGCTATATCGGAGCTCGCCCCGTCATTCTTTACGCTGCCGTCCCCACACCAGGCAGCGCCCGCTCACGGTCGCGCCACGCCGATCGATGAACCGGCATTGATCACCATTCCGCAACAACTGCTGCCTCCGAGGTACCATTTACTCCCATGACGAACACATCCTTGCAAACCGAGCGCCCCAAGCTAATGCGCTTCATTATGGCGCGACCCCGGCTTTTCATTTGTGCGCTGGCAGGCGTGGCAACCGCAATCATGCTTCCCCGATCACTCGCTTTCCACGAGATCACTCGACTCATCATTGGGTGGAACCTTGGGGCCATCCTCTATTTAGTGCTCGCGGCGCGAATGATGTTTTGGTCAACCCACGAAAGGATGCGCAGCCGTGCCCTCCAGCAGGATGAGGGGCGAGTTCTGGTATTGACGCTGGTCGTTACTGCTTCCATCATGTGCCTGGGTGCCATCGTGGCCGAACTTGCCGCCGTCAAGGACATGCACGGTTCGCAGCGCTACGCACACATTGCCCTGGCCGCGCTGACCATCCTGTCCTCGTGGGCCTTTACCCAAGTGATGTTTGCCCTGAATTATGCCCACGACTATTATTTCGCAGAAATGCAGGGCAAGCCTGGAGGGCTGGAGTTCCCTGGTACCCATGCCCCGGATTACGGGGACTTCCTGTATTTTGCCGGGGTCATCGGCACTGCGAGTCAGACCGCCGATGTGAACTTTACCAGCCGGTCCATGCGTCGAATTGGCTTAGTCCATTGCGTCCTGGCCTTCTTCTTTAACACGGCGCTGGTCGCCTTGACCATCAATATCGCCTCCGGGCTCTTCTGATGCCACGAGGAATTTCGATGCGCAAGAATCGAGCGAATGCCACCGATGCCATCGGCGCGGTGCCACCGGACCTGCGAACCTTGCAGGCACTCCCGGAAACTGGATTCAGGTCGCGCCGTTAGCCAATGCTGCTGCATGGCGTAGCTGGGAGCAATTGAGCTACGATACGCTAATTGCCCGCGGTTTCAGTCCCTTGGACAAGGAAGCTTCTTTCCCGTAGGAGGCATAATGAAAGATGTCGATCCGCATTACGTGCATGGAACGTCCTGCAAAGCCCCTTTTGGTATGGATCGCCGCAGCCCATGGCTGATTCGAAAGGGTCAGTGAGTACGGTCAAGCGTTGTCAGCGCCATTGGAGTAAAATGCCGGTCCCGCTGAGGAGAAACAGCCCCATGCATCTCGCAGATCCCGCGCTGCGGAGCGAGGTCGCAGATTCGGGTCGTGGGGCGCCGGGGCGTTTCCGGCGAAAACGCCGACCCAGCCTGGGGGACGCAAACCCGATGACAGTTAGAATTAGCTTTAGCCGCGCAAGGTTCGTGTTCCAAAAATCACACTGCGTGCTCCACACAGGGGGTTAGCCACGCTAACGGGGTCTGCTAACTTGAGGAGGAAACGTTGGGCGCACGTCGCGGGCATCCGATTCACAGCCACTTAAGAGCTTTCCCATGAGTTCAAGACTGCTTGTCCGCATGAGTATGGCGCTTGCCATTGTGCCGCTGCCACTGCATGCGCTCACCTCCTCCGAGATCCTTGACAAGGTCAAGGTGAGCACCGTCACAATCAAGACGTTGAACGAGAAAGGCGAAGTGATCGGCGAGGGAACCGGGGTGGTGCTGCCGTCCGGTAAAATCGCCACCACTTGCGATGTGGTGATAGGTGGCGCAAGCGTCGTGGTCATTCATGCCGAAACCTCCGTGCCGGCCAATTTCTATGCAGGCGACAAGGAGCGGAACATCTGCGTCCTGAAAGCGGACATGTTGACGGAAACGTTGGGGCAATTCGCCAAGCCGCCTGCGCTGAACGCCGGTGAAAGCGTGTATGCCATCGGCAATTCGCCAGGCCGGGAGCCGTCTCTCTTGGAGGGGATCATTTCGCAGCTGCGCGCCAGCGATCCACCCATCATCGAGACGACTGTGACCATTTCGCCCAACGCATCCGGTGGCGGATTGTTTGACACCGAAGGCCGGCTCGTCGGGTTCACCACGATTTCTATCCATCAAGGCCAGCACGGTGCTTTTGCAGTGCCGGTCGAGTGGCTGGAAGATGCCAAACCCGGCAAGATCATTACCAGCGCGCCCGGCCAGGAGGACTGGACTAGCCGAGCGGCTGCGTTAGAGGGAAACAAGGACTGGTCCGGCTTGCTGGACCTAGCTGGGCAGTGGATCCGGTCGGAACCCGATAATGCCCGGGCCTGGACTTCGATGGGGAATGCCTACAGTGGACTGGCCCAGTTCGACCAGGGCATCCGCGCATACCGCAAGGCACTGCAGATCGATCCTAGCATTGCAATGACGTGGAACAACCGGGTCGGCCCGGATCGACCTCTCGAACGCCGGGACGACGAGATCACCGCCTACCGCCAGGCGCTGCGTATCAACTCAATCGATGCCAACGCCTGGAACGCGTTGGGGTTGGCTTACCGCCGCATCAATCGCCACAACGACGCTGTTACGTCATACCGCGAGGCGCTACGTATCGACCCGAAATTTGCCATGGCATGGAGCAACCTCGCGATTGATACGTACCTGTCCGGCGATAAGGCGGGCGCCCTCCAAGCCGTGAAGCGTCTACAGGCACTCGATCCGCCGAAGGCCGAGATGCTGATGAACCTCATCGTGCCACATTGAATCACGTCCTTCTGGCCTGCCATCACGCTCTTACCACGCAATCGATGCACACCCAGGCTGACCGGAAACGGGCAATCGACAGTCCCGCACCGAGCCGGGCGCCTGTCTAATCGTCGTCTCCGCTGCAAAACCAGGCGACATGGTTACGTAAGAGGCGCTGGCATGAGGTCGCTGCGCCCGATTGAATTGGCAAAGCGACGGCGTATGGCCTGCCCGTAGGATCTTGGGGCAAATCCTTCGCGCCATCGCTTGGGCAACCCCATCCCGCGTCGCCACTTCGGTCAGCGGCTGGGATGGCATGCATCCGGCTCCCCCGCGTTACTCCGGTGAAAGGCGGGGTGCTCGGTTCGTAACCCCCGAGTCCGCTCACCCCCCACGGCCGATTTCCAGTTCCTCCGAACCCCGACATGCGGCGCGACGCCAGACTGTCTCTGCTTCTGGACGAAGTTCTTTTTTTTAAACGGCACAGCCGCGCCGATCATACCCTCGGCCCGCGGCTATCC
>JBKQNQ010000518.1:0-4614 GCA_052145875.1 Thiobacillaceae bacterium
TGGCCTCATCTGGCCGCAAATCAAGTGGCCCTATCTGGCCGCAATTCGGGTGGCCTCATGTGGCCGCAACTCCGGTGGCTCCATCTGGCCGCAACTCAAATGGCTCTATGTGCCCGCAAATTCACAAGAAGGCGCTACGTGAGTCAATGTGGATTGTCTACACCACTAGTGACCCTGAAAAGTGGTTCGCGCGACTCTCACCTCTGGTAAAGGACGAAGGCCGCCTTTTTATCTGCAAACTAGATATCACTGTGCGTCAAGGTTGGATGAACAAAGACTTCTGGAACTGGCTTCGACGTGAGAAGCCAGAAACTTAACATTTCTGTCCAGCGGACAACCCACAGTTGCCGCTGAAGTAAGGCATTGAATGCTTTCCGAACCGCCTACTTCGGCTTCGGGTCGAACTGGGACTGTCGCGAAAAGCAATCTGACCTTTGCTGTCAGATCAAGTCTGCACCTCTAAAGCAATCCGGTATCGGCACCACCCGAGCAAATTCATGACTGCCCGAAAATTCCTAGTCGAGCATGCTCTGAACGTCGGCTAAGTTCTGCCGTGTTCGCCCGAGAAAACGCTTGTCAGGATTGCCTTGGCGCGATTATTTTGCCCTGGGTGGTGGCGTACCTAATGTGATATTTCGACTTCAATGCTCTTAGAGATGATGTTTGTGCTTGGGTCAATATAAATTGAATTCGCCCCTGATGAGAAATTCACCGGCGTAACGCGCTGCCCGGTATTCATCTTGGCCACAGTCAAGCGCATAGGCTCTGCGACACGGACGACCTCCGTTATGAGATCCTCTGACCAACCAAGCTGTCTAAGCAAATCAGTGTCGATCATGATGGAATCCTTACAACCTCTTGCACGCGGTTTCTCGCGTAACGGTAGTTCAAACCGCAAATTAGCTTTACGGTGGGCGCCTTGTCGAAAATGTATGTAAGCAACGCCCACAACCTAACCATCGCACGTTCAAGATTTACGTCTGGGTGATCAATTTTTAGTCTAATTTCATTCCACAATACATCACGAGAGATTGCATGTCCATGATTCTTCCATCGCTCGTGTGAAACTAACGCCGTGGCAATTTCCTTTGCCCGGTCAACCCTCTCGCTGTCAGTCACAGTTCGCCCGCTAGATTGTCGAACAGTCCAATGCTTGAATTTGTATTTCACGATGTATTGCTCAGCCAACGTTTGGGACCACTGGCTGGCTGTCATGGCCGCACCAAGTTCCTTCTTATCTAGACTGTCAATAAGCCTCACAGCCGTCCAAGGAACCGACAACCCATTTCGCATCGCTTCATCGCCGTCCCTTTGCAGCTGCTGCACCAGGAGCAAAAGGGCTTGCGCTGGCACGTACCTACCGCCGGCACTGGGCACCTGAGGATCTATCGGCCCCAAGAAAGCATTGGGGGTCATATATATCCGTTCACCAGACAATGCGAACAATGTTCCTGCGCTCATGCAGGAGGAGGGAATCAGAAAATTTACCTCATCGAAACGCGTCCTAAGGCAATTCACGAACCGACTAACCTGTTCCCCTGATCCTCCATTAGAGGCAAGGTAAATATCGACTGCACGCTGCCCAAGCGGGACACTCCCTACTAGCTCTTGAAAGGGAACTTCGTCTGTGGCGTCGATACCAGATTCACTTCCGTCTTTGGTGATCAAGTTGCCCGTGTAGAGGAGGCAAGGTCGGCCCCTAAGTGCTTCAATAGCCTGAATTCCATTTATCACTTCGTCCATAAGATTGGTACCCAGCTTAAGGACCTTATCTACGATGCTGCCAAACTCGCGTCCATCCTGCATGCAATCCAGAAGCGAATCTACTGCGTGAGCGTTTTGGCCATACTGAACTATTGGAGTTGCGGGTAATCGTTGGCCGGTGCGTCCAGATCGTCTTGATTGTTTTCCCATTGAAGTCCTCATCTACGCAGTGATTTTGTCCGGCTCAAGCGACGCGCCGAGCTATGCGTGCAAATATGCGGCGGATTTCCCCCGCTAATTTAAAAATCGCGTTGGCGGAAAAACCCCATGCCTTAATCGCTACTGGGATCGGCCCACTTGTTTAGCCGGTGCTTAGCCGAAAGCCGCGCACTATTCCGTTGTCAGGCTAACTACTTGAATTATTGGGGTGGCTGATGGGACTCGAACCCACGACAACAGGAATCACAATCCTGGACTCTACCAACTGAGCTACAGCCACCACTGGGCGCCGCTAAAACGCGACGGCGCTATCTGGCCTGCCCGACAGGAGTCGAACCTGTGACCCTCGGCTTAGAAGGCCGATGCTCTATCCAGCTGAGCTACGGGCAGATACAACCTGCGGGCGATCGAGGCGACCAAATCCGGTAAATCTGGTCGGGGTGGAGGGATTCGAACCCCCGACATCTTGCTCCCAAAGCAAGCGCGCTACCGGACTGCGCTACACCCCGAAAGACCGCAAATTATGCCTGATAACTTTGGGCCAGGTCAATTTTGCTTGCGGTAGAATTAAAGCCTTTTAATGGGTCCCTCTTTCCATGCCTGCCAAATTGCTTGACGGTAAAACCATGTCCGAGGCACTAATTGCTGCTGTGGCAGATAAGGTTGCGGAAAGGTTGGTCCAGGGGAGACGGGCGCCCGGATTGGCAGTTGTCCTCGTCGGCCAGGACCCGGCCTCGGCCATTTACGTACGCACCAAGCGCAGCGCATGTCAACGCGCCGGTGTGTATTCAGTGTCTCACGATCTGGTCGCCTCGACCTCGCAGGAGGAGCTGCTCGCCCTAATTGACGTGCTCAATGCGGATCCGGCAATTGATGGCATTCTGGTGCAGATGCCCATGCCACCGCAGATTGACCCGGAAACCGTAATTGAGCGGATTCGTGCGGACAAGGATGTGGACGGGTTTCATCCCTATAATATCGGACGGTTAGCGGTTCGGATGCCGACACTTCGGCCTTGTACTCCACGTGGGGTGATGACCCTGCTCAGGGCCACCGGGGAAGGCCTCAAGGGGAAACAGGCGGTGGTGGTGGGGGCGTCCAATCACGTTGGCCGTCCGATGGGTTTGGAACTGCTACTCGCAGGCTGCACGGTTACCACTTGCCACCGCTTTACCAAAGATTTGAAAGCGGAAGTGGAGCGGGCAGACATTGTCGTGGTAGCGGTGGGCAAGCCAGGCTTGGTAAAAGGCGAATGGATCAAGCCTGGCGCCACGGTGATTGACATTGGAATCAATCGCGGCCCTGACGGAAAGATCTGCGGGGACGTGGATTTTTCTGTCGCTGTTGAGCGTGCTGCCTGGATCACCCCAGTCCCCGGCGGGGTCGGTCCAATGACGGTTGCAACACTACTGGAAAATACGCTCGAAGCCGCCCTGTTACACGGTTAGGCGCTGTGAAGTCTCCGGAGACTTTCCACGCTGACGTAGCCGGTGTCGCCTTCCCACAGGCCAGACAACCCCTTGGCGGGTGCATTGGGTTCGCCCAGATCAGTCAGTACTGCGGCAGCGCCCTCGAAGTCCTGATCCGCAGTGTAGTCGTTGATTGTGACGAGGGTTTTCAGTCCCGCGCCCGTGCTTGCGCGTAGCCCGTTCGCTGAGTCTTCGAGCGCAAGGCAGCTCTTTGGGCTGACTTTCATTTTCTGCTGTGCCCAAACATAGATATCTGGCGCGGGCTTCTTGGCTGACACAATATCTCCTGCAGCAATGACGTCAAACCAGGACTCGGCATTAGGCGCAAGGCTAAACTCCAGCAGTGCAGTGACGTTGTCCAGCGTTGTGGTTGTGGCAATTCCCAAACGGAGGCCGGCAGCCCGCGCTTCGGCCAATAGACGGACAACACCGGGTCGCATTGGCAGACGGCCTTCAGCGAGTAGCGCGGTGTAATGGCGGGTCTTGGCCTGATGCAGATCAACGATCAGCCGCTCCAAATTGGATGGGCGGTTGAAATCGGGGTTATAAACGTCGATATAGTGCTTGATGCGTTCCTTGCCGCCGCTGATGGCCAGCAGCTTTCCATAGAGGGAAACGTCCCACTCCCACTCCAGGCCAAATTCGCGAAAGGCGGTGTTGAACGCAATCCGGTGGCCGTCACGCTCGGTATCAGCAAGGGTACCATCCACATCAAAGAGCAAGGCCAGCAAGGGCATATTGTCTATTCTTGATTGATAAAGGGGATTAAGGTTGCGAAAAACGGGGGAAAACGGTAACTTCTATGCTTTTGCGTTTTGCGCCCAGCAAAAATAGCGGTGGGGAACTATGATGGCGACTGAAACAATTAAACGCTTCGAGCACTACAAGCCCAAAAAGGGCGAGGCGTACATGAATGAAAAGCAACAGGATCATTTTCGCAAAATCTTGCAGGGCTGGAAAGCGGAGTTGTCTCAGGACATCGATACCACGATCCATTCGATGCAGGATGAGGCGACCGTGTTTGCAGACCCGAACGATCGCGCCACCCAGGAATCGGATATGGCGCTTGAGTTGCGCAACCGCGACCGGGAACGCAAGCTGATCAAGAAAATCGATGACACGATTGCCAAGATCGACTCTGGCGATTACGGGTATTGCGAATCCTGTGGTGTGGAAATTGGTCTCGAACGTCTTCAGGCCCGGCCGACGGCCAGTCTGTGAG
>JBKQNQ010000519.1:0-7701 GCA_052145875.1 Thiobacillaceae bacterium
CTGCGTGTTGGGGTCGGCGCCGAACGCGGTCGACGCACCAGAAAATATTTTGGACCGGGTTGAAAGCTGAGTGTGGACTTCAAGCCCGATAACCGTTTCCCACATCGTTCAATTTCCCTCCGGCATCCGACTGTGCCAGTCGGTTGCCATTTGGTAATGGTGCGCCACGCCCAGTAGCTTCGCCTCGGCGAAATAATCCCCGATCAGCTGCAATCCAACCGGACGGCCACTAGCGGTAAACCCGCAGGGTATGGACATGCCAGGCAGGCCGGCCAAATTGACGGCAATGGTGTATATGTCCGAGAGGTACATCGCCACGGGGTCCGTCGCCTTTTCGCCAAAGTTGAATGCGGCGGTTGGCGCGGTTGGACCGACGATCACATCGCATCGCCTAAACGCAGCACTGAAATCGTTGGCGATCAGACGACGAATCTTCTGCGCCTGCAAGTAATAGGCGTCGTAATAGCCGTGCGAGAGCACATAGGTCCCGATCATGATGCGCCGTTTGACCTCGGCGCCGAAACCCTCGGCCCGAGACTTCTCATACATCTCGAGCAGGTCGGAGTAATCACTGGCGCGGTGACCGTAGCGGACACCGTCGAAGCGAGACAGGTTGGACGAGGCCTCGGCTGGTGCCAAAACGTAGTATGCGGGGACCGATAGCCCCGAATTGGGCAAACTGATGTCAACCATCGTGGCGCCGAGTCGTCGATAAGTCTCAATCGCGGCGTCCACTAGACGTGCGACATCGGACGACAACCCTTCACCAAAGAACTCCTTCGGCAGGCCGATACGCAACCCGGTCAGCGGCAGTGTCAAGTTGCGAGTGTAGTCTTCGGCGTCGCGCTCGAGGCTCGTTGAATCCTGGGGATCAAACCCAGCCATCACATTCATGAGGAGGGCGCAATCTTCAGCAGATTTGGCCATCGGCCCCGCCTGGTCAAGCGAAGAAGCGAATGCGACCATGCCATAGCGCGAGCACACGCCGTAGGTCGGTTTGAGGCCGGATATACCGCACAGGGACGCGGGCTGACGAATCGAGCCACCGGTATCGGTGCCCGTGGCGGCAGGCGCAAAGCGGGCTGCCACGGCAGCGGCGGAGCCCCCCGACGAGCCCCCGGGTACGGCCTGCTCGTCCCAAGGATTTTTCACCGGCCGATAAGCACTGGTTTCGTTGGACGAGCCCATGGCAAATTCGTCCATATTTGTTTTGCCCAAATTGACCATGCCCGCCTGTTTGATCTTGGTGACAATGGTGGCGTCATAGGGAGCGACAAAATTCGCGAGCATTTTCGAGCCGCAGGTGGTGGTCCAGCCGTCCACACAGAAGATGTCCTTTTGCGCGATTGGGATGCCGGTCAGCAGCAATGCTTGGCCGGCAGCACGTTGCTGGTCGGCAAGCTTGGCCTCCGCAAGCGTCTTGTCCCGATCCAAGGTGATAAACGCGTTTATGCGAGGGTTGAGCGCGTCAATCCGCGAAAGGTAGTCCTGTGTCAGCTCGGTGGACGAAATTATTCCGGCTCCGAGCGCGTTGGAGAGTTCTTTAAGGGACGCGTTGATCATAGGTGAGATAAGTCGCAAAACGTGGGGCGTTAAATTAGGAGGGCCGGGATGGACTCCAAGTGAGTTTCAGCACCGCACGGAAACCTTCATTCGATAACTCTCGGCACAAGATACAAGCCATTTTCCACGGCAGGTGCAATAGCCTGGAACTTTTCCCGCTGGTTGGACTCGGTAGGGATGTCCGCGCGCATCCGAAGTTGCACATCGCGGGCGTGCGACATGGGCTCCACACCCGAGGTATCGACTGCCTGCATCTGTTCGATCAGACCGAAAATACTGTTAAGCTGTGCGTGCATCGCGGCGGCCTCCTCTGACGTTATGGATAAGCGGGCGAGCCGGGCAATGCGGTGGATGTCTTGCAGCGTCAGGGCCATAGTAAAATGGAACGGAAAATCGGGTGAACAGGAATCGGGCGGGGTGTATGCCCCACGAAGCCTGATAGGTTATCATAGCCGCTTATTTTCTTTAAATACCGTGCACTGGCGCGGTTCTGTATCCATTTTTTATTGCCTTCTGCAGGGACAACATGCTCGGCTTTCTTACCCAATATTTTTCCACGGATCTGGCGATCGATCTGGGCACGGCCAATACCCTAATTTATGTTCGCGGCAAGGGCATTGTGCTGGATGAACCCTCCGTTGTGGCGATCCGCATCGACATGAATGCGGGCGGGAAGAAGACCATTCAGGCGGTGGGCTTGGAGGCCAAGCAGATGTTGGGCCGTACTCCGGGGTCGATGAATGCGATCCGCCCGATGAAGGACGGCGTTATCGCTGACTTCACGGTGACTGAGCAAATGCTCAAGTACTTCATCAAGAAAGTTCATGATTCCAAGCTCTTCCAGCCCAGTCCGCGCATTATTATTTGCGTTCCCTACGGCTCCACCCAAGTGGAACGTCGCGCCATTCGTGAATCGGCAATCGGCGCTGGTGCGCGCCAGGTGTACCTGATTGAGGAGCCGATGGCAGCCGCCATCGGTGCCGGTTTACCGGTTTCCGAAGCGACGGGTTCCATGGTTGTGGACATCGGTGGCGGTACTACCGAAGTCGGAGTCATTTCCTTGGGTGGAATTGTGTATGCGTCCTCGGTTCGGGTTGGCGGCGATAAGTTCGATGAGTCGATCATCAATTACATTCGCCGTAACTACGGCATGCTAATTGGCGAAGCAACGGCTGAGCATATCAAGAAGCAAATGGGCTCAGCCTTTCCGGGTGCCGAAGTGCGCGAGATGGAAGTTAAAGGACGTAGCCTCGCCGAGGGCATTCCGCGGAGATTTACTGTGACGAGCAATGAGATTCTTGAGGCCCTGACAGATCCGCTGAATAACATCGTCAGCGCGGTTAAACAGGCGCTTGAGCAGACACCGCCCGAGCTAGGTGCGGACATCGCTGAAAAAGGTATGGTGGTCACCGGTGGCGGTGCATTGCTACGCGACCTGGACCGGCTGTTGATGGAAGAAACCGGCCTCCCAGTCATTATTGCGGAAGACCCGTTGACCTGCGTCGTTAGGGGGTCGGGAAAGGCTCTCGAGGAAATGGAGAAACTTCCCACGGTCTTCACCCATGAGTAATGGCGTTGCCGCCGAACCTTTCCGAATCCAGCCCTAACCGGGGGCAAGCATGGCGGCCCCGACCCATCCCCTCTTTACCCGCAGCATCGGACCCGGCGCCCGTCTAGCAATTTGGACTGCAATCTCGATTCTTGTCATCGTGCTGGATGCGCGCTACAACAAACTCTTTGTATTGCGGGCTGGCCTTGCTTCCCTTCTGCGGCCCGTACAGCAAGTCGTTTACTTGCCTGTAGAGGTCGCGGAGGAAGTGGGCGGCTATCTTGTGCGCCATCGCGACATGCAGAAGGAAAATGAAGGGCTTCATGCGTTACACCTCCACGACGCGGTCGCATTGCATCGGTTGGTTGACTTGGAAATGGAGAATGCCCAGCTCAGACGCATTCTAGGGGTTCGCGCACCATCGGACTTTCATGCCGTTTCCGCAGAAATCACCGCGGTCGCGCGCGATCCATTTTCCCGCCGCGTTATGCTCGACAAAGGGGCCGCTGCTGGGGTTGCGGCAGGCCAGGCGGTTGCGGATGCGCAAGGCCTGGTTGGACAGGTGGTGCGCGCTTACCCGCTAAGCAGCGAGGTTCTCCTGGTAACGGATCCAGATCAAGTGGTACCGGCCTACGTGCAGCGTACCGGAAAGCGGGTGCTCGTCTTTGGTACCGGTGCAGGTCTTGAGGTTCGCTATCAACCTTCGGCTGCGGACATTCAGCGCGGAGATATGTTGATGACTTCCGGTATTGATCACGTCTACCCGTCAGGTCTGCCGCTTGGCAAGGTGACCCAAGTGATACGGCCAGTGTCAAGCCCCTATTCCGAGGTGTACTGCCTGCCCATGGCCAATGTGGAGGGCAGCCGGCTGGTGTTGGTGCTGAATAGGCTCGAAGAGGCGCACGTACGGTGAGCGTCAAACCCTCCGTCACGCCAGAATCGCAAGCCGGTTGGGCGGTGATTCTGGTTACCCTATTGGTCGCGCTGGCAATGGAGCTCCTTCCATGGTCTGGATGGGGCCTCATCTTACGACCTGATTTTGTGTTGATCGCGTTGCTACTCTGGGCACAAAAACGTCCCAGCTTGGTGGGAATGGGATTGGCCTGGCCGCTAGGGTTGCTGGCGGACATGCAGGATGGCGTGGTCCTCGGACAGCATGCGCTGGCGTACGTCGTTGGTGTATATCTGGTTCAGCACCTGCAGCGCCGCCTGGTTCAGTTTGCACTGCACTATCAGGCAATGCATATCTTCGTTGTTCTATTGCTGGTTGAGGTGGTCACGGTGGTCATCGGGTGGACTTCGGGCAAAACGCCACAACTCCTCGAGAGCTTCATTGCTGCCCCGATCGGTGCCGTCATTTGGTATGGACTGGCTTACGTGGGCACGATGCCGGCGGCCGGAAAACAAACCGGTTGATGGCAGCGGAATTAAAAAACCTTCAGCTTGAACTTGAAAGGTTCGATGGGCGGCTGAAATGGGCGGGGCTGTTTGCTGGCCTATTGGCGCTGGTCTTGCTCGGCCACTTGTTTTACATGCAGGTGCTCCACCACGAGCAGTTTCTTGCCCAGGCCGAAGCCAATCGCATCACTTGGGTACCGGCGGCGCCGGGGCGTGGCCTGATCTTTGACAACAAGGGCGATGTCTTAGCTGAGAATTATTCCGCCTATACCGTTGAACTTACTGTGTCCAAAGTGGGCAATCTGGAAGCAACTCTTGCCCAAATCGGCAAACTCATCGAAATCACGCCGCGCGACATCGGGCGGTTTAGGAAGCTTCTTGAAGAATCGCGTGAATTTGAAGCGATTCCGCTCAAGGACCGGCTTAGCGATCAGGAAGTCGCGGTGCTCGCCGCGAATCATTATCGCCTGCCGGGTGTGGAAGTGAAGGCGCGGCTTTTTAGAAACTACCCGGAAGGTGATGGCCTCGCGCACGCGATCGGCTACATTGGACGCATCAATGATCGCGACTTGCAGGACCTTAAAGACAGCGGCCATGTGTCAAACTACAAGGGGTCGGTGCACATCGGTAAGCTGGGGCTGGAGAAAAGTTACGAGGATGTGTTGCATGGTCGAATGGGGTTCGATCAGATGGAGACGGATGCATCGGGCAGGGCCATTCGTCTGCTCGCCCGCATTGCGCCGGTCGCGGGTCACGATTTGCTGCTTTATTTGGACAAGGGCTTACAGACCGTTGCCGAGCAGGCCTTCGGTGATTATCGCGGCGCACTGGTCGCACTCGATCCCAACACGGGTGGGGTGCTTGCCATGGTGAGCAAACCTGGCTTCGATGCCAATCTTTTTGTTGACGGGATCGATCCGATCAGCTGGAAGGAGTTGAATGATTCACCCGACCGACCGATGGTCGATCGCGCACTCAATGGCATTTATCCCCCGGGGTCGACCATCAAGCCGTTCATGGCGATGGGTGCGCTGGAAATGGGCTTGAGAAAGGCCACAGATACCATCTTCGACCCGGGTTATTATTCGATCCCCGGAAGTAGCCACCGGTATCACGACTGGCGCAAGGAAGGCCATGGGGTAGTTGATCTGCACAAGTCCATCGTTCAATCATGCGACACATACTATTATCGGCTTGCGGCAGACATGGGTATTGATCGCATGCATAATTTTCTTGCTCAGTTCGGTTTTGGTGACAAGACCGGAATCGATCTGGATGGAGAGTCAGCGGGATTGCTTCCTTCCCGCGAATGGAAGCAACGACGCTGGAAGAAACCTTGGATGATCGGTGAGACGGTCATCGCGGGAATTGGCCAGGGCTATCAGCTGGTCACCCCATTGCAACTGGCGGCCGCGGTCTCGATGCTTGCAAATGGCGGAACCTTCTATGAGCCACATCTAGTAAGAGCCCTGCGGGATGGGCAGAGCCATCGCGAAACGCTGGTGCCCCCCACGGTTTTGCATCGGATAAATTTCAGACCGGGGGACTTGGCACTGGTGCGCTCCGCCATGGTTGATGTGCTGAAGCCGGGTGGCACCGCGGCTGCTGCGGGGGCGGGTGCACCCTACTCGATTGCGGGCAAGACCGGCACCGCGCAGGTGTTCAGCGTCAGGCAGAATGAGCGCTACGAAGCGGGCCGGGTAGCGGAGCGATTGCGAGATCACGCCGTGTTTGTGGCGTTTGCGCCTGCCGACAATCCCAAAATTGCACTGGCAGTTTTGGTGGAAAATGGCGGTCATGGCGGGGCCACTGCCGCGCCCATTGCGCGCAAAGTGTTTGATTACTATCTTTTGGGCCGCAAGTCCCAGGCGATGCCGAAAGGGGGAACCGGTGAACCCACAGCTGATTAGATTTCGGACACGCCAGGTACTAAAACATATTGATGGCATCCTGCTTGCGCAGATCATTATCCTGTTGTTAGTCAGCACGGCGGTTGTCTATAGTGCGTCTGGCGAGAGCATGGAGCGGTTAATTGGCCATGTGACCAACATTCTGGTGGGACTGATTGTTCTCGTGGTCGTCGCCAACGTTCCACCGCATATCCTGGCCAAGCTGGGGCCACCCTTGTATGGACTGGGCATCCTATTGCTGATCGGCGTCGCCCTGTTCGGCGAGGTGCGCAACGGCTCGCGCCGCTGGCTGAATCTTGGCTTTGGAGCTATTCAGCCTTCGGAGCTCTTAAAGATCGCACTGCCCTTGATGCTTGCCTGGTATTTTCAGCGCCGTGCTGGGATATTACGGCTAAAAGATTTCTTCGTCGCCGCATTGCTCGTTGTCGTACCCTTGCTGCTGATCTTGCGCCAGCCCGATTTGGGTACAGCGATTCTGATCGCGGCTTCCGGGTTCTATCTGCTGTTCTTCGCCGGCCTGCCATGGAAGATTATCGCTGCGTTGGCTGTCGCCGTGGGAGCATTTCTCCCCGTGGCGTGGAACATGATGCATGACTATCAGCGACAACGGATTCTTACGCTGTTCGACCCTGGATCCGACCCATTGGGCGCCGGATATCACATCATTCAGTCCACCATTGCGATCGGTTCAGGGGGCCTGCTCGGTAAGGGCTGGATGGAGGGAACGCAATCCCGTTTGGATTTCATTCCGGAGCGGACCACCGATTTTGTTTTTGCAGTGTTTGGTGAAGAGTTCGGCCTGTTGGGTGGCATCCTCCTGGTGTTGCTCTATCTGGGGATCGTGGTGCGCGGCCTCCTGATCGCCTCACGTGGCGCGACGCTTTTTGCGCGCTTAATGGCGGGTGTAATCAGTTTGAATCTGTTCACTTGTGTGTTTGTCAACATGGGCATGGTGTCAGGCATTCTTCCAGTAGTGGGAGTGCCCCTTCCCCTCATGAGTTATGGGGGAACGGCGATGCTGACACTAATGATAGGCTTCGGCATCTTGATGAGCATGGCGACCCACCGCAAACTGCTAAAGACATGAAGCTGTATCCATATCTCGTTGTGCTTGTGTTACTGACGGCGTGCACAACGTCTCCGCCCCGCCCCGTCACAACGCCAGCGACCAATGCGATCGTGACCCAGTTTCCACCCGCACTCGGCCCTGCCCAGTCCCGACAATGCCCAGCTTGTATGCAGCCGTGTAGGACAAGTCAAGGATACGGTTGCTGTGGAAAG
>JBKQNQ010000520.1:0-11362 GCA_052145875.1 Thiobacillaceae bacterium
CATCCTCCACATGGGTTATGTCCAATCCATTCCGCTGGAGGAAATCGATAACGGGAAGCGCGCCGGCGGCGCTGCTGTCGGCAAAAAGAATTCGCATGCGACGTCACACGATCCGAGCGGTCAATAAAGGCGCCCCGTCGATCCACTCGCTCACATCGCGACCAATCATCTGGCGTGGTGTTTGTGGAAACATCATCCGCTTCTCCTTCAATGTCACGTCCCGAGGTCATGGGGTCTGCACGCCACGATGGTGGCCCCGCCCGTGTGGAGAGGCCCGAACACCTCCATATCGCCAAAAGGCTTGCGGGCGCGCATCCGAGTCCTAACTTCAGCCATCTGGCGTAGGCTATCAAGTGCTCCCCCTGATCCACGGAAGGGGCGTTTAGGCTGTTTGGACACCTCATGTACGGAACATGTTTAATCCATAGACACGGACGGCGCAGAAAAGTGTCCAGCGGAGCGAGCCAATACCTGCATGAACCGGCCGAGGAACAGGCCGTCGTTCGGCATTAAGTCGTGTCGGAGGAGCTGAGAGGCTGCCCTACGCCGAAATTCCCTGCATTCGGAACGCGCTCATTCTAGGGCTGGCGGTGGCGCGGTGGCTGATGTGATCGCGCGGAAGAGCCAGATCCGGCGTCTCGTGCCGGACGTGTGCCAGGGCTGGAGGGACACACGGGCAGCCGAAGTTCAGGCCTTCACCCGAGAGGGGGGCGCGAATGCTGCGGGTGCCCACCAGGCTGAAAGCCGGTCAAACATTCGGGTGGGTGTATTGCCCGTTGCCGTGCGACCGCGAAACGCGCGCCGCTTCCTGGCGGCTAAGGGTTCCCTTCTGTGGTCTGGAACCCATTCGGCGGGGTTAATCGGTTGAACCCGTCCAGCTGTCCTTGGGGAGCGCTGAATTGCCAGCCCCTTGCCACGACTGCTTGACGACACAGGCCCTAGCCGGACTATACTTGACAAGAATAGTCGGGAAATCATGGTCCCCGTCGGACAACTTTCTGCCGCCTCGGCGGTCGGAGCCGAAGATGGCGCAACGAGACTCTCTGATATGGAAAACAAGCCTCCTGCCGCGATGATCGCAACGCAGGATACGAACGAGGCTAAGCGGACATCTGTGCCAGAAGCGCTCAAGCACACCGAGGCGCTGTTCCGCAGCCTGGTGGAGTCGGCGCCAGACGGTATTGTGATCGTCGATCAGCTTGGGCGCATCGTAGTCGTCAATAAGCAAACCGAGGTCCTGTTTGGCTACCCCCCCGAAGAAATGATCGGCCAGCCTGTGGAAATGCTGGTACCCGAGCGATTCCGGGAAGGCCATGCCGGCCATCGTCGCGACTACGCCGATGCGCCTCGCGTGCGGCCCATGGGCGAGGGCCAGGAGTTGTATGGCCGACGCAAGGATGGCAGTGAGTTTCCCGTATCCATTAGCCTAAGTCCGATCCAAACCGCCTCGGAATTGCTTGTCTTCGGTGACATTCGCGACATCACCGCACAGCGCCGGGCAGAAAGGCGCATCCGCGAACTCAACGAACACTTGGCAAGGAGGAATACAGAATTGGACGTCGCCAATCAGGAGTTGGAGGCGTTCAGCTACTCGGTGTCGCATGATCTGCGTGCTCCCCTGCGTGCGATCGACGGTTTCAGCCGCATCCTGATTGATGAGCACGGCAGCCAACTCGACGGGCAGGGTCGCGACCGACTTGAGCGGGTGCGTCGGGCCGCCCAGCAAATGGGTCTGCTGATTGACGACTTGCTTAAACTCGCTCGGGTAAGCCGAGCGGAGCTTCAGTTCGGCAATGTGGATCTTTCGACCCTGGCGGGCGAATTGATCGACGCCCTGCAGAAGCACGAACCGGGGCGCCACGTGGCATGCATTGTGGCGCCCGGCATGACCGCCTGGGGTGATGCCAAGCTGCTAACGATCGCGGTTGAAAACCTGCTCGCGAATGCATGGAAATTCACGGGTCAGCGGGTCGAAGCCCGGATCGAGTTCGGCATGCAGTTGCAAGACGGCGTGACGGTCTATTCAGTGAAGGATAATGGCGCCGGCTTCGACATGGTCTACGCGGACAAGCTGTTTGGTGCCTTCCAACGCTTGCATGACGCGCGCGAGTTTCCAGGCACCGGAATCGGGCTTGCCACGGTCCAGCGCATCATCCACAAGCATGGTGGGCGCATCTGGGCGGACGCGGCCATAGACCGCGGCGCGACGTTCCACTTTACCCTGAGACCGGAGTGAACCATGAAGGAAAAAACCATCCTCCTGGTGGAGGACAATCCTGACGACGAGGCCTTGACGCTGCATGCACTCGAGAAGAACAAAATCGGAAATATGGTCTTCGTGGCGCGCAACGGGGCGGAGGCCCTCGATTATCTGTTCTGTACCGGGCCGCATTCGAAACGGAATCCCAGCGATTTACCGACGGTAGTGCTCCTGGATCTCAAACTGCCTAAGATCGATGGCCTTGAGGTGCTGCGGCGGATTCGCGCCGAAGACCGCACGCGGCTCCTGCCGGTGGTACTGCTCACCTCGTCAAATGAGGAGGAGGATCGACTCAAGGGCTACAGCCTGGGTGCAAACAGCTACGTGCGTAAGCCGGTGGATTTCGACGATTTTATGCACGCTGCGGGCCAGCTCGGCCTGTATTGGCTGCTGCTCAATCAACCCGCCACGGAGTGACGGGCGGAAATCATGCAAACTGAACGTCAAACGCCTACCCTCAATGCCTTAATTGTGGAGGATTCGGAGGACGATGCGTTGCTGCTCGCGAGCCGGCTCGAGCACGAGGATTTCCGCCTGCACTGGCGCCGGGTCGACAGTGAAGGGGACCTGGAGACCGCGCTCACTCGGGAGCACTGGGATATCGTTTTCTCCGATTACACGATGCCCCATTTCCGCGGCGACCTCGCACTGGCAATCGCCCGCCGCCACGATCCTGACCTGCCCTTCATTTTTGTTTCAGGCACAATTGGCGAGGACACCGCCGTCGCCTGCATGAAGGCGGGTGCCCAGGACTACGTGATGAAGCACAACCTCTCCCGCCTTGCACCCGCAGTGCGGCGGGAACTGGAGGATGCCCGGGGCCGGCGCGAACGGCGCAAGGCCGAGCAGAAGCTGCGCCAGCTTTACCTGGCGGTGGAACAAGGCGCCGACAGCGTCTTTATTACCGATGCCCAAGGGCGCATGGAGTATGTCAACCCGGCATTCGAGCGATTGAGCGGTTTTTCGACGCATGAGGTGCTGGGCCAAACTCCAGCGCTGGTTAATTCGGGTCGGCATGACGCCAGATTTTTTGAGCGCATGTGGGCTACCTTGCTCTCCGGCCAAGTGTTCCACGACACGGTGGTGAACCGGCGCAAGGACGGGACCTTGTTCTACGAAGAGAAGACCATCACGCCACTGATGGAAAATGGCGGCTCAATCACCCATTTCGTGTCCACCGGACGCGACGTCACCGAGCGGGTGCGTGCCGACGAAGCGCGGGCACGCCTCGTGGCCATCCTTGAGGCCACCACGGATTTCGTGGCCACGGCAGACGCCGATGGAAAACTACTCTACCTTAACCGCGCGGGGCGCCGGCTTTTGGGCCGCAGCCCCGGCAATGACATCGCCGGAGTACCCTTGGCCCAGTGCCACTCGGAGCAGGGCGTTCAGCACTTGCTGCATGAAGCGATGCCCCGCGCGGCCGCGGAGGGTGTTTGGGAAGGCGAGAACACGCTGCACGGCGAACCCGGTCAAGAAATTCCTGTTTCACAGGTCGTTTTGGCGCACCGTGGCGACGATGGTGCGATCGAGTTTTATTCCACCATTGCTCGCGATATCACCGAGCGCAAGCAGCACGAGGCGGAACTGCGCCACCAGGCGACTCACGACACCCTGACCGGTCTGCCGAATCGCACCTTGCTGGGAGACCGGCTGGGCGCCGAGATCAGCCGCGCCAGCCGCCAGGGACGACTGCTTGCGCTGATATTCCTCGATCTGGACAATTTCAAGCGGGTCAATGACAGCCTCGGCCACCCGGCGGGCGACAGCCTGCTCAAAGAAGTGGGCCGGCGCTTGACGGGGTGCCTGCGACCGAACGATACCGTGGCCCGCTACGGTGGCGACGAGTTCGTCGTTCTAGGCGGTGACCTTGGCAGCGTCGAGCATGTACTGGTGGTCATGAATAAGCTGCGCAATACTTTGGAGGCGCCTATCCGGATTGGTCAGCGGGAGGTCTTCATCACCTTCAGCGCCGGCATCGCGCTGTATCCGAGCGATGGCGATGACGAGGAGACCCTCATCAAGAACGCCGACACGGCGGTGTTTCGGGCCAAGGCCAGGGGCCGCAGCCAGTACCAATTCTACGCGCCGGACATGAATGCCCGCAGCAAGGAGTTGCTGGATACGGAGACCGCTCTTCGCCAGGCGCTCGCGCGCAGCGAGTTCCAGATCTACTACCAGCCGCAGTATCACTTGCTCACTGGTCACATAACGGGGTGCGAGGCCTTATTGCGCTGGCAACGCCCTGGACACGCTCAGTTGATCGCGCCAGCCGAGTTTGTCCCGCTGCTGGAGGAAACCGGACTGATTCTGCCTGTTGGAGAATGGGTCCTGCGCAACGCCTGTAGCCAATGGCGCAGTTACCAGGCCACCCACGGAATGCCCCCACGCATTGCCGTGAATGTCTCGGCGCGACAGTTTTCTGACCACAGGCTCGTCGACATGGTTGCCCGGGTGGTCAAGGAAGAAGGCATACGCGCCGAGGCGCTTGAGATCGAAATAACCGAATCAACCGTGATGCAGGACGTGCATCTGGCTCAAGAGATTTTGGACGCGCTGGATGCTCTGGGCGTTCGGCTTGCGGTCGACGACTTCGGAACCGGTTATTCGTCGCTCGCCTACCTGAAACGTTATCCACTGGACGTACTAAAAATTGATGCCACTTTCATTCGCGACTTGCCCGGGGACGTGAACGATGCTGCCATCACTGCGGCAAGTATCTCTCTGGGCCACAGCCTGGGCCTGGAAGTTGTGGCGGAAGGCGTTGAGACCAAGGAGCAGTATGACTTGCTGCGCACGCTGGGCTGCGACATCGTCCAAGGCTATTACGTGAGTCCACCGCTGCCGCCAGAGCATGCGGTGCCCTTCGTCGAGGCGGACCAGTCGAAGGCGGGCTGACCCACGTCGTTGGGGCGGCGGCCGCTTCGATAAGAAAGAGCGTCGCCGGGTCAATGTCTGGGCGCGCGCTACGCAAGATGATGCTCGCGGCCTGTCGCTTCAGGACTGGATCAGTGGCGAATGGGGACGGTGCCATGGCGCCAGGCGCGGTCCATGGTCGTCGTGCCAGCCCGTAGGAAGAAGAAGCGCAACGTTTGCGGCGATGAAACGCGCCGATGCCGCGTAACGCGAGATCCGCTCACCAATGGCGAGCCCGGCTTGGAATTTCACGCGGCAGACGCTTCACCACTTAAGGCAAGCGCCGAACGTTGCCGCGGGTCCACAAACGCGCTGGTGCGAAGTGGTGTTCTCGCGGCGGCAAAATCAGGCTGCGGGTCGCGCTAACAGTGGTGGCTTTGCGCAGAAACGCGGTGTCAGTCCCGGTTCTGTAATGTCAGCGTTATTGCCCCGGGATGAGGCCGGGCGATCCGATTCCGCGCCTTCGCAACATTGCATCGACAGGCCTGATCACGGTCCCGAATGAGCAGCTCATAGCGAGTCTTGATCGCACCGCGCATAGTAGGCGTCGTTGCTCGAGCCATCTCCGCGATGTAGGTGCGGCATTCCTCATCGAGCATCAATGGGTGGCATGCGATTGTGGATAGCGCGAAGTCAGCTGACAGGGCAGGAAGTGGCATTGTCAGGCAGCTGGCCAGCCAGAGTGCGCGCGCCGCTTCGTGCCACCTTGGGCTCAGCCCGATCCGCAGCGGCGGAACTGCCGCCGCGCATCCGAAGCCAGTGGCATCGTCGGTAAATGCGAAATCGTTTTCCTGTGTCATCGTTCACCCCTTCTAACCGATCGATGTACCCGTCGCCCTACAAGGCGCATCCGCGCTGAACGTTGTGGATAAAGCGCGCAAGTTAACATCTAATCCCGCAGCCTCAAATAATCGGATCCTTTAGTCGGATCAGGGATTCATTTATGGCGGATCGGCGCCCGTAACGGCGGAGACCTTAATGGGAGCATGGTCTAGGATGGAGTTATCGGACAACAACGGGGGGGCCAAATGGAAAAGGAGACCACAGGCTACCAATCACTGAACGTTGAGCGCCGCCGGAACGATCGGCTACGTGCGATCTTTCCGAGGGCACACGCGCGCATCGTCGAGTTTTTTCATGGACGCCAGGATTGGGTAGACGGTTCGATCGATTATCTCGCGCAGCGGGTGGTGCATGAGGCCTATCCCGATCTGAGTACAGTGGAGATCCACACGCTGCTCAGCGCGATCAAGCGCCATCGGGCAGATCGGGTTCGCGAATACCTGTACCTGTAGCTGCCATGAGGCAGTTCACCGTGTGGCAGCTTAGCGCCCGAATCATGTTCGGACCGCGGGTTCCGATATTGGCTGGAGCCGATGTCGAGAGGACTGGGCTGCGGGGGTAAGGAGTGGAGCGGGGCCAGAATGCCAAAGGAGCGCTTCAAGCCATCGAATCTGGCAGTTGCAATTGCCGCATTACCAATCTTGGCGCACCCTGATCCGAGCGGGGGACCCCGCTGTGGTCGCACGTCGCCTATGCTGAACTTCGGTGGGGACGCACGTTGCGCGAGCATCAAGGATTGTCGAAACCGGCGGTGGGCAAGCGGCCCGTCTAGGGTACTTTTCGGCTAGACTACAAGATATTAGGCAGACCCACCCGTCCGAGTGAATGCGGGCTGACTCGGCTAAAATTCCCGCTCGGGCGATTACGCGGATCTTATGGTTTCATTCAAAAAGGAACCCATCTTGAATTTTCCAAAAGCGTTAGTGTTTGTGTGTTCTTTAGTCCTAAGCGGTCTTTTATTCGCGGATGACGGCGCAAAGAATGCGGCAGAAGCGCTCCTCGATACAATGGGGATGAAAGGTCTGTTGGAACAGACAATTTCGCAAACCCTGGATTCT
Source organism: Thiobacillaceae bacterium (assembly GCA_052145875.1). Classification (GTDB taxonomy): domain Bacteria; phylum Pseudomonadota; class Gammaproteobacteria; order Burkholderiales; family Thiobacillaceae; genus DASQBT01. Next base: position 7,078 of record JBKQNQ010000520.1, read on the forward strand.
CAGCTCGCAGACAAGCCAGAACTTGTTCCCTATAAACAGGTGCTGCTCACGTTTCTTCAGGAGCACATGAGCTATGAGAGCCTGAAACCCGATTTGGTCAAAATGTATGCAGATGCTTTTACCGAGTCAGAACTCAAAGGGTTGACTGAGTTCTACAAGACGCCACTAGGGCAAAAGGCATTGCGGGAAGTGCCCGAGTTAGCAAGTAAGGGGGCACAATTGGGAAGCCAACGAGTGCAAGAGAACGTTCAGGAATTGCAACAAATGATGGAAGCTGAAGCGCAGCGCATTCAAAATCTTCAATCCCATTGATTTCCCGCCCTGGGAGACATGCCCGTTTTTGTTGTCCGTGAGAAAGCCGTCCAGTCCGCCGTCTGGCGCACTGGACGTGCACGAGACAGGAGCGACGAGCCGGTGGTTTGGCCTGAAAGGTCACCCGTCAGCGATCTCTGGGTATGAGCCGATTACTTGCCGAGTGGCATCGCCCGGAAGGTGTGTTTCGCGGGGTGGCCCAGAACCTGTCATCACCGCGTCCAGTTGGTCACGAGCGGCACAGCAGCGAACATAATTTGGACGGAGTGGCGCCAGCGTATTGGACTTGAGAGTACGCTCCAGGGCCCGCGATCTGACCGGAAGCTTGGGCTGGATTTACAAAATTCCGCAATTCCCTGACAGTATCCATATGTACCGCCGCTTCATAGTCCAGCCAGAAGAAGTCGAAATCACCGCAATCCGCGCACAGGGCGCGGGGGGACAGAACGTCAACAAAGTCGCCAATGCGGCGCACTTACGATTTGACATCAACGCCTCGACGCTACCCCCGCCAATTCGGGAGCGCCTATTGAAACTGGGCGATCAACGTATCAGCAAAGACGGCGTTGTCATCATAAAGGCGCAGGAGTTCCGCAGCCTGGAGAAAAACCGCGCTGCAGCATTACGGCGTCTTCAAGAGCTTGTTGCCAGCGTTGCTGTGCCACCGAAGATGCGTGTGCCGACTATGCCCACGAAATCTGCTGTCGCGAGGCGAATGGAAGACAAGGCGCGACGTGCCAAACTGAAGGCGCGGCGCGGGAATATCTGGGAGTAGCGCCACAGCGTTGGGCCAGTTAACGGGGTTCATTCGATCAAAAAGAAGTTTGCCGTTGGTTCGGGCCCGGTGGACTTGCTAACTGTCGGCCGCGCGGCCCGGTGCCGTCGCATCCGGGTGCCGGCGACACCATTATTCCGAGGCTTATGCCACTACAGCGTTGTCCTTGTCAGGCAGATCCCAAGCCTGTTATACGATCAGGCGGGGATTGAATCCGATTTCGCGGTGGGTGCAAAATCATTGGACCGCGGCGAGCGTGGCCTAGGTCACTTTATGGGGTGCGCGATCCATGGCATCGGAAGGATTCCTTCCGCGTCTTGATGACTCTAAGCGACGCGTCGCTGCCATGTATCGGCCTCGCGCAGGGGACTATGACGCCACTTGCGGTAACGCGGCCTTGCATGGACGGCTTGCCGCATTGCTCGTGCAGCGTGCGCCGATCGTGCCCGCTCAGCACGTGCTCGACATTGCCACGGAAACCGGGCTCGTGGCGCTGCATATGGCCGGACCGGTTGGCCCCAAGGCGCGGCGCTTGGCATTGATATCCGTGGCTGCGTGCTCGATCAGGCGCGTGCTAACGCCCGGGCATCGGGCCTAAGCCAGGTGCGTTTTGAGCTGGCGGATGCCGAAGACCTGCGCGTGCCGAACGCGTTGTTTGACCACGTCTTTCGCTGTGCAGCGTTGGCGCTGATGCGCGATGTCCCGCGCGCATGAATGAAATGGCGCGCGCTGCTCGTCCCCGGTGGCTGGCTTGGAGTCAAAACCGATCCAGAGACGGCCTTTGCCACCGCGTAAGTTTTGCAGCAATGAGCTGCAGTCGAAGGCATCGACATACGTTTGCATTGGGATATCGGAACCGCCGAACTCGTGTACGCTCTGCTCCAGGCTGCGGGATTTGTCGACATTGATATCCTGACCGATCAAGACGCCATTTCCTGATGCTGGAACAGAGCATCGCCGCGAGTCCGGACTTTGACTTCCCTGCTCGGGGCAAGCGCCCCGCTCTTGCACCGCTGATCGACCGCACAACGCGAGAAACTGCGCGCAATCTACGCCGTGGCGATGCGCGACGCGTGTACTCCACAAGGTATCTGGAACGACTGTACGTAAATGTGCGCGCGAAGCGAGACGCCCCGCGTAATTCGAACCGATACGGAGGGTCCGAGCCGGATGGCCGCTACCGGCCCGTCTTAGCAGGCATGGCCGGGCAACTTCTCCCAACACGCGGCTGTCGAAAGCGAGGCTTACTGAAAAGGGGGCACGGCTCGCAAGCGGATCGCTCAGGCGCACGTCAACGAAACGGCGCGTTTCTCATAGGACGTCGCGTTCCTTGGAAGAGAAGGTGCCCCCACCCTGTAGCTTACCTTGCGAATTGTTCCAGAAACCTCCCCAGGCCACGCTGCGCCGCGCCGATCAATGGCGTGCCATGGGCAAACAGCAGATGGTCAAAGTCACGCTCCTGCAGATGTTTGAGAAACACCTTTCGTAGGCCGCGCTTGACGCCTTCTGGGTCATCACCCATGTACGCATCCGGCACAAAGCCAAGCTTTCCGCGGGAACGGACAATCGCGTCGCCGATGGAAAGAAGTCCACCATTTATCGGAAGGTACAGGGCGGTTTCCTCTGGGCACAACACCCCAACCTTCAAGGCCAAGAATCCTCCCGGCAATTCCTTACCGTGTGAGAAGCCTTTCACCTTCTCGCCTCTGGAAAATTCATGCAGGCCATCCTTGTGGCACCAGACCTGTACGCCGTAACGTGCCACGAAGCGGTCACTGTGCCGATAATGGTGGCGGTTGGTAAGGTAGACGTGTTGCGGCGTCTTGTGCCGCACAAACCACTCCAGGCCTTGCGCTGGAACCCGAGGATCGATCAGTACTGCCGGATCGGTACCACTGATATAGTAGGAATGGACATAGGCTTGGATGCCTTCGTGGAAGGTTGTCCAATGATAAACGCCAGGGATAATCTCCTTCATCGCATCGTGCCCTTTATCCAGTAAAGACCAATTTTCGTGCAAAGAAAGCATTCCTTCAGCGCTGCTCGGAGTGGCCCTGGGCTGTTTCTGAAAATGGCCTCCACGGGGATTGGTGGAATCCGGAATTAAGGCTTCGGGTTTGACGAAGCAAAAGCACCCAATAGCGTCCCGCGGTCGCACGATTCATCGCCAAGGGTGGCCGATAAACTTTGAGCCCGGCAAAATGACTTGGGCAAGAGATCCAACAGTGACCGTGCACAAGGACTCCAGCCGTAGCGCCAAGCGCACACCCTTCCAACGGCTTATGGCTTGAGGAGCCCTATCCGGGCGCCCAAATCGGTCCTGAGGCAGCCAAGTATAGGCCCCGATTACGACGCCCGTGTCGCAAACGGATACCCTTGACATGTTCGGGGGAAGTTCAAGTGTTACAAAGGAGCAAGACAGGCCAGGTGGCTCCAGGGACACAGAGATCTTGCGAGATAGTCCACTAGACGTTCGTGCCACTGAAGAGAAGCCTGTGGCAGTATGGCGCGGTTCCTGGGATCAGAGAGATCGTTGCCGCTCTGATAATGCGGAGATGAAGCATGCTGAGCTGGAGGATTCTGGGTTTCCCTTTCAAAGAAACGCATCCGATGGGTTGCATTCTACACAAGATGTTCGCCAGCACGCCCGTACGCCGGACTGGCCGCCATCTTGCCCTTTGCGCCGCCGTTGCAGCATCCCGCAACGGGTAACTTTCTGCTAAGGGAGTTGCGGGGTGCGCACGTGGACGACACCCGTCATGTAGGGGTGCACGACGCAGTAATACTGGAAGTCGCCCTCCCGCATGAATGTGTGCTCGAAGCGGTCGTCGGTATCCAAGGCCATAGAGGCGAACGACTTATCCGCGCTTGTTACCGTATGCGGAACCTCGTCATGATTGGTCCAGATGATCTTTGTGCCTGGTGCCACCGTGATTTCCCTTGGCTGGAACGAAAATTTGGTGATTTCGACGCTCAACGCCGGCGCCATTGCAGCGGCGAGACTTTCATGTAGGCAAAGGCAGCTGCACATTGCCAGGGCAAGAATGGCCACGGCCCGCTGGGCGACGCCCAGGCCGAGAGAATGTGGATCGGGCATGATGTGTCCTCCTTTCAATAAGCGGATGCCCCAGCTCAGTGATCAAGCGGTGTGTCGATCATAGCCAGGTCGTGTGTTCCGCGCACAATCGTGAGCTGACG